>JAEYRV010000046.1 GCA_023435305.1 Bacillota bacterium
GTTCATGCGAGAAAGAAGATGAACTAATTGCGGCAGGGACTGGAACAGTAACAGGGATAGTCACCGATGGTGATGGCCAGCCTGTTTCTGAAGTTACTGTAACCATATCGGGTGTAAACGAAGAAGATATCACTGTAACCACAGGAGATGACGGAAGCTACACTGCCGAAAATGTTTCAATAAAAACCCATGCTGTCAAATTCTCAAAATCAGGTTGGCTAACGATTGGTGTTACCGTTACAGCTGCCAAGTTTGATGAGAACAATGTTGCAATTGCCAATGCATCAATGATTAATGCTTCGGCACGCATAACAGGTGTTGTCCGTGATGCAAAAAACAATGATGAACCACTTGAAGGTGTTACTGTCACCACAGGTATTACCGGTACCACCACTACTGATGAAAATGGATCATTTACCATTGAGAACCTGATTGCAGATGATTATACAGTTACCTTCACAAAGGATGGTTATACACAGGTAGTACGAAATGTGACTCCCGAAAACTTTATTGATGGTGTAGTAACGCTGGAAGTCAGAATGGGAAGTGAAGAATTGCTTCGGGGCATGACTGCAGAAGATTTGGCAACTGCCGACAAATGGTATTACAATGAATACCGTGGTGGAGGGAATGCAGATGCCTATCCGCACTGGGATTGGGCTTGTAACTACATGAGCTCATTAAGCTTCGAGGGCAACTGGGAGGAACAATGGGAAGGTACTACTATACGTATCCGGAACGATGATGAAGAACGTAATAATCCTGCCGACACAGTTGTATTTGATTCGTATACATATGGAAGCAAACTCATTACTGAGGACAACAGCATATTATCATTGAGGTTGCGTACACACAATGCCGATGAATCAGCTCCAGCCTATTTTGGGGTTCAGGTTGTTGATCTTACTGCTGATCAACCGTCAGCTGTGAAAGTTGGAGGAACAAGGACTTATGGTTCGGGAGATTATGCTGATTTTGATTTCGATTTAAGCGAATATGCTGGCAAAGAGGTAATCATAGCAATAGGTATTTATCGTATGGAGACTGGTGATTACTGGAAACAGCTTGTTCTGCGTGCAATTCGTTTTGCTGATCAAAGGGTTGAAAACTGGGATTGGCTGCCAGGTACAGAAGTCATTGAAGGATGGAAACTAACCCATGAGACTGTACGCTCTACAATGCCCCACACAAAAAATTCATTTACAGGCATCAGCCCGATTAGTGCAGGCAGGGATGTCAGCATGGAAAACGGATATCCGGCTGCTTATCAGGCATGGCGTCAGGTTTCACATATTGCACATGAATGGTCATTTGTACCGCTTAAGAAAGACCCTGAGGTATTTGCATCGGAAGGTTATTTAATTAAAACCCGTAATACGCCTGAAGTGGATACCAATGTTCCGGAAGCTTACCTGTATGCAAAATTTGCCATTGCTGAAGGAAGCAATCAGCTAACATTTAACACACGTAACTTCAGCAGCAACCCTACCTACTTTAAGCTTACAGCAATTGAGGATGATGGTACAATTACACACATTGCCCCGCACTCAAATACTGCTCAGCAAGCCAGTGAAGCTGAAGATGGATGCTGGAAATTCGTACATGGTGAAGGAAGTGCAGACAACCCTGAAGGTTATGCGGCATTTAACTACGATCTGTCACAATTCAATGGATCAAATGTATTGCTCGTAATCGGGGTGTACAACGGGGAGGCCAGTTCAGGTGAGAATAAACTGGTATTCCATAGTGTAAACATGAATTAAGATTTAAACAATGAGAATATTTTATTCAATTATTTCAAGCTGCCTGCTGTTGTTGACTACAACAGCATGCAGCAAAGATCCTGATGAAAAGGAGATAGTAGATCCTCCTTCAGAGATAAGCCTGTCAGAACAAAACCTTCTTCGTGCAATGGAACTCACTGACAATGCAGTAGAAGCCCATTTTACCGGAGCTGGAATGACAATGGCGCGTTATTACAATCCATACACGGAGGTCCGTTCCGATGAAACAGGCAGCGTATGGATGTATACAAGCGCCATCGAGGCAGTTAATGCCATACTTCATGGATTAGAGGTGCAGAAGGATAATGGGAATTCAACAATCTATAATGAAAATTTTGATCACTATGCCGGTTTACTAAATCGCTTGTATGAAAATGCCGATTACTATCTGGGAACCTTTGAATTGGTTTCCTATACTCAAACAAGTGAATGGACAGTGTATGGAGTAAACCGTGGGAACGCGAAAGGATCGGCCCGGGTTGAAGGCATTGAGAATGTATATGACGATCAGATGTGGCTGATACGGGAATTACTCGAATCCTACAAGCTGACAAATAACGATGAGTACCTTAAGAAGGCAGAGTACCTGACTGAATATGTACTTGACGGCTGGGATACTACACGTGATGCCAATGGTAGTGAAACCGGTGGCATTCCGTGGGGACCAGGGTATGTCACAAAACATGCCTGCAGCAATGGGCCTATGGTTAGTCCGCTTGTATGGTTGCACGAAATCTATAAAGGCAAAGACGATCAGGTTACCCACCGCTATATTGACCCTGCTGACGGCAGAACCCGTCTGACAGAACAGGTGAATAAGAGTGAATATTATCTTGACTTTGCGAAAAA
>JAEYRV010000061.1 GCA_023435305.1 Bacillota bacterium
CAATGCTTCGGGAAATATTCACATACCACTATTACACACCCCGAACAATTCATCACCCACCTACGCCCTCGCTTCCGCGAGATATGCTGCTTAGAGGTGGGCGTCTTCTTGTATTTAGAGATAAATATTTGTCAATAATAACCTTGCGAATATATATGCGATTTGTTAGGAGGGTAATCATGAGCAATGTTAAATTAAGGCTTGAAAAAAGAAACGAGGTCGGCGGAGGAAGGGCCAGGAGGCTGCTGGGGCAGGGCCTTGTGCCAGCTGTAGTCTATGGCAGCGGTTATGGATCAACATCAGCACAGGTCAAAAAATCCGAGATCAACAGGTTTTTAAGGAGTAATGGGCGAAACACATTATTCAATACGGAATTTGCCGAAGAACAGGATATGACCATGATCATAAAAAATATCCAGTACGATCCTGTCAACAGGGAAATCATACACCTGGATTTTCAAAAGGTTGATCCGCAGGAAACAGTACAGGTACAGGTGCCTGTCAGGGTGAGAGGCGGAGAAATGACTGCGAAAGCAGGAAATTCGGTTATACACCAGCTCAATGCCATAACTGTGGAATGCCCTGCCTCGAACATCCCCCAGTTCGCCGATGCCGACATATCCGGCCTGGATCCGGGGCAGAGCTTCACCGCGGCAAACCTCAGCTTTCAGCCCGGCATACGGGTATTGACCGACCCCGGCAAGGTGATCCTCACCATCAAAGGCCACAGATCAGAGCCCGCACCCGAAGAATAAACAGTTATGGACGGGAGCTTTCATGCCCCCGTCCCACTAATCCGCTTCCATAATATATAATATATGCAATTTTTACATTGACCTTATACTCTCGTAGTGGTAGAATGTAGCAAATTTACGCTAAATACTGCTGGGAGGTGTGGTCATGAGAAAAGAAAAATCAATTCCCTCAAACCAGGCGGTGGCTGCCCAGAGTCCTGAGGAAGCCGGCTTCCGTCCATCTGCGCTGGATACTCTCGACGAACACATAATAAAACTCATAGACGATAAGAGGATCCAGGCCGGGGCTTATATCATTTCAAAAAATGACCGGGTTATTGCTCACAAGTCCATTGGTTTTCTTCGTTATGATGACAGCAGGCCGTTTTTGCCGGATACTATAAGAAGGGTCGCATCGGTGACAAAGATATTTACAGCTGTCGCCATACTGCAGCTTGTGGAGCAGGGAAAGATCCGTCTGGATCAGCCGGTGTCGGAAATTATTGACGAATTCGCAGATCCCATGTTCCAGAAAATAAATATTCATCATCTTCTCACACATACATCGGGAATAAGGCCTGATCCGGGTGTTTTTTTCGAACCCTATCCGGTGGATTGGTTCTATGGAAAAAAGAATTGGATAAAGCTTGTTCTTTCAGATTTTGTAGCAGTAGAGCCGGGCAGGGAATGGAGATACTCAACTGCAGGCTTCTCCATACTATCCGAAATCGTTTCCAGAGTGTCAGGCATGCATTATGATAAATATGTCCTTGAAAATATAACAAAGCCGCTGGGAATGAAGGATTCGTTCTTTGATATCCCCGAGGGGTATCTGGACAGGATCTGTATGACGGACAAGTACGAACAGAAATGGTATTCAGACCCGCGCAAGTATCCCGACTGGGCGGCTCCGAGAGGCGGAGGAGGACTGTTCTCAACACTTTCCGACATGAGGAAAATGGGTCAGGCACTTATCAACAAGGGCGTCTATAACGGAACACAGATACTTTCCAGAAAAACCGTTGAAGCAATGACCAGGAACCAGGCCCGCGGAGCAAAAACCTACTGTTGGGGCGCCGGAGGCATCGAAATGGAATACGGCCTTGGCATGAATGTTTATTCAAACAATACATTCCTATCACCCGGTTCCTTCTCTCATGAAGGAGCAGGATTGTGCGGGCTGTATATGGATCCTGTAGAAAATGTAGTACTTGCATATATTTGCCCTCTTTGCGAAGGATTGGGCTGGGAGCCTCAGGCTGTAGTAAACCTGAGGAACATAGTCTGGGCAGGGCTAATTTAAAGTTCATCTTTTCCTAATGTAGAGGACTGCTTACTTATGAACAAAAAAGCCGGGATAACCGATAACTATATCAGCAAGCTGGTCAGGCCATTTAATGTGCTTCGGGCCGTCGCTTTCGTGACTTATAAGGAATGGGCGGCCTACCGCACCCATTCCATGGTCTCGATATTTGTCGGACCTGTATACTTCCTTGTGCAGTATTTCATATGGAATGCGATATACGCTGCCAAAGGCAGCATAAACGGACTGACCCTCGATCAGATGCTGACATACTTCGGCATGGCTGCACTGATAAATTACCTGATCATGGACTTTGCCGACTGGAACCTGCAAATGCTGATACAGACAGGCAGATTTCTCACATACATGCTGAGGCCCATGTCCCATATATTTTTCGCTTTCTCACAGAAAGCTGGCCACAGGATTTTGGGGCTGACATTTGAGTTTATCCCCGTGTTTCTGATATTTGCCTTTGTGTACAAAATCCCGCTTATCCCTGCCAGTATAGGCTACGCTGTTATCTCCATTCTACTGGGCTTCATAATGATGTTTCTGGTGAACTATTGTGTGGGTATCACCGCATTCTGGCTTACAAAGACCTCCGGTATCAGACGTATGTTTTTGCTGCTGCGTGATATCTGTTCGGGAGTGTTTCTGCCGCTGTCCTTTTTCCCAGGTATAATTCAGAAGATAATGTTTGTGCTGCCGTTCCAGTTTATAGGCTATGTGCCTGTAAGGGTGTGCATTGGTTCCTACGAACTCGGCGGAGTGACCCTCGGCATCCCACAGATAGTGGGTATACAGGCGCTGGCTGTCGCGGCCATGCTCCTGTTCACATTGATGTTTTCGAAGCTGGGCATAAAAAGATTCACGGGGGTGGGAGCATGATAAGAATGCTGAATATTTACATGGTCTCGCTCAAAAACAGCTTTTCCTCACGGATGGCCTACCGCGGCGATTTCTTTTTCTGCTGTATTATGATATTGGTATCTGAAATGCTGATGCCCCTGCTGACGATGCTCATATACTCAACAGGAGCGTCCTTCCCGGGCTGGGGACTTCCCGAAATAATGGTCCTCCAGGGCATTTTCATGCTGTCCCGGGGCACTGCGAACCTCCTTTTCTTCGGCATGGTGTTCAATACGCTCTCCCATGTGAGAGAGGGTACCTACGACCTGTTTATGATAAAACCGGCGTCGACGCTGTTCATGTCGATAGCCACAGGTTTCGAGCCTGACAGCATCGGAACGATAATTGGCGGTCTCCTTGTGACAATACTGTCGATGCGCCAATTGGAACAGCCAGGTATAATTAATTTGTTACAATTCCTGCTGATGTTCATTTTTTCAATACTGTCGCTTTTTTCCTTTGCGGTATTGATGTCGGCAACAGTATTCAAATGGGTGGGCAACAGCAGAATATATGAAATATTCGACAGCATCACCGCCTTTGGCAATTATCCCAGGTCAATTTTCAGCAAGGTCTTCCAGACGATCATCAGCTATGTCATACCGGTATCGGTCATCGCTTTCTATCCGGCTTCAGCGCTGCTTGGAAAGGATATATCCGGCTTCCTTCCCGTCATGCTGGTGTGTATCTTGTTTTTCATGTTGAGTCTGGGCGTATGGAAGCTTATGCTGTCGAAATATACAAGTGCAGGGGGTTGAATAATGGACATAATCCGCATCGAAAATCTGGTAAAAACATATACAACATACGAAAGAGGCAGCTCATTTATCGATACGCTAAAAAGCCTGTTCGTCCGCAAGAGCATTGAAATACAGGCTCTAAAGGGAATATCGCTGAATGTGGGCGAGGGTGAGCTTCTGGGTTTCCTGGGCCCCAACGGTGCTGGAAAGTCCACGACGCTGAAGATACTTACAGGCGTACTGTTCCCCACCTCGGGAAAGGCAGACGTCATGGGCTTCACGCCTTGGAAGCAGCGCAAGGCCTATGTGGGCAATATCGGCGCTGTTTTCGGACAAAAATCCCAGCTGATCTGGGATATCCCGCCGATGGATTCCTTTGAGATGAACAAGGCGATATACGGCATCAACTCCAGTGATTTCAAGAGCCGTCTGAATGAGATGGTGGAAATACTCGATCTTCAGAATATCATCCGAAAGCCGACAAGGCAGCTTTCACTGGGCGAGAGGATGAAATGCGAGTTTATTATGGCCATGCTCCACGCTCCAAAAATCGTGTTCCTGGATGAGCCGACAATCGGACTGGATGTGATAGCAAAGGAGAAAATACGAGATTTCGTAAAAGAGCAGAACAAAAAGGGTGTTACCTTCATACTTACCACCCATGATCTTGGCGACGTGGAAGAGCTGGCAGAGAGAGTCGTCGTAGTGAATTACGGTGAGATCGTATTTGATGACACGGTGGAGGCTCTGAAAAGGTTCTCAGGCGTTAAAAAGAGAGTGAATCTGACCGTCAAGAAGGAACTGCCCGACATGACAGATATCCCTGGCATCCTGATGACCTCCAGGACATCTCCCTTTGTCGCCGAACTGGAGCTGGACATGCTCAAGGTGGAACTGAATGTTTTCATACAGTCTGTTAATGAGAAATATATAATAAGCGATATGACCATGGACGATCCGCCAATCGAAAGCGTTATAAAGGAACTATACACTCAAAAGGAAGCGGACCACAGCAAAATCGCCGGGGTATGATCTTATATATGGGAAAAAGGCTTCATTTAGTGGACCGGATCAGAATATGAATCAGACCAGATAGTGAAGCGCATCAGAAATACGCAGGCAACGTAAGCCTTACCCATTTATCGCAGTAGTATCCGTAATGGCTTTCAACCACTTTACTCTTTAATTCAAACACAGAAACAGCGCCTTCGATACGAATCTCCTTGCCGTTCCTGCTTTTAGGGTTATCTGCGTAATATTCCCTGTATTTGCCGTGTGGAGCGAGAAAGCTTATGAGTTCTTTGGCATCAGAAATACCGATGCTCCCCTTCTCCTTCAGTCTGTCCTGCAGCTGCCGGAGAAGCTCATCATAGCGCCATTGTATGTCATTGACCCGCTTTCCGATTATCTTCTGTGTCCAGCGATGCATGGCAAAGTAACGCATCTCGGGTATTATATAATGGTTCGATGCCACAAGCAGCTCGTCGCTTTCCTCTCTCTGAGGCGCAAAGTAAAAGGAGGAAGGACAGTTCTGATCGCCCGTCCTGTTTATATACCCCATTTCATCAAAAGCATCGTCGTATATGATATTCTGTTTCTTCTTCTTCTCGTTATAATGCTGCCAAAGCTGATGATTGAACGCAAGGTAATCCCGCGGATATTTGTAATCATTCCAGCGGAGCATAACTCCGTTTTGGTATGGTGCCGCGGCATGGCTTTTCAAAAAGTCAGCATCAGGCAGAAACGGTCTGAATTCTTCATCCGGGTACTGCATCAGGTCAGGCTCCGGCCAGGAGGCTCCCGCTTCCGCAATACAGGAGCGCCCGCTCCCGTCTGCAATGATATAGAGCCAGGATACTCCTTTGGGAAGTCGTGCTAAAAGTGAAGCAGCATCTGCAGCACTTGTGCTGTACTGGGCACATATTCTGGTCATGAGCAGAGAATTGATGCCGATATTCTCGGGATCACAATTTGCGCCGGGTGACATATTTACGCCAAAGGCAGCGCCTTGCATATTCATCGCGGCGACACTCCCGATCATGCCGGGGGCGGCAAGATTTACAAAAGGATGCTGATCGCGGCTCTGCAATAAGGACTCTGCATCATTTATTCCCGCTCTGTTGTCTGCTCCCGGGCTAACGTCCGTACCTGTTCTTACGCCTGCATCCGGTCTTGTACCAAATCCAACACCCTGTTTGCTGCCGGAAACAGAATCCCATCCCGGGATCGGTCTCGGAATTGAACCGGATCTTGTTATGACCCCGGGGCCTTCGCCATCCTGCCCTTCAGGTTTCATAGGCGCATAGATGATCAGCGCAGCCGTATCCTGAAAAACATCTGCCGACGGGAATGTGAAGTCCCTGCCGAAGAAGCAAAAATTTCCTGCACTTTTGCCGCATACTGTGAAGGCATTGCACATCATAGGTATGTCAAAATCCTCGGGCTCAACTGCCTCCATGCCAGCCCGGAAAAAGTTGCCCGAGTAGATCATGGAGCATAATATGTCTATACCGGTATTCAGCACGATCAGCTTCTCCATCTTCACCCGTGTCTTCGGATTGCGGCTTTTGCACCCGTCATACAGGCCGCGGACCTCCTCCCTGATCGACTCCGGAAGCTGGTCCCACGCCTTTTTTGACAATTCATAAACTATTCGGATAAGTGTGCTCTGAAGAAGTTTGATTTTCTCGAGGACCTTGCTGCCAATAAAGGAAAACACGACCTTGTCGGTATAGTCCATCATCCGCGATACCTCATCCTCGGCCATGCTCCCCATCAGATATCCCGTTTCATATGGAGTTCCCTCAATATAGTAGGCCTTTTTAGGTTTGCCCGTATCGTAATTTGAGACCGACTTGTTTTCTGCAGTAATACCCAGCCTGCCGTTATATGTATAGACCCTGACTACCTCGAAGCCGTCGCTGTTGAAAGCCTCTGTCAGGTGTATAAGCCGTTTGCCCGGCATCGTGCTCCTGAACAAAAGGAACGACCCCCTGTTTATTCTGTTTCACACTTTATACTATGATTCACAGCAGGCTGTTTGCGATTGTATCTCTGACTTTTTTTAGCTGAGCCGTTTCATTTCTATGATTGATAGCTGATACATAAATAGGATCGGAAATTATGCATTTTATGCGGGCGGAATTGATCCCAAAACCATTTCTGTTCATTACTTTGAAGCTATCCCTGATAGTCACGGGCACAATGGGTACCCCGGCTTTTGCCGCCATCTTGAGGAAGCCCTTTTTAAAATCGATAAGCTGATTTGAAGCATTGATCCTTCCTTCAGGATATATCACAAGTGAGTGTCCCTGCATGAGCAGCTTCACACCGTTCTCCATATTGATGATATTGCTTCTGGCATTCGTCCTGTCGATAAAAATACATTTCATGTATTTCATCCAGCTGCGCAGGATAGGGATATTCCCAGCGTCCTTATCTGCAATGAAGCCTTTTGGCCTGCAGATAAAGCCATGTATCACGGCGCTGTCAATGTGGCTTTGATGATTGCTGACAAACAGCACCGGCCCTTCCGGCAGTTTTTCAGCGCCTGATACCTCAACCGCAGATCCTGTCAGAAAAAACAGCCTTCTAGCAATTCTCATGCTGAATCGGTTTGCCAAAGCTTCCTTTTCGGCCAGCCTTCCTTTTCTCTCCAGATATTTTATTCTGTACAATACAGGCATAGTTGCAAAAAGATATACCCATCCGGCTGAATACCAAAAGATCGTCCGCAACATTTCACTAACCCACCCCGGTTTCAAGAAAATCGTTCACGATAGCTGCAGTTCCTGCACAAGCGCTCAACTGCGCGTCCTTCAGAAAAACCCCTGTAAAATTTATCGGCGCGTTCACTTCCTAGTATATGCTCAATATCCTGTGTTAATATATTCCCAAGTTCGATAGTGCTGTTATTGTCCAGGCAGCAAGGCACTACAGTACCGTCCGCAAGAATTGCAAGCTGGTCTCTCAGGCCATGGCAGAAGCTCCTGGTTCCGGGCTTTGCGGGGCTTGCAGCATCATCTGCCATTCCTGTCGGCAGTTCGTTTCCAATCTGAGCATCATCCGGCCATTCAAAGACCTCTGATTTATTGAGAAACAATCTATCTCTTACAGTTATCCTGTCTGCTGACTCAAAAGCATCCCATAACGAATGCTCAAGCTCAAAATATTTTTCGATACTGCCAAGCACGTATCTGTTAAACCGCTCCGCTGATGGGGATCCGATGTTCCAGAGCCTGTATGACACAAAGATATCTCCTCTTTCCAGCGCTTTGCGGGTAAATTCAAAAACATCTCCAATATACTTATCAAGCTCGTCCGTGCCATATATGTTCTCCCGGCTGTGCAGAGAAAAATTTACCTGCCGCAGAGCAGCGGCATCAAGGATATCCATCTGCTTTTTGGAAATGAACGTGCCATTTGTTGTAAGGTTCACCTTGAGTCCATGGATATGACTGTACTCAAGAAGCTTGGATAAATTGGGGTGAAGCAGCGGTTCTCCCATAACATGCAGATATATATACCGGGTATAACCCTCCAAATTGCACAATACCCTGTCAAAATCCTCCATGCTCATAAACGCAGGACCTCTGGCCGTACCGGGGCAGAAGGAGCAGGAAAGATTACATACATTGGTGACCTCTATATATACTTTTTTGAATCTCATTGCTTTATCGGACGCCATAGGACACCTGCCCCTTAATACTGTTTTGATATCACAACTCATTGCTCAAAGGTAATTACTCGATCCACTATCATGTATTTATCAGCCTGAATGGTCAAAAATACGTTCATAAACAATTTATCCTGCTATAAATAGTATATAGGTTGAACTATTTTTGTCAAATTACACAAGCCATGACTTTTTAATTGAATAGGGCTTTCGCTGGATTCAAGACAAGTTGGGCAAAGCTTTGACACTACTGCTGGGCCATTACTGCTGATACTACTGATGGGCCATTACTGCTGATACTACTGCCGGGCCATTACTGCTGATACTACTGTTGGGCCATTACTGCTGATACTACTGCCGAAATTATTGCTGAAATTACTACTGACATACCGCTGAAATTACTGCAGTAGCTACTGGTTGGCTATTACTAACTGGTCATTGCTATTGGACCAGTACTATTGGCCAATAGGCACTGCCTCCGCCGGATTTGACAGTCGAAAATGCATCTCGTGTTTCATTTCGCCGCGGAAATGCACCTCCTCGAAGGGGAGTGTGCAAAAACCACGTCGTCTGGGCGCAATTTCGTTGATTTTATTGATATTTCTCACTATATTTAGTGTTTAATGGGATTTTTATTGTGTTATGTAGACTCTATGCGCCCAAATGTCACGATTTTTGCACACCGTGGTCTATGTTAGGCTATTGAATCGACGAAAGATTGATCTTCTCATTATCAAAGTGGCTAGATATTCAATTAGGGGCAGCAAGTATGCTGCAAGTCAGTGACATAAAGCCAAATAGCACGACTTATGTAATCTATTCATTGTATATTAACAATATCAACCTCAAATAATCTGCCCCTAGTTGAGATTTTTGCCAAGTAGATGAGTGGCCTCTGCCCTTAGTTGAAATTTTTACCAGATAGAGGGGCAGTTTCTGCCCCTAGTTGAGATTTTAACCAGATAGATGAACACATCCTGCCCCTAGTTGAAATTTCGGCCAGGCAGATGAGCGCCTCCTGCCCCTGGCAGCTAATTTGAGCAAGCCTTGGAGATCCTCCAGCAAAATGAAAGGCGGAGCATTATGCTTCGCCTATAAATATGTCCCTAAATATGTCTATTAGTATTTCTATCGTTATACTGTGGTCTCACCCCCCCGTGGCTTACCCTGTGGCTCCCCCGTGGCCTCTGCCACATGCTCTCTCCTGTATTCCTATGCGAGGATAACGTCGACCTTGCCCCAGGTCATGTGGCAGGAAATCACATATGCTTTGCCAGGATTGCTGAACGTATAGTTCTCGGCGACCATCTGGGGCTGCATTTCAAGCTCGACGCCGTTATTGGACATATTGACAAGGAATATGCCGTTGTGCAGGTTGAGGAATTCTCCGACAGATGCCTGCGCCAACTCGTCCGGCTCGGTGATATCCTCCTGTGCAAACTTCGCCGCAAATGTGACAAATTCCTTCGAAGCACAGCCGATAGCGGTATGGATGGCCAACTTGCCCAATATTTCCTGCCATGTGTACCACTCGGATGTTATATCAGTCTTCAGCTGATTGATCTCAACTGTCGGGTTGTCATCAATGAACCTGATGATATTCTTGATCAGCAGCGTTACATAATCGCTGTAGGTCTTCGCCAGCAGAGTCTCGCCATAATTCTGGAATATCTGCTCGATCTCCTGGGCGTCATCGTTCCTGACCACATTAAATTGTCTCGAGGATATGCCGTTTTCCTTCTTATAGTTATCAAGTGCTTCCTGAAGCTGCTCCATGGTGAAGTATTTCCTGTCGATCAGGGCCTGTCCAAGCATCAGGTGTCCCTGTTTCTGAGTGGACAGCATATCGCTGAGCATGCCTTCGGTTATATAACCGTTCTCTATAGCCAGTTCACCGAACCTTTTATCTACTCTTTTCTGCATGCTGTGAATCTGTTCAACCTGTGCAGAAGTCATATATCCAGCGTTTATAGCAATAACACCCAGCTTGAGATGTACCGAACGCTGGTACTCGAGAGCATCAGCCAGCTGTTCAGGTGTGACAAGACCCTTGTTCAACAAATAATGCCCGAAATATTGGCTAAACATATTTAACACTCCTCATCAGAATATATTTTTTACTATATGTTCAATTTGGGATTTTTCCCAGGGCTTTTGAATAAAGTCGGAGGCTCCGGCATCCATTGCAGCCTTCAGGTGCGTTCTGGTTCCGGATGAAGAGAGCATGATTACCTTGACATCCTTTTTCACAGCCATCATCTCTTGCAGAGCATCTATTCCGTTTTTATCCGGCATGACGATATCCAGGAAAACAAGATCGGGATCGTTCTGCTTGAATAATTCCACGGAGCTTTGACCATTTGCCGCTTCAACAATATTAAAGTCGCCTAATTCCAACAGACAGTCCTTCATTTTCTTTCTGACCAGAAGTGAATCATCACAGACAAGTATCGTAGGCCGGTTATTACTCATAACTAATCCCCCCGAAAAATGTAGAATTTTCTTATATAATAATACTATCTTATTTTTTCCATTATGTAAAGAAACAGCTGGAATTCAATATACTTTAACGTTTCAGGGTCTGCTGCATAGAATATAGAAGAAATATATGAATAAAGGGGTAATAATCATGCAGCTGCCTAAAGGCTCAGGTCTGGAAGTCCTGGATAAGCTTGCCCGCAGGAGCATTAAATATTATTCCGGCTTGCTTCAGTCGGATCGATTCAGAGAAAACCTCCTCCCGGCTTTAAAAAATCTCCAGCCTATTGAGCTGCCATCGCTGAACAGTTTGAGAAGGCCTGTGGAATCACTGCTTAAAGGGCTCAGCAGCATTACTTCACAGCTTAATACAAAGCCTGAGAGAACTGACTATAACGCTGTAGTCAACAGCTTCCTGCCTCCTGGTGCAAGGCTGATAAAACCGCAGTATCCTGAAAATGCAGGTGAAATACAGTTTGCCGATCTTGACGGTGACGGACGGAGCGAGCTGATCACTTCATACAGATCGGGTGAAGGCATCAGGACGCTGGTGCTTAAAAAGGATGAAGTCCAATGGTACAAGATGGCAGAGATCAGCAATCCGGAGTTCACAGACCTCCATTACCGCAATAGTGCCGACATCGCCGGGGACGGAAAATCAAGCCTGCTGCTGGGACTTGCCGTGGGACAGCAGGATCGTACACTTGCTGCATACTCTGTATCTGACGGAGGGTCAAAAAAAATCTTCGGAAAGAAATATGACAAACTTGAACTGGTCAGTACCAGAAGCGCTTCGGGTCATGCAAAAGCTGCCTGTGCTTTATGGCGCGAAACAGCGCCGGGCATTTTTGACATCGATCTGGTGCACTGGAACGGCATAGACCTGGAGAGTCTGGAGAAAACTCGCTATCTTGCAGGCAAGGTCCTCCCCTACTATATCAGAAAGCTCAGACAATATCCCGATGATACGACAAGCTGGTACAATCTCGCCGATACATTCCTGAAGACCGGAGACAGAGCAAGAGCTGAGAGAGCATTGATGTATGGCCTCAGATACGATCCTGACCCGATGCTGAAGGAAAGGTTCTCGGAGCTTCAAAGACAGCTTTGATCGACCCGGAGAAAGGTGCAGGCTCTCGAAAGGGGATGGTGGCATATGACCGGCATGCAGGCCGCACTGCTTGACAATATCAGGATCAGTAATGGTCCCGACAGCTTGAGAAGCTATTTCCATGAACTTCTCCACACAGACCGCGAAAAACTTCTTGTACTGCTGAATGACCGAAATCTCAGATTTCGTTCATTATACATTCTAAAGCAGGACATAGCTGTGAACTCACTTATGGGAGAGCTGCCCTCCGTGTACAGAAAGGCGCTGGAAATAGCGGATGAGCTGTCTGAAAAAACTGGTTCAGGCTATGCCGCAGGACCATCACGGCAAACTAGTGCATTGACCTCTCAAAGGACACGTACTATGCGAGCTATGCGTTCTTTGCGTGCTACACGTGCTACGCGTTCTAATCCTGCTGTGTCGGCATCTGACCATAGCTATAGAGAAATAGAAAAAAGAATGCGTCTGAATACACAGGAAGTTTTACCGGCGCTTGAATGGATCGTGGATACAGGCTGGGACGATGAGCCTCTCAGGGCAGCATACGAGCTGCTCCTTGAACGCTGTACCTCACTAATCCTCAAGGACTTCAGAAAATGCTCCGTCCTGCCTGCTGTTGCCGATACCATCTTTAGCAGGAACAGGCAGGGAAAGTTGATCCACAATCTGGTATGGGCATTTTTCGAGGCCTGTGATCCCGACAGCCTGTATTTGATAGCTCAAAGACTGAATTCTGCAGACAGCAGTGATACAACACTGGCAAAAAAACTTTTGTGCTTTATTCCCGGATTGGATGAAGCCGCCGGTACGGGAGCATATATCAAAGCCATGCAGTGGCTCTCGGAAAACAGGCCGTTCCTCTGCTATACGGGAGAGACCATGCAAATGTGCAGCAGACCTGTCTACTACACAGTGTCACAGGAGGCAAAGTACCTTTGCCGTCCATTATCTGCCAGCAGCGGAAAGCTTCTTTCCCCGTTGCAGGATAGTGAGCTGAAGCTGCTCGAGGAATTTAGAAAGCAGCCGGAAGCATTACAGAAGCATCTGGCCGATTTCTCCTGCATGCTCCATCGGAGGGATCTATATCAATGGGCTGCATGGATCAGGCTGTCGGTCGTCAGACAGGCCGAGACCGTATCTGAAATAACGGGGGGATTGGCATGATAAAGTTTGCGGACGGAGAACACGATCTGAAGGCCATTCTCGGCAGGTACAGGAGTGGAAGTCCTGAATATGAGTTTCTGAGCACTTACATAGACAGCACCCATGTATATAATTACTCATCGGAGGAGGAGCTCATTTTTGAAACCGAAATGCGCCGGCACATCATCGACGCATCCATTGCACTTTACAGAAGCAGGCTGGCATTCCGCACATTTCAGGAGTCCAAATGCAACGAGAAATACTGGGACAGAAGAGCGGACGGAGGTTTCGTGCTCAAGTCGGGCGTCAAGCCCTCCGAGGCTGTCGGAGATATATTCACCAATACTCGCTTGTATGGCACGGAGTGCGCTACCGCCATTGTTATCATATATTACAAGGCTGTTCTGGATTCATATAAGCCGGACCTTTTTGATACAGCTTTCAAGGAGATCGTATTGATGAACTGGCGCGACCTGGATGACCTGATTAATGTAGCTACATACCGCAGGCTGCCTGACTATGTACCCGGTGATTGCAGGTATGTGAGGAATCCGGATGTGAACCCGCTGACACCAGAATGGCAGGGGGAAAACATCATCAATCTCGGGAGCGGAAGATATTACGGTCATGGCATCGGTATGGGCGATGTGGATCATTTCATCAAAGCTCTCAATCAGAACAGGATAGTGGACTCCCAGGTCTCAGCCTATCTGATGGATTCCGCCACAAGGCCTGATTTTGCAGGTTTGTATCGCTACTGGAAATTTGCTTCATAAATAGTGCAGGACCCGAATAGTTTTTACTTATGAGAAGATTATCAGCAGCCCATATCAGAGGATCCCGGATATGGAAGGGCGTAGATAAGTTTTACAGGGATTCGTTTATATTGACACTGTCCAACATGGCAACAGGCATCATTGCCTTTGTCTTCTCCATCATTTTGTCCAGAAAGCTCGGAGCCGAGGGCCTGGGTCTATATGGTCTTGTGATGCCTGTCTACGGACTTTTGCTCTGTATTACCACGGACGGCATCATAACAGCGATCTCAAAGATATCTACCATATATTTCAGCCGGAAGGAATATAAAAACCTGAACAGGACACTCAGCTCAATTTTTGTGATGACCGCAGTCTGGGCTATATTTATAGCACTTATGGTGCTCTTGTTTCACAGGATCATCGCCGTCCATTTTGTCCGGGATGCACGGTCCGCAGGTGCCCTGATGGTCCTGTCACCGGCTCTGGTCTTCGTTCCCCTTTCCGCAGTCATAAAAGGTTATTTCTATGGCATGGGTCAGTTCAAGATAACCGCCTCTGTCGATATCCTGGAAAAGCTCCTCAGAGTAATAATATTACTTGGAGCTATTGCCCTGCTCCGGCCTGAGAGTGTGGCAGGGACTGTCGCCATTGCTTTTTCAGCGCTGGCATTGGGAGAAATGATAAGTTTCCTGACATTGTTTATCTGTTACAAATTGAAGAAAGCTGGCTTCAAAGTAGAGAACAGCGGCAAATCAAAGTCAAGGATACAGCTGGTTTTCGATGTACTGGTCATATCTGTTCCGCTGTGCATAAATGGTGTCCTGTCCTCGATAATATCGACCGTGTCTGCACTGATCCTGCCGCGCAGACTGATAGCAGCCGGATTTTCCTACAGAGATGCCCTCGCGCTCATAGGCAGATTCGGGGGCATGGCGCTCAATATTTCAACGCTTCCATTCATAATAATCGGCTCCATGCTCACCGTCCTTGTCCCCGAAGTTTCACTTAATATCAGCAAAAAGGATTACTGGTCGGCAGAGGAAAGAGTAGCACAGGTCATGAGGATATCTTGTATAATCGGCATATCAACCGCCATCGTGTGCATGGTCATCCCCGAGACTCTCGGCAGGCTCTTCTATCAGCGAAACGATCTTGGTGTGATGATAAGGTTTTCAGCCCCGATCTGTCTTATTAGCTTTATATCCTCGCCCACCTTCGGTATACTAAACGCACTGGGCAAACAAAATGTGCTGCTTAGGAATTCATTGATAAACTCATTGCAGAGCCTTGTCCTGACGACCATACTGGCCGGGATACCAGCGCTGAATATATATGGCTATGGACTGTCCATAATGTTGACATCGGTCACATCATTTATACTGAACATTAATGAGATCAAAAAGATCTGTGAAGTCAAATTCAATCTGCAGGATATCGTACTACTTGTACTCTCGGGCATTGCGGCATGGCTCTCAGCGCTTGCTGCAGGCAATCTGCTCGGAGCTGCACCAGAGTTTATACGTGCCGCTGGTATTGTCACGGCCTGTTTTGGAGTTATGGCGGGCCTTTGTTCCATCGGATTCAAGGGGAGGGCTGAGACCTGAACTGCATCACAAAGGCTGCACCGATACCTGTCTCAGAATTTTCCGCCCATATCCTGCCCTTCATTTCAGTCATATAGTTGGCGCAGCTGTGAAGTCCGAATCCATGCCCGGTAGTCTTTGTAGTGAAGCCGTAGGCAAAAATGCTTTCAAGCTTTCCAGCCTCTATGCCTGGTCCTGTATCGCTGATGCGGATATAGACATTTTCATTATCGTTTGTCACCTCGATAGTCAGTACTTTTTCAGGAGTATGCCCATGCTGCATTGATTCTACAGCATTCTTGATTATATTGATGAGAATGTGGAGCAGTTTGGTCTTCTGGGCCATGGCCTTGACCTGTCTGTCATATTTTCTGACGACCTGTACTCCGTTATGTTCAATTATATTGTGATTCATTTTCAGCGCGTCTTCCAAAGCGGGAATGATGTCCATCAGCTCCAGATTCGATCTGATACCTTCAAAGCTCTGCTGAGTATTGATTATATCCTCGATGAGCCCGGTCTTGTCCAGCATTCTGGCGGCATATTCCTTCAGCCTGCTCTGCAGCAGCTTGAATGACTCTCCCAGGGTAAGATAATACTGCATCAGAAGCTTGCCTTTGGGATCGCTGCTGATAAATTCATCCAAATGCTCGAACTTGCCATCCAGCATATTGTTGGCTCTTTTCAGATCATATACACAGCTGCCCTTTATATAGCCTTCAAGCGCCTGATAAGTAACATTGATGCTGTTCATTATGTTCGCTATATTGTGCAGTATCGCCGTTGTGTCCGACATACCCTTTTTATGGGCCTTATCCATCAGCTTTCTATAGCTCCGGTCCAGCTTTTCAAACAGTATGGTGCTGTTGAGGGCAATACTGATCAAAATACTGAGGTTACGGATGATCCTTACATCCTTTATGCTGGTCTCAAATACACAAAAGCCCAGAAATTGATCGCCCTGATGCAACAGGTGCGTCATAAGGAAATGTGGGAAATCATCATCAAATCTGATATCCTCCAGACACTGAGGACCACATTTATTATATGACTGCTGATCTGAAACACGCCTGCCGTCCCTGAATATGAACTCGGGATAATAATCGTCAGGGAGGCCTGTGCCCTCTCTGTCATTGAACAGATAGAGCCAGCAGCTGTCTATGCCCAGAATGGGCAGGTTTGTTTCCAGTGTTTTCAGCAGGCTTTCCACACTGAAGTTGGTCAACAGTATCTTCCCGGACTCTCTTAGGGCATGCTTCTGCTTGCTGTATTCCACATCCTTGCGGAACCACGCATTAGAGAGCCTGTTTTGGAGAATCACCTGCATCTGGTAGAACATATTGTCGGCCCATACCGGTTTTTCCATAGAAGTGCCTGCATATTCCAGGAAATAAGGCATCAGCTGTTTCCTGAAAACAATGGCTATGTTCTTGAATTCCCTGAATTCATCATAAAACTGTACCTTTCTGAGCATCATTTCGAATTTCATAAGAAATGCGCTATGCTCACCCTTGTAAAAAGCCTCTCTGAACGATTCCATCAATACGCTGGCCTCAGCTGCATCAAATGGTGTCAGCTCCGCAATGCTGTCAGTGATCCCTCTGAGCATGTCTTTATCAAGTTCTTCAAACCTGATCACGGATTTAGTCAGGTCACCTGCCTCCATAGAAATTGCCGATTGGGGAACACATCCGCAGGAACTGCGGTAGATCAGCTTCCCCGGAACTACTGTTTCTAACGGCGCCTCTCCTTTGGTCAGCAGCGAATTCATTACTTCGCAGGCATGGAACCCAAGCTCCTTCCATGGGAAGTATACCGTTGTAAAGGCCGGCATTGAAAACCTGCCGGTCTCACCGTCCTCGTAGCTTGTCACTGCTATGTCGTCAGGGACCCTGATGCCCCTGCGCTGCAGAGAACTGACTATCTGAAAGGTCTCCTCATTATAAAGCGAAACTATTGCTTCCGGGTACAGTTTTCTCTCATCGAGAAGGATCTCCACGGCTCTCCTGCCTCTTTCGCTCTGGTCAAGGCCTGACAGCTCCTCATGACTGACAAAAAAATTGGGATCGTATATACCATGGCTGCTCATGACACTAAAAAACACATCGGTTCTGTCATCAGGCCTGCTGGGTGCAATAAAAGCTATCTTCCTCATGCCGTGAACATTTATAAGGTGCTCCATTATCTGAACGACATAGCTCCGGCCTGCAAAATAAACACCGGATATGTTTGGGATATGGACACCGACACTGACCATCGGTATGCCCTTTATGTTTTCATAAAACTCCATGTTGTAGGCGGTGCGGTCCCATCCCAGAAATATCAGCCCGTCGAGCCTGAACTGCCGGATCAGCCGGATATAGACACTCTCATGGTATGGGTTCGATGTGGTTTCCTGACAGTGGAAATGGCTGAAACGTATGATATCCATGTTGTGCTGACATGCAGAATCAAGTATGCCCTTTGTCAGCAAATTGTGATACTCGTCATAGGAATCCTCATCAACAAAACCTATTCTGTATTTCTGCTCCATAATAATGTCCCCCATCCCCTATGAAAACCTGAGAATAAAGGATGCCCCCTTCTCCCGCCCATCGCTTTGGGCCTGGATCGTTCCGCCCATGTCCTCCATATATCTGCTGCAGCTGTACAGCCCGTAGCCGGACCGGCCTTCCTTGGTGGAAAACCCATATTCAAATATTCTGTCGAGATTGCTTTGAGGGATGCCTCTGCCATTATCAGTTATCTTCAGATACTTTCCGGAATCGTCCGTATATGTTTTTATTGATATCCTTTTATCACCGGAAGAAGAACTGCTCATTGCATCTCTGGCATTGGAAATTATATTGAAAATGATAAAGAACAGCTTCGCCCTGTGGACCAGAGCCCTGAATCCGGGCTCATACTCCCTGTCCACCGTGATCGACTGTCTTTCAAAGGTATCCTTGTTCAGTTTGAGAGCATCCTCTATAATGGGTTCCAATAAAAGCTCCTCGAGCTTCACATCGATCCCTGCATAGCTTTGCTGTGCCGCAACGGCATCATTGATTGTAGTGATTTTCGACCTGAGCCTTTTCATATTCTGAACAAGCTGCTGCTGCAGCTTTTCCGCAGCATTGCCAAGCCTCATATAAAACTGCATGAGCTTTTTGCCTCTGGTATCACGGATGATGAATTCCTCTAGCCGGTTTATGTTATCTCCGAGAAGGCCCCCGGCCATGACGATATCGTCGAACAGCTGCGCTCCGGCGCTCTCCTCCATCAGATGAAGTGATACATTCATGCTGTTCAGGGTATTTCCTATGCTGTGTAGTATATTAGCTGCAATATCAGCCATTCCTTCCTTTTGTGCATGTTCGACCAGTTTCCTGTAAGCCTGGTCCAGCCTTTTCAGCAGCACGATCCCATGCAGCGCGGTACTGATATTGGTTGAAAGTGTCTGATAAAAAATCTCATCAAGCGGCCCCGTCCCAGGGCTGAATAGCGCAAAGCCCATTATTTCATCTGTGACATGGAGCAAATAGGCCAGCGAAACCTGTTCGATCCCATCGGAACGGATCATGGCCAGCTGATTTTTCAGGCTGTCCGCTTTACCGGAGGTCTCTTCCATTCTGCCGTTCACATATTTGAAAAGGAGAACACTGTGGTCAAAAAGATTCTCCTCCACATCGGATCCGGTAAAGATCGAGTTTGATATGAATATACAGCAACCTCTGATATTAAGCATTTTTATACTGTCTTTAAGCGAGTCTATAAGATGCTGCAGTGAGAAATTCAGGAAGAGCCTCTGATTCAATATCTGCAGGCCCTGATCGCTCATCCTTGACTTGAGAACCTCAACTCCATGCATGCATGCCGCCTTTTCACTGACAAGCGCCTGCAGCTGCATGAACAGGCTGCCAGCCCACAGCATCGTTTCGGTATCCGAAAGCAGATACGGGTATAAGAGATTCCTTATATCGGTGGCCAGTTCATTTATCCTGGGCTGTTCCCTTATATTCCTGAGTTGTTTTTCAGCTTCCCTGAGAAAGATCATATCGTCCTTCTTCTTATATGCAAGAAGGAATGAATCAATAATATTCTCAAAACGTACACCGCTTCCATTGTACATGGTGTAAAGGGTACGTACTATTTTGTCTGCCTCCTGCGGAGTCATACTCCCGATCCCGTGAACCAGAGGGCCGTCGCGCCAAGGTTCCGCAGGCCTTACATAATACGGAAGACAGCCGCAGGATTCTCTGCATATTATCCTGCCGTAGCCTGACAATTCCGTCTCCATAGGTATGCTGCCCTCCGTCACAAGCTTCATCAGCTTCATGCAGCCTTCAAAGCCAAGCTCCTTCCATGGAAAGTAAACGGTAGTGTATCCCGGATAGGAGTACTTTGCAAAGTCGCCCTCCTCATAACTGACAACGGCTATATCTGTCGGTACATTGATATTTCTTGTGCTCAGCTCATTGATGATAAATCCCGTATCAATGTAGTTCAATGATATAACAGCCTGGACATCAAGCATCCTCTCATCGAGCAGGACCTCCACAGCTCTGCTGCTTCTCTCCCTGTACTGTTCAATGCCCGAAGGCAGCACGTCGTTTCCGACATAAAGCTGCGGGTCATATATGCCGTATTCACGCATTACACTTTCATAGGCATCCCTTCTGTTATCCTCTCTGTAATGCTCGATATAGGCTATTCTTGTTAAATTGTGTACCTCGATGAGGTGTCGGGTCATTTTTGCAATGAACTCGTCCCCTGTGAAATAAACCGAAGGGATATCTTCGAATATCGTGCCAAGACTCAGTAATGGAATCGAGCCGAAACGCCTCATGAAATCGTCATGATTGTACATAGCTCCGGCCTGGGTCCAACCGATGAAGAGCAATCCGTCAAGATCGTACTGCTGTATGTGGTCAAGTACCATATCCACCTGGTGGGTGAATTTGTAGGCTATATGTGAGGAATAGTAGCTGAACCTGATGATATCAACGTCCAGTTCCTGTGCGGCCTCCGATATACCCTCCAGAATCAGATTGTGATAATCATTGCCCATGTTTTCATCAAGAAAGCCAATGGTATATCTTCTTTTGGGCGAAACAGAACCGATGCTGTCATCCATACTATTCTCCTGCTGTAAGATCATTCAGATACTGTTCGATAGGTTTGGGCGCATTGAAATGGTACCCCTGCAGTATACACTCTCTCGAGTCCAGGATATGCTTTTGCTCCTCAGTTTCAATACCGCTTATGATCACATCCAGATCCCATGTTTCGATTATATCCATAAGAGCCATCAGGAACTTCTTGTTCTTTATATCCGTGGTGATATTTTTTACATATCCCTTGTTCAGCTTGATCATCGTATCCTTTGGGACCTGCTGCAGGAATACGAAAGCCGGATAATCGCTGTCAAAGCCATTGAGGGCGAACTGGACCCCGAAATCATTAAGCTCCCGTATTATTGCCAAAGCGCCTGGTGTAGTCTGGAATGAGAACTTGTCCTCCAGATTGATCTTCAGAAATGCAGGATCTATGCCAGTGTCATTGACCGCTGATTTTATGGTGTCAACAAAGCTGGGATGGTAAAACTCCCTGGCTGTGCAGCTGACCATTACAAAAAGCTTGTCATGGCCCGCTTCGTGTATCCTTTTAAGGTGTTCCAGTGATTTTCTCAGAATATAGGCGCCCAACACAATGATCTGGTCGGATTTCTGTGCTATATGCAGGAACCGCACGGGCTCGAGCTCGCCATATTCAGGATGTATCCACCGGACCAGCGCCTGCATGCCGATGATCTCATCCTTGGTATTGACAAGGCTTTGCAGGTATACATCTATCTGCTGCCTGCAGATAGCTTTTTTCAATTCTCTCTCTATCTTGATTTCATTGATATAGGAATCAGATTCCGACAGTTCATGGAACTTATATATACTGTGTACCTTTTTCGCCTCATACAGCGCTACATCTGCATATTTGAGAAGGGTATTGATGGAAATGTCGTTCCCATTGTATGTGCTGATCCCGATACAGCAGGAAATATCGATTTCATGGTTGGAGATAATATAAGGCTCCTTGATCGCGTCAATAAGCGACTGTGCAATTATTCCGACAGCATTTCTGTCGGTCTCATACAGCGCTGCAGTGAATTCATCTCCTCCGAGCCTGAATATAGCTTTGACACTGCCGTTATCGCTTACATAATCCGGGATATCGATGGCATACTTGTCCAGTACGTTGCTTATCCTTTCAGCTACCTTGATAAGCAGCTGATCTCCAGTATCGTGGCCGAAAATATCGTTTACGCTTTTAAAATCATCCAGGTCAAGATAAAAAAGCGAAAACGAACTGCAGCAGCCGGACTCTCCCTTTATCAGTGAATTGACCGAGGTGTAGAAGGACCGTCTGTTGAGCAGCTCTGTCAACGAATCGTAATGTGCACTGTGAGCCAACAGCTTCTCCTTATCCTTGCGGAGCGCTATTTCATCCCTTAGCTTGTGAACGGTGACCGTGAGCTCATTCGTTCTTTTATCCACTTCTTTCTCAAGGTCTCCTATATGCCTTCTCACCTGCATCTTCAGGCTCCACTTCGTGGTCATTGCAAGCGCTATCTGTTTTAACGAGACATTGTCGAAGGGCTTTCTTATAAACAGGAGGTTATCCTTTTGTCCGAGCTTTGCTATGATCTGATCCCATGAATAATCCGAATAAGCGGTGCAGATCACAACGCCGGCATCAGGATCGATTTTCCATATTCCTTCTATAGTTTCTATACCATCCATGCCCGGCGGCATCCTGACATCCATGAATACCAGCGAATAGGGCTCGCCGGCTTCCTTTGCCGCCCTTACCATTTCAATGGCTTCATTCCCCTGATAAGCGTCATCTATAACATATTGTATGTCCGAAGCAGTCTTGTTTACCGTGGTTTGAGAGCTCTCCCCGAAAAGCTCCTCCTTCAGGAGCTTTGTTTCTTGATAATCCTCCATAAATCCGGAAGAAGCCTCAAGGATATACTTGATATCATCATGTATATCTTTGTTGTCGTCTGCTATGAGGATCCTTTTATTTTCTATCTCCATCCTGAACCTCTCTTGTGGATATTCCGCATGCTTATCATTGGAGTACTCAGCTAAGTATGCTTATATCAATTATATAATTTTTTGACATGTTTTTCAATCACCCCGGCAAACCTGAACTTTTGTAATAATTTGAGGCCCGCCATCTAAGACTGCCGGATCGCATGCCCATCCCCCGCCGTCCATCCCCCGCCGACAAGCTGATACATGATTGGACAATATTTATGAAATAATACAACAATAATGCCTAGTTTAATATAAAGGAGTGCTTCTTGATGAAAATGTCAACAATGGACGGCAATCAGGCTGCGGCTTACGCCTCATATGCATTTACCGAGGTCGCCGCTATATTTCCGATAACGCCGTCATCACCCATGGCGGAATATGCAGACGAGTGGGCATCCCATGGGAAACAGAATATATTCGGCCAGATAGTAAATGTTGTAGAAATGCAGTCCGAAGCAGGCGCTGCAGGTGCGATGCATGGATCTTTGCAGGCAGGCGCCCTGACGACCACATATACGGCGTCACAAGGCTTGCTGCTAATGGTACCAAATCTGTATAAAATGGCGGGCGAGCTGCTTCCGGGCGTACTGCACGTTTCCGCCCGCGCACTTGCAGCCCATGCCCTTTCCATATTCGGCGACCATCAGGACGTAATGGCCTGCAGGCAGACAGGCGCTGCCATGCTGGCTTCGGCTAATGTCCAGGAGGTCATGGACCTGGGATGTGCGGCGCATCTGGCCGCGATCAAATCCAGGATCCCCTTCATCCACTTTTTTGACGGTTTCAGAACCTCCCACGAGGTCCAGAAAATAAGCACGATAGAGTATTCCGATCTGGCCGGGCTTGTAGATATGCAGGCTATAAAGGATTTCAGGAACAGGGCTCTCAATCCTGAGCATCCCGTTGCAAGAGGCACTGCCCAGAACCCGGATGTGTATTTCCAGGGAAGGGAGGCTTCCAATAAGTTCTACGACCAGGTACCGGCGATCGTCGAGGACTGCCTGAAGGATATTGAGCAGATAACCGGCAGAAGCTACCACCTGTTTGATTATTATGGAGCGCCTGATGCAGAATATGTAATAATCGCCATGGGCTCGGTATGTGACACCATCAACGAAACTGTGGACTATCTGAACTCAAGGGGCAAGAAGACAGGCTCCGTCAGAGTCAGGCTCTACAGACCGTTCTCTGAAAAACACCTTCTGGATGCAATCCCTAAATCAGCAAAAAAAATCGCAGTGCTCGACCGCACAAAGGAGCCTGGCGCTCCCGGCGAACCGCTTTATCTGGATGTCTGCAAGGCGTTTTACAGCGTCTCCGGTCAGAAGCCCCTGATCGTTGGCGGAAGGTACGGTCTTGGCTCCAAGGACACACGCCCCTCGCAGATAGCTGCTGTATTTGACAACCTCATGTCCAATGCTCCAAAGGACCGGTTCACCATAGGTATAGTCGACGATATCACATATACCTCTCTTCCGGAGGGAGATATTATTGAAACCACACCTGCAGGCACCATCAGCTGCAAGTTCTGGGGCCTTGGGTCGGACGGCACTGTGGGCGCCAATAAATCGGCGATAAAAATAATAGGAGATAATACTGAGCTTTTCGCACAGGCATATTTTTCGTACGACAGCAAAAAATCAGGCGGCACGACAGTTTCACATCTCAGGTTCGGTCCGAATCCCATCAGGAGCCCTTACCTTGTCTATAATTCGGACTATGTCGCCTGCCACAATAAATCATTCCTGTACAACTATGATATACTGAAGGGTCTGAAAAAGAAGGGAGTATTCGTGCTGAACTGTCCGTGGAGCGCAGATGAGCTTGAAAACAATCTCCCTGCAAAGCTGAAAAGATATATTGCCAAAAACGAAATCAGCTTCTACACCATAGACGCAGTCAAAATCGCAGGAGAGATCGGCCTTGGCAACAGGATCAATATGATCATGCAGACCGTTTTCTTCAAGCTTGCAAACATCATCCCGGTGGAGGATGCGATAAAATACCTGAAGGCTTCCATTGAGAAGGCCTATGGCAAAAAGGGAAAGAAAATAGTCGATATGAACAACCAGGCGGTGGACCACTCCATTGAAGCGCTTCACAAGGTGAATGTGCCTGATGGTTGGGCCGATGCTCCCGACGAAAGCAAGGAGCCTGAAACGCTGCCCGATTTCATTCACAAGGTACAAAGGCCGATGGCCCGACATGAAGGCGATGAGCTGCCGGTCAGCGCTTTCAACGGCATCGAGGACGGAACACACCCGTTGGGAACCACGGCTTACGAGAAACGCGGCATAGCAATAATGCTTCCCCAATGGCAGCCTGACAACTGCATACAGTGCGGCAGGTGCTCATATGTATGTCCGCATGCAACAATACGGCTGTTCCTGCTGGATGAGCAGGAGGCTGCTAAAGCGCCGGAAAACTATACAACCTTGAAGGCAGCCGGAAAAGGGCTGGAAAATATACGTTTCCGTGTACAGGTCAGTCCGCTGGACTGTACAGGCTGCGGCAACTGCGCTGATGTCTGTCCTACAGCCGAGAAAGCGTTGGTAATGGTACCGGCAGAAGAAGAAACAACAAGGCAGGATGGCAATTGGGAGTTTTCTCTATCGCTGGCACCTAAAGAAAATGTCATGGACAAGAAAACATTGAAAGGAAGCCAATTCGTGCAGCCTCTTCTGGAGTACAATGGCGCCTGCCCCGGCTGCGGCGAAACTCCATATGTCAGGCTCGTCACCCAATTGTTCGGAGACCGCATGATGATAGCCAATGCAACAGGCTGCTCCTCTATCTGGAGCGCCAGCTCTCCGTCCATCTCATACACAATTAATTCAAAGGGCAAGGGACCGGCATGGGCCAATTCTTTGTTCGAAGATAATGCCGAATTCGGGTTTGGCATGTACCTTGGAGTCAATCAGATAAGAGAGCATATTGCAGACCTGATGCGGCGAAGCATGGAGCAGGAGCTGCCGGATGCGGTCAAGCAGGCTTTTATTGCATGGCTTGAATCCAAGGATGACGGTGAGGCCTCCAAGGCTGCATCAGAAAACGTGGTAAAGGTTTTGTCCGAGGCAGGTATAAACGGAAATCAACTGTTGGAAGACATAATGAGTAAAAAAGATTACCTGGTCAAGAAGTCTTTCTGGATAATAGGAGGAGACGGCTGGGCATATGATATCGGCTACGGAGGCGTTGACCATGTCCTTGCAACAGGGGCCGATGTCAATCTGCTCGTTCTGGATACCGAAATATACTCCAACACCGGCGGCCAGTCCTCCAAGGCAACACCTGCCGGAGCAGTGGCAAAATTCGCTTCTGCAGGAAAGCAAGTGAGGAAAAAGGATCTGGGTATGATGGCAATGAGCTATGGATATGTATATGTCGCCCAGATCGCAATGGGTGCCAACATGAACCAGACGATAAAGGCGCTGACAGAGGCAGAGAACTACAAGGGGCCCTCTCTGGTTATAGCATATGCGCCATGCATTTCTCACGGCATCAAATCCGGCATGGGCACCAGCATCTCAGAGGAGCGCAAGGCTGTAGATACAGGCTATTGGCATCTCTACCGCTTCAATCCGGAGCTGCGTGAAGCAGGCAAGAACCCGTTCCAGCTCGAATCCAAGAAGCCGGAACGGCCCTACAGGGATTTCCTCACCGGCGAGGTGCGCTACACCCAGCTGATGAACGTCTTCCCCGACCTTGCCGAGAATCTCTTCGACCAGTCGGAGAACCACGCCCGCGACCGCTACGAGGCGTACCGCCGCCTCTCCGAACAATAGCTGAAGGTTCATTAAAAAACGGGGTCGTGATCCGAAATCACGGCCCCGTTTTTCATTTTTCGTTTTCATCTACATGCATCTTGGCATTGTCGACCTGGAACTCAGAAGGCATCGGCACCCTTGAATGGGATTTTTTCTTCTCGATATTCGCCCATGCAGCAGTATCGTGCTTCTCCACAGGTACGCCAAGATTATAGTCCTTTCTCTTATCCTGCATCTTCATTCTCCTTCATTCTCCTTCTATGCAATACTTTTTCATATACATAGTCTTGAATGAATCGCCGATATTATACAACTTTTTTGTTTTTTCAGCCGGCTCATGCTCAAATGCCTTTGAACCCGTTAGCGCTCGATCCTGCAACTTCCATCAAGCCCGGATGAGTGCCGGTGATACATTTTCCTCCCTCAGGTGTCACCAGGAATGTATTCTCTATCCCTACCATCCCGATACCTTCCACTCCTGCTTTGGGCTCCACAGCAATGACCATGCCCTCCTGCAGCGGCTCATCAAAGCCCTTCGCCAGAACCGGCAGCTCGTCCACATGAAGTCCGATGCCATGGCCCAGAAACTTCACTCTTCTGCTCTTGTAGCCCATGAAGTTGGGAAGGTATACTTCATCCACATCCCTCATTATCGTATTATAGATGTTCGAAGGAATCTCTCCCGGCCTGAGCATACTTGCTATCCTGTCCTGAATATGGAGACACTTTTTATGTATTTCCACCGCATGTGCGGGTAGTTTGCCTTCAAACACATACGTCATAGTTTTGTCGGATTGATATCCCTCATAACCGCAGCCGGTATCAATGAATATCAGATCACCTGATTTGAGCCTGTTCTCGCTGCTGCCCATAAGCTGCATAGCAGGCCCCAGGCCGTAATTGCCGCCGGGTCCGTTAAAATATGTCGGATATAGTGAGCTTTCTCCAAATGCGATATGGCCAAGGAGTATTTCCGTATCAAACATGCTGAACCTTGCCAAGCCTTGATGTCCTTCCTCAACAAGCGCCTTGAAAATATCGGCTGCGAGCTCTCCCTCTGTCATGCCCCTCCTGAACAGCAGAGGCACCCGTTCCTCAATCACCCTCCTGTGTATATCTCCGGCCTTGATTATCAAATCCAGCTCATACCTGCTTTTGATTGATCTAATGCTGGATATGACCGGATCCATTGACTTTAACGTATTGAATCCGAAGTATTTTTTCAGCCTTTCACACATGGCAAGCGGAACAAACTCCGCTTCGATGTGGACTGTCCCGGGAAGCTTTCCAAGAGCCGCTGCCGCATCCCTGTAGGTCTCCATCTGTCTGACAGCCGGGAACATCGACTCATCCACAGCCCTTTCATAGCTGCGCCGTACAAAATATACTGCATCGCCATCGCGGGGTATAAACAGCAGCCCTTCCTGCATCGTACCTGTGAAATAGTATTGATTTATTTTGCTTATAACAAGCGCCACTTCCCAGTCCGGCGCCTTCTCATCCATAGCTGCCCTGAAACGCTCCATCCTGGCGTTGAGCTCCGATAAAGGTACCTTTTTTATCATAATCATCCTCTGCGCTGTTTTTTCAGATTTCCCTATCTGATGCTAAATCCAGATATCACGGCAATATCTCAATATCCGGATCCTGTTAAGCCGGTAATCTGTTAAATAATAGTATACTATATTTTATCCAAAATCCATATGAAGACAGGGAGATAACCGAAAAATTCTTGTTGTCTGGATGAATTTTCAAGTAGGGGCAGCTCACCTTTACCAAACTGGATGAATTTTCAAGTAGGGGCTGCACGCCTCAGCCAAACTGGATGAATTTTCAAGTAGGGGCGGGATTACCGCATATTTTATTGAATTTATTCCACATTCGGGATACATAATTCAGGTTTACCAGCATTATGTCATCATAACTGAACCGAATTGCTGCCCCTAATTGAAAATTCATCCAAGTGGATTTTTATAGACAGGAGGATGGCTAATTTACATTCGGACATTGACATTCAGACTGTTTCGCAAACAGCTCGGACAGAATCACTCCCTCCAATTAAGGCATAGGCCACTTGCCGTCCACATTTCAAGATACAGTACTGACGATACCAATGCCATTGGTTGTGGTTCCCGCTGCCTCGTCCAAGCTGTGCTGACGATCCAATGCCATTGGTTGTGGTTCCCGATGCCTGTCCAAGCTGTATGATTTGGTCATATATGCAACACTTGCTGTCCATGAATGGTCTCAAGTTTACTTCTGCAAACAGGGATTTACTTCTACAATTTGCTCTTAAGGATCAAAAAGTGAAATACTCCCACCACCTATAGAGGCGGGGGCTTCTTACGAACTATTGTTCAATCGTTACGGCGATACAACAGTAGGTGTCTGCCCGATCGATACGGCAAGCTCGGTAAGCCTCTCCCACGTCTGGCAGCCAACGATACCATCAGCCGAAAGTCCCTCCGCACGCTGGAAGCTAATGACCGCATTCCTTGTACCTCCGCCGAATATCCCATCCAGGCCTGAACCGGTATACCCCAGTGCATTGAGTGCATCCTGCAGTGTCAGCACATAATTGTTCACACTCCCCTGCCGAACCAGCGGATAACCTCCAGCAACACATGCCGGTGGTGTCGCACGGGCATCAAAATGTACCCATGTCGGCGTAAGGTATGCCGGCTCAACATAAGTCCATACGCCTGTGTCTGCGGCAGTATTTCTTAACTGATCCCTGGTCGCGCTGTCCAGGTTTTGGCCGACATCAAAAGACACGCCTGCATAATGCTGTGACATAGCAGCGTGTCCTCCCTCCCATATCCGCTTGAAGGCAAATCCGACATATATCGGACGTCCCCATGCTCTCCTTGTTACATTGAAAGCCTCCATAGCCCGTCTGGTCGTCCAGAGCGTATTTGCCCGCGAACTGCCCCTGAACTCATTGACCGTCAGTGTCCTGCCGATGTTATAGGGCATCGCATCTGATTCTGCACGGGTATAAAACTCCATGGCTCCCGTCTGATTATTATATACAAAAATATTTGCCATATTAAAACCACCCTTTACATAACATGCTCTATTCATATTATGCAAAAGGCGGTACGGCTGTTCACCGATAAGAATATTCTACATTACTGGCAATGAGGGTCAATATACTCAGCCTGCTAATCATCAGCCTATTATTCTTCAGCCTGATCAGCAACAACTGTCCAACTGTCGTGTCTAGCTATCACATCTGGCTATCGTGCCTGGCTGTCGTGTCTAGCTGTCGTGTCTGGCACCTAACTCCGCAAGATATTTTTTTGTCAGTTCCACATCAGACGGCACTGGAAGATATTCCTTCCCGTATTTTTGCCTGGTCTCGTTTCCCTTTCCTGTTATCAGAATGACCGTCCCCGGTTCGGAAGACAGTATGGATTCCATCACAGCCTGCTCCCTATCGTCGATCAACTCACAGCTGGAATTATTCTGCCGCACATACTGGGCTATATCCTCGCTTATTTCTCTGGCGTCCTCGGGTCCGGGGTCCTCTGCCGTCAGATAAACCTTATCCGAATGGATACCTGCCAGCAGCCCCAGATCCTTCCTTCGCAGATATGCCTTGCCTCCGGGGCAGCCGAATACCGTAACTATTTTCATACCAGGGAATTCTGACTTCACAGTCTCGTACAGCTTCGTGAAGCTGAGCTTGTTATGTGCGTAGTCCACAATGACTATCCTGTCATGGTTCTCATTCGCGAAATACTCCATCCTACCGCTGGACCTTGCTTTCCGTAGTCCGGAGAAAATATATTGCTCCGGTATCCTCAGCGTATACGCTGCAGCAATGGCAGCAAGAGCGTTCTCAACGTTGAAGAGGCCCGGCATCGTCAATCTGAACTCTCTGTCGAAACGGCTGCACCTGACACGGAAGAGTGTGTCAAAGCCATCCTTTCTGATGTTGTATCCGTATATGTCCGCGCCCTCCTTCGTTCCGAAGGTCAGTATCCTCTCGGCGCTTTTTGCAGCCTCCATTATCCTGGGAAGCTGGTCCGAGTCAATGTTGACGCAGGCAGTACCGCAATGACTGAACATTGTAAGCTTTGCAGAAATATAATCCTCCATGTCACTATGTTCGATGGGGCTTATGTGATCCTCAGAAATGTTCAGAAAAATGCCGGCGTCAAAATGCACACCGTGCAGCCTGCCATATTTCAATGCCTGGCTGGATGCCTCCATGACCACATAACGGATACCGCTGTCAGCGGCGTTTTTGAAATGCATCTGCAGCTCCAGTGATTCGGGAGTTGTAAGGTGTGATTCCTCCCTTATGACACCGTCATATGTATCAATGGACGATATGATCCCGGCCTCCGGCCTTCCCTGGTCCCTGAGGTAATCGTCGAGTATGTATTTTACATAGTAGGCGGTAGTCGATTTGCCCTTTGTGCCCGTTATTCCGACCAACGCCAGACCTTCGGCAGGATTTCCATAAAACACAGCCGCTGCCAGGGCCAGCGCTTTCTTGACATCACTGACCCTGATGCACGGTATGGCCGCCTCATAATCGGTCTCACTTATATATGCGAAAGCGCCCTTTTGAATTGCCGCTTCCAGATAAGCCTCCTTGAAATTTGCCCCCTTGCACACGAACAGCGTGCTCTGGACGGTTTTGTTGGAATCGTACGACAAATTGTTCACAAGCTTCATCACAGTGTCCAGGTTGCAATTATGGTAAACCAACAGTCTCTCTCCCTGGAGCTTCTCTATATATACTTCCAGCGCATGTCTTTCCATTTCTTCCCTCACATTTTTTTATATTGATTTTTCCCAAGCTTACTGTTATTCATCCTCTTTTAGCAATTCTGGCATAAAGTCATAGTTCTTATATTCAGTGTCGTCAAAATGCCACCATTCATTTTCCAGTGGTATAAATCCCGCTTCCTTCATAGCATTCTCAAGTATAAGCGCGTTTTTCTTCTGTTCGGGCGAAGCCAGCTCATATGTCCTGTGAGCCTTTCTGGACATCTCATCAAATCCACTGGGCATATCCGCCTCATTGCCCTGTGCATCCACCAGCGTGACATCCACCGACGCGCCTCTGGTGTGGTTCGAGCCGATTTTTGCATCCATGAAATAATAGCTGTTCTTTGCTGCTTCAAACAATATTTCGTGGCTTTTCTGCGGCCTGTATGCATCCCAGACCTTTATCCTGTAGCCCTGTTCCATCACAATGGTGCTTGCCTTCCTAAGCTTGTCTGCAGTGCCCTTCCTCAGATATGCAGCCTTTGATTCATATACGGGCTTTCCTGTTATGTTGTCGGCTGTGGCATATTTCAAATCGATAACGGCATCCTTGACTGCAATATCAAGCCTTACCATATCCCTTCTACCGGCATATGCCACCAGTTCCTCGTCACTCATTTCAGGGGTATATTCCAATTTGCCGAATATCCTTTCGACCTGGCTCCCACTTGCGATTGTCGGTCTATAATCATTTACGCTGTCGATTGACGAAATAGAACAGGGAATCACCTGCGGCATCTCAATTTTTCGAAGCGATCTGACCGAATCGAACACGAAGGTCTGCCTGAATATTGCAGTATCAAAATCCTTAGGCTTTTTGTTGCCTCCGAAGCAGAAGTTGCCAAGGCTGTATGCTATGTATCTCTCCTTATATACCTCCAACGGCTGGAGCACATGAGGATGGCTCCCTATCACAAGGTCGGCGCCGGAGTCGATTGCCAGATGGGCCAGCTCCGTCTGGGCAGGATCGACCTCATATTTATACTCGTTTCCCCAATGAAAACTGACTATGACAAGATCGCTCTCATCCTTGAGCTGTTTTGTCATAGTTTCAACCTCCAGCTTAAGTGCATCCATATTTCTGCCCTGCTCAAATTCACCCAGCTGGTTGAACCCCGCCATTCCGACAGTAATGCCGTTAACCTCTGAAAAAAGCTTCTCGGAATAGCCAAAGTACTGTACGCCTGCTTCATCAAGAGCCTTAAGTGTGCCGACATAGCCTTCCTGGCCATAGTCGTGCATATGGTTGTTTGCCAGATTTACCGTCTCTATGCTTCCGGCCTTAAGTATACCTGCATACTCGGGTTTGCCGCTAAACCAGTAGTTATTTCCGTAATCGTATTTCTCGGCCTTTATTGCAGCGTCGCTTAATATAGTTTCAAGATTTGCGATAGTCAGGTCATCCTCCGCAAGAACATCGGCAACATTGGAGAAAAAGTAGCTGTTGTCTTTGCCAGCCTGCTCATATACATAATCGAATGAATCCTTGTACAGGTACCTGTCATCCTGTCCCAGTGCCACATCTCCAAGCGCGCTTATTGTAACCCTGATAAAATCATCCTCATCCTTGACGTAGCTTTGGATGACATCGGGTTCGGCTTCCCGCTCAACAAGATAACTATTCTGTACGTATAGGATCAGTACCACCACCGCGATCACGACAATGGCCAGTACCCTCGCAACTATTCTGTGTTTCATTTGTAAAACGATACCTCCCGGCATGAAAGTAAGTACACTAGTAATTTACCTTTTTCCGGTTTGTTTATGTATTTATATTGTACTACAATTATATCGGCTCGTCCCAGTAGAAAAATTTATTCTCACCTTCCGGAATGTAAATCGCTGCCCGCCGACAGGCATTTTTCGACAAATTCCCTCCATCCGGCTCTGGCCGATCCTGCGTCAGACCTGTTGCCTTGAAACAGGAGAAAATAAATGCTAAAATAATGTCAGACGAAAGCAAAAACTACTACTGGAGTACATATGAAAAAATTACGTTATGTGTCATTGATGTTTGCTATATCGTTGGTCCTTCTCTTTACGTTCAATTTACCGGTCTGTGCCCAGTCCTTCAGCATTCCGGAAGATGTACACTATATTCTGATAGATTCAAAAACCGGTCTTGTAATAGCCGAGCAAAATGCGGATATACAAATAAAGCCGGCAAGCCTGACAAAAATACTCACAGCTATAATCGCGCTGGAAAACGGAGATCTGCAGCAGGAAATGACCGTTTCACAGGCAGCCGTTAATGACATCGGACGGGGCGGCATGAATATCGGCATCATGGCCGGCGAAACCGGTCTGACTCTGGAAAATATGCTGAACGTAATGCTTATCAAATCTGCCAACGAAACAGCAAATATAATAGCTGAAAACCTTGCCCCCTCCCGAAGCGAATACCTTGATACAATGAATGAAAAGGCAAAGGAGATAGGCGCATTAAATACTTATTATGTAAATCCTTCAGGTAAGGATACGGAAAAGGAAGATGCGCCGCATGTCACAACTGCCCGTGATATGGCCACAATGGCCCGGTATGCCATGACCATCCCCGAATTCCGCAAAATCGTGGCAAAAGAGTATTACTACGGTATGCCCTCCTCGACGAACAAACACGCCGACGGCTGGGATCCGCTGGTTCTGAGAAATACGAACAAGTTTCTCTGGTATGACAATACATACACTTATACCCTCGAAGGCGAAGAGCATGAGTATACCGTCACAGGCATTAAAACCGGCTATACAGGCGCTGCCGGCAACAATCTTGTAATATCCGCCACAGGTGAAGACGGCATGGAGCTGATTTGCGTTGTGATGCATGTCATGCATTCCAACAAGGTATACAGTTACGCCTCAGAGTTGCTGGATTATGGTTTTCAAAACTACTCCCTGCAGAAATTGTCCACAGCAGGACAGCTTGTAAAAACTGTGATAGTGGATGGAGCAGCAGGCAATGACAACTTTCTGGAGCTTGTGGCAGAGACAGACTTTGAGGCGGCATTGCCGATCAGTTCAGACAACCAGAGCATCGATACACATGTCGAAATCGACAGCAAAATACAAGCTCCAATCAATAAGGGCAAGGTTCTTGGATATATCGAATACAAGAGCGGCGACGCTGTATTAGGCAAGGTGAATATAGTAGCTTCCCGACGGGTAGTGAATTCCGCAGATGATACCTCAGATGTTTCGATCACCGCGGCTGAAGAGGAAGAACCTCCGTATTCCTATGCCGTCCTCGCAGTATTGCTGGCATTATGTGCTTTTGTGATAATAAGGTCTGTCTTGAAAAAGATCTCCAGGAATATGAAGAAAAAGAAATACGACCAGGAGTTATACCGCTCCAGATAGTATGCACAAAGTAACCCGCCAGGGAAAGTTTATGAGCGCACTGCACAAAATTTTGACTTCTGGGGAAATAATCAGCTAAAATTAAGTTGTTTTAGATGCCGGCAGGCCCTTTCGAGAGGATAATAACAAGAAACATAAGATTATGTTGACTAAATACCCCAATACTCAAAAAAGTGTGCAGTGACCTCAGATTCAACTGAAAAAAGCTGGCAGATCTGAGTGTACTATCACAGCTTGAGATATCTTTCCACTATAGGGACCCTGGCAGTGAATGAGAGAATCCTGTTCCCCATCGGAAAGCTCCTGATATCATCTGCAGTCAGGCCTTTTGCCACTATCATAAGCAGGTAATAAACCAGTCCTCCTGCCACTATGGCCAGACCTCCGCAAAGCATATTTTGTATGAAAAAGGATTTGATGAACCAGTCTGTCATTATAGTTAATCCGTGATAAACCAGATAAACTATCAGCCCCATGATGATCGATACGCTGAGAGGTCTGTTGAACAGCCTCTTAATGCTCAGTCTGACGTTTGTATGCCTCTTTATCGCTCTGTAATTCATAACTGCGGCAAATATATAGCAAACTGCATTTCCGATTATCGCACCCTTAATGTTTATTGGCCTTATCGCTATGAATATGTAGTTTACGATCAGCTTCAAAATCAGGCCGGCAACCATATGGATCGTAGGCACATAAACCTTCCCGATACCCTGCAGTATAGATGTCTGTATGGATACCACCGAAATAAGCACCAGAGTCCACGAGCCCATGATCAGCAGATCCCAGCCGTCAGGTGATTTGGGGAAAAGCATGTTTATTATAGGTTTAGCCATAACCGTCAGTCCGATTGCAGCAGGTACAGCTATCATCAGTATTGTCTTAAAGCTTCTGTAGATCCTTCGACGCAGCAGATCCTTGTCGTTAAGAGCATGGGCTGCTGAAATGGACGGCAGTATTGCTGTTTGCAGCGCTGTAGCGAACGCCACCGGGATAAACAGCACTTTGTTATACTGAGTTGAAAGTATGCCGTACATGCTGGTAGCATCAACCTCGCTAAAACCTGCCACAAGAAGTCGCGACTTTATATTTACAACATCGATGAGCTGAGTCGCATAGATAGCTACAGAGCTTAATGTTATTGGTATTGCATAGCCTAATATTTTTTTGATAAGCGACTTGTTGGAAACATCCTGCCCGGAATTTTCCGAGAGCTTTACTTCTTTAAGTATATCCTTCTTCTTCTTTCGATAAGTAAGATACAGATATAGAGCGCTGACTAAAGCGCCGATGGAAGTACCCACAGTAGCGCCGGCAGCTGCATAAATAACAGCTTCCCTGAAAATTTCCGTTTCACCGGTGATCCCTTTTGCAATTGCAATATTTACACCATATTTGTACATAGCCCAGGCAAAAATAATAGTCAGGACAGAATTCACTGCCTGCTCAATTATTTGTGACATACTTGTGGGCACCATATTTGATCTGCCCTGGAAGTACCCCTTGAAAATGCAGGAGAGCGATGTAAAGAACATTGTGGGCGACAAAGCAAGGATCGTAAGGTATGACTCCGGCGAGTGCATCAAATTTGCCAGCGGCATCGCAAGTAAAGCCGTAAGTATGCTTGTAACAGCTCCGGCAACCACCAGCATCACTGACGATATCCGCAGCGTCCTGTAAGAAAGGTCATACTTCTCCGATGCTTGCTGCTCGGATATGATCTTTGACAGTGCAATAGGCATACCGGTATTGGTAATGACAAATACCAGCTGGTAAATTTTAAAGCCCTGCTCATATATGCCGTTTCCATAATTGCCGAGTATAAGTGTTGCAATAGGCACATAAAGCAAACCCAGCAGCTTGTTTATAACGCTGGCAGCGCTTAATATTGTAAATCCCTTTGAACTAGATTGTTTGTCCACAGCAATCTTACTTTCTCTTATAGATTTTTCTCCTCAGCTCCCGGAAGGCGGTGACGCCTTTCTCTGCAAGGAAGTTGATGAACGGGTTGAATACATAATCCAGCATTCCTACAAATTCAGTGAATTTGCCCTTGAAGCCGACCTTGAATTTGTAGAGTCCGTACATTGGGTTGCTCTCATCGATATTGCCCGGGACGCCCCTGAAATCATATATCTCACTGCCTGATTCCAGTGCCCATTTTATCATGTTCCACTGGAGCAGGTAGTTGGGCATGAGGTTACGGTGCTCGTTAATGCTTGCGCCATACAGGTACCAGCATTTGTTTCCGTAAAGGATGGCAATGGTACCGGCAATAGGCATTCCTTCATAATAGGCGATAAAAACTCTCAGATGCTCCGGCGCCAGGCTGTCGTACACCTTTTCATAGTACTCCCTGCTCCTGACGACAAAGTTATCACGTATTCCTGTCTCAACGATCATTTTATAGAAATCGGCAACATTTTCCCTTGTGCCGACCTTGATCTCAACGCCCTTTTTCTCAGCCAGCCGTATATTGTAACGGACCTTGTGGTGGAAGTCCGCCATAAGCTGATCCTCAGTCTTGCCTTTCAGCTCGAGCCTGAAAACGAACCTTGGCTGGATGCCCTCATAATTCTTTAATCCGCGGCTGACTTTGAACCCCAGTTTTTTAACTATTTCCTCAAACTGCATGTCCTCTATCTCGATGTCGGGATCCATCTTCAGAACGTAGCTCCTGTGCTTTTTTGCCAGCTTTTTGCATTTCTCCAGCAGCTCCCTCAATGTCGCCTCGTCTTGCGGATCGCAAACCGGTCCTCGGGGAGAGTACATCATTGTGAATGGAAGTACAGGAATCCTTCTTATCAGCAGACTCATAGCGCCTTTGATCTTTCCGTTCTCGTCCTCGACAGTAACTATTTCATTTTTCCAGAAGGACTTGATCCTGGCCCATTGGGGCGACTGCATGAAGTGTCCCTTTGGATGGGACTGCAGGAACTCCTCGTATCTTGATAAAGCATCCGTGGTGCTTTCTTCGCTTTTTATAGTATTTTTGATATTATCCAATAGTTTCACCCCATATTGTAAATCATTAGCCCTGCAACTCGATTCACGATACCTGAACTACAGGTATTTCCTGAATTTGAGATAGTGACTCAGATGCAGCTTATATAAGAACAGCATTCTTTTTACTTTATTGTCACCCTTCATAAACAAAGGATTTGTTATCTTCTTCTCGTTGACCAGTTCCCTCATCTGTGAGGCAACAGCGCTGTCCTTTGTATATCTGAACGCCACACTGAGAGGTATTACAGTCCAAAGATTCCGGGCATTCGCGATCTCCAGCTGCGGCTTTTTGCCATATATGTGATCTTCGACAACATATCTTGCCAAATTGTTCCCAACAGCCGTCACATAATAATTGCTTCGTCCCTGCCTCAGGTTTACCTCAAGTATTTTGAATTTTCCGTCTCTCTGGTCATACTTAATATCAAAAGTCGAAAAACCTGTATACCCGATGCCGTCAAGGAATTTCCTCAGCATTTCGGAAAGCTCAGGATTGTATTCATTCATGAGGACGGCCGTATTGCCAAGTCCGTGGGGCGTATGCTCCTCAAGCACGACATGGGCAAGTGACATCAGTTTGACCTTCCTGTCGGTGCCCGAATAGCAGATCATGACCCTCAGGTTGGAATCCTCTCCGGGTATAAAATCCTGTATGATCAGCTGGTCATCATAGCCTGCTTCATATACCTGTTTTATAACGGCTTTGAGCTCCTCTTCACTTTTGAGCTTGTACACCTTTTTCTGTGACGGGAATTCATGCTGCCAGTATTTTATACCATTTGAAGGCTTAACGATGACCGGGAACCCGAAAGGCAGCCTGAAGCTGTCTCCCATGGACCTGTCATATATAAATGTGCCCGGGTACGTGATGCCGTGCCGGTCGCACATCTCATAGAACCTGATCTTGGTGAGCAGGCTGTCCATCATTTCCTCATCCACATATGGAGCAATTACATTTGCAGGCAGCGATGCCTTGTTTTTGATGATCTGTTCGACATAATTGTCACCGCAGCCTAATAAAATTATCTTTTTATCGTTGTATTTTTCAGCAATTTCGGCGATATTTCTGATAAAGGTATCCTGCATATCGAGTCCCGGAATGGCCTTAAAATCTATGATCCTGCTATTGCAGCTCGGACCCGAGTCCACCTTGCCCATCACAACGGACCTGACCCCGTATTCCTCGTAAAAAGCCCTGGACATGCTGTATGTATTTATATCATTACCAAGGATTACTGGTATGAACTCTTTCTCAATGATCTTCAAATCATTTACCCCTCTATCCTCTTTCGTATGTACACGACACGTTCATTTTAGTATATCGGGTTCTAAATATCAAGTCAAACATGGAAGCAGAAGAGCAGTTCCTGTACGTCCTGCTAATGAGGCTGACAGGCGGCTGCAAAAAGGACATAGGTTCCCATCTGGCATCTCATCTTGATTCTTGCCAAGAAACAAAGCATACATTACTATAGAAGTATAATATTTTCTAGAAAGGGAGGATGTTATGCTCAAACCTTTCAGACTCCCAGACGGTTTTCTCATTGGCAGCGCGACTGCGGCCACCCAGATCGAGGGCGGAGACAGGAACAACAACTGGTTCTCCTGGTGTGAAAACGGAAAAATAAATGACGGGACCTCCTGTCTTCGAGCCAATGATCATTGGAACAGGTACAGGGAGGATACAGAACTGCTGCACAGCCTGGGTCACAAGGTTTATCGTATGGGCCTGGAATGGAGCCGTATAGAACCTGAAAACGGCCGTTTTGATGATTCTGCAATGTCCCGTTACCGTGATGAGCTGATGCTTCTTATCCGCAGCGGTATCCGTCCGCTGGTCACACTTCATCATTTCTCCCATCCATTATGGTTCTGTGAAGAGGGTGAATTCGAAAGTGAAAAATCAGTCGGCTATTTTGAGCGGTATGTGAGATATGTCGTCGAAAAAATCGGCGATATAGTCAGTGAATACATCACAATAAATGAGCCCAACGTTTATGTCACAAACGGCTACTTCACCGGTGAATGGCCTCCCGGAAAAAAGGATCTGGGACTAGCAATAAGGGTCTATAGAAATATGACCTTGTGCCATATAGCAGCTTATAAGGCTATACATGAGATAAGAACAGAGATGGGCTGGGAAAAGGGAGCAGATAACGTTTCAGGAGAAACCGCCGCGATACAGACTGTAGCCTCCCGTACCATGGTGGGTGTAGCGAACCATCTGCGCATTTTCGATCCCTATTCAAAAAGCCCTCTGGACTTCATAGCTGCCAGGGTCATGTGCTGGCTGTTTCAGGGAGCTATCATCAAGTCAATGACCACCGGCAGACTTAGATTCCCTATTGGTTTGGGCTCTCCAATGGGCAGAGGCAGATTTTACGATTTTATAGGAGTAAACTACTATTCACGAAGTGCAGTGAAGTTCAAGGGTTTCAAGAATGACTTCATGCCCGGGACTCCGCGCAACGACCTTGGTTGGGAGTTATATCCCGAAGGCTTGTATAAGCTTTGCAGAGAGTTTTACAGAGAGTACAAGGCTCCCATATGGATCACTGAAAACGGGACCTGTGACAGTAAAGACACCTTCAGGGCAAGGTATATATACGACCACCTGCATGAAGTATCCAGGCTGTGCGAAGAAGGTGTGCCTGTGGAACGCTACTATCACTGGACTCTGATGGACAATTTTGAGTGGGTCGAGGGCGAGTCCGCCCGATTCGGACTGGTGGATGTCAACTTTGAAACTCAGGAGCGGACGGTCCGGAAAAGTAGCAGATTCTTCTCAGAGATATGCAGCAGCAACAGCGTTACTGAAGAAATGATTGAAAAATATCTATAGCGTCAGTATCTTCATTGTCATGGACCTGACTTGCATTTATCCATCCGTTGTTCGAGTATCTGAGTTGGCTATGTTTGCCCGAGCATTGTTCGAGCTTTTGAGTTTTGACTGTATTGATCGACCCTCTGCTCAAATATTTGAGTTTTGGCCACATTTGAACCAATCACGCCACTCAAGTGATCGAGTCTTCGGGATGCGGCATTACATAATATAGAGAACAAAGCATTATGTTGCCTCATTGTGAAGATATTTTGCCCAATACTCACAGATTTGAGCACGGCACATAGTTTATTCATCATAAGAGGGACGGGAGTCTTTGCCCCCGTCCCTCATGATCACTATCCTCGGAGCTTTTGCCCCTCGTCCCCCCTGTTCACTTCGCCCTGAGCTGGGCGGTAAGCCGCTGGTATTCCTCCTCCAGCGCCTCTCTGTCACAGTTCGGCGCCGAAAGCCGGCTTATTATCTCTGTTATTCTCATACGCAGCATAGTTTGTTCCAGTTCATCCGATTTTTTGGGTCCTTCCATCTTCGAGTTTTTTTCTGACTCTTCGAATTCCTCAAGACCGCCATTAAAACTTCTGATCGTCATATTGCCCGGCAGCAGCAGCCTGTCAGCCACTGAGCTTACAAAAGCCCTGTCATGTGAAACGAACAACACGGTTCCTTCATAATCCTTGAGCACGCTTCCCAATGCTTCAATAGACTGCATATCCAGGTAGTTGGTCGGTTCGTCCAGCAGAAGGATATTTGCCTTGGAAACAAACAGCTTCGCAAATGCTGTCTTTATTTTTTCACCACCGCTCAGCACTCCGACCTTCTTGAAAACTGCGTCACCCTGAAGCAGCAGCCTTGCCAATATTGTCCTGGCAACAGTCTCGCTCTGCACACTGTCCCTCATTACATTTATCAATACAGTCTCCTTCGGATCCAGGTTTTCAAAGGTCTGCCTGAAGTACGCCAGCCGCGCTTTTGGAACGACGCTGATGCTCCTGACGGTTGCCCCTGCAGTATCACAGAATTGCCTGATATCCATGTCGATATCCGCAATACCGTCATTGTGCATACCCATGTCAGAGCCATAACGGTCTGATAGATAAGCTGCATACACCAGATTGAGCAGAGTCGTCTTGCCAGTGCCATTTTCACCCCAGAAGGCAGTCTTCATTCCGTTTGCTATGCTAAACCGCGCATCTTTGAAGACCTGCACGCTTCCATAGCTGAAGCTCAGCTTCTCAGCACTTATTACTACTTTGTTCCCCGGCGGCTCAGTCAGTGAGAAATCCAGCCTTATTCCCGGCTGTTCCCGCGGCTTCTCCTTCACCTCAAGCTTTTCAAGCCGTGTGACCAGGCTGTTCGCGGCATTGTGCAGCTTCTCCTGCCTCTCGTTGGACTGGCGCTTGTGAAGCCTCGCCTCGGAATTTCCCATTCTGCTTGGCGCTTTTTTTACCTTTCCGGCTCTCCTCTTTCTGTTTGAAATCGCGTCCTCAAGAGCTGTCTTCTCATCAATGTACTTATCATATTCAAGGGCCGCCCTCTCTCTTTCCATTTCACACCGCTGCCTGTAAAATGTGAAGTTTCCGCTGAAGCTGCGAACACCCCCGTCCTTCACCTCAATGATCCTGTTGCACAGCGAATCCAGCAGACTCCTGTCATGGCTGATCATAACAAAGGATTCTATAGCCTCGAGCTTCTGTCTGAGGATCTCTATGCCTTTATAATCAAGATTTGATGTGGGTTCATCTGCAAAAAGCAGTACATTTCCGCTCCCGAACGCCCCTGCGATCCTGAGCCTGGTTCGTTCTCCCCCGCTCAGCGCCGCTCTGTCAAGTTTCCGGTCGATATCGAATTCCTTGAGCAGCCTTATTTCTGTTCCCGATATCTCCTGCAGTGCCGAATCCGTTTCATCGCTGTCGTTCTGATCGAACTGCCTGATATAACCGACCTGACAATAACGCTTGACACAGCCCTCATCAGGCTCGAGCTCTCCCGACAGTATATCGAGCAGTGTGGTCTTGCCTGCGCCGTTAAGGCCTGTTACCCCGATCCGGTCTCCGGAATATATTTTCAGCTCATCGAACCCGAGTATCTGCCTGTCTCCATAAAATTTCCTTATATTTACCGCTTCTAAAAGCAACATAAAAGGTCTCTCCTTTCACACAGTCATGTGCAGGAAAGACCTTGAACCCACTAACAAAGGTGATAGCTGCCGTCAGTCCGCCGAAAGACAGTATCCAATTCAGGCGTAGGACAACTGACAGTATCACATCAATATAAGTCAAAAAGCAGGTATAATAAGCCGATCCAGCACAAACCGGAGCAATAAATGCTCAGTAGTCTATTGTCTTGTGACATTGCCGAATCAGCCAATTCTCATTCCTTAATACCTTGCCCTTTCATTTTTTATTTCAGCGCAATGCTCTTACCTCTGCGCATTCCTCATAGCTATTTTAAACCGTATTGCGTGAACAGTCAACCATACAATGTTTATTGGATAGGTGGATCGAGGTGGACCGAGGTGCACAAAAACATAGTGTTTTGGGCACGATCCCATTGATTATATTGAAAACATTCCATGTCAGGTTCACATAAGGAGGCGTTTATGGAGTTATGGAAACCCACTGATAGCCTTAGGCTCCCCTTATGTGCCCAAAAGCCTCCTGTTTTGCACACCCCGCTCCGGGCACTCGGGCACTTCGGGCACCCCAGGCGCTACGGACACTACGGACACTACGGACACTACGGACACTACGGGATATACAAAGATTAACGATGAAAGGCAAGCGCTTTGGCAAGCATGTTCCTGTTGATGTTATTACCGTTTTTAATACCGATCTCCAATATCGCATCAATAGCTTCATCTTTATCCATATCGGTACTGTAACAGTCATTCATGCTCTTGCCGCTGTCAGCACTGCCGCTGGAAATGCTCCATTCGCGGGGCATCCAATCCTCTGCCCGTTCATAAATATTTATAAACCAGCCATAGGGCTGACCTTTCCTGTCAATCTTCTGCCTGCTGCCAGCCACTGTAATATAGAACAGCCTCTGTAGTTCAACAATAGCACTGTCAACCTTACTGCCTCCCTTTTTGCCTGTTACGCCCATACTGCTTCTGATTTCACTGGTATCTAAAACCCTTCTCTCCTCAAACAGCTCCCACAGCTCCCATACGGTCTGGCTCACCAAGCCGCTGTAACGCCTTTCCTCCATCTGCTCCGAGGGACTGCAGGCGGCCAGAAATGCAGGATACAGCCGTGGTGCAATGAACCCCTTGTTTCCGCCAAGCACACATCCGAACGCCAGGCGCTTTTCTTCCGCAGCTCTGTCTTTCCATCGCCAGGGATCAGTTTCAGGATCTCCCGTATGCCAAATCTCCATCGGAGTCTCACCGGTCAATGAAGGCAGCCCTTCAACGATATTTGAAAAGGCCATAAATCCAAGCTCTTCCACTCTGTCAATAAAGTCACTATAACTCAGGAGTTTCACAGATATTCACCTCAAATAAGCTTATTTTAAAAGTCTTATAAAACCTCTCACCCGAAATGTACACATCTGACCTCATTGTCAAATGATATTATATGCTCTCAGCCTGCAGATCGCTTCCAGCGTAACTCTGCCGCGCCATTCCAGTACAGAAGCTGCTCCGGGGGCATCCCATCTGACCGGCCATCCTCCATCCGGCTCCTGCTGCTTCAGCAGATCCTCCAGATGACCATCGATCTGTCCCTGCGAGAACAGCGGTCTGCAGACCGAATCCGGCCTCGGAGCAAAATGGAGGGGTGTAAGGCCGTATGTATTGACCGGGGCATCAGGAATGAAAAATCTGGCCGAAGGAAGGACTTCAGCAATAATGTCCAGCATTTGGTCAGCTTTCTTTCTGTCAGGCAGGTATTGCACCAGACGGGCAGCACAGCTCAGTTCATGCGCCTCATGAGGAGGATTATTAATAAACATGTCACAGCAGGTTTCGGAAGCCTTTGAAAGCCATTCATGCTCTACTCCCTGATAATACAGCAAACCGCATATCTCGGCTGTGGGATTGAAGCCGGCTGCTATTGTGGAGTTGACCCAATGTCCTGCAACAGGATACTCGAATACATTATCCGAGAAAAACGGGACAAGACCGTTATCATCAGCAACCGACTGCAGGTAATCACAAACAGATAACGCAAATTGCGTGTCGCGGCACCCTGCCTCCTCCATTGACCCCAGTCCGAAGGATACAAATAAAGGCTGACTCGACGGGCATCGTTCATCGGGCTCAAGTGCATGTCCAAGCCCATCGTCAGGATTCTGGTATGCTTTCAGCACACACCCTGCATATTCGGGCGACAAGCCCTCAAAGCGTATCTCATACAGCCTGCGTTCCAGCAGCCTGGCACTTGACATTATGAATCCCTTGGCTTTTTCCAGTACTTCATGCATAATCATTCGCACATCCTCTCTCTATGGTTCCTTTATCTGCGATTACGCAGCTATCCTGACGAAACCGCTTTTCTTTGATTATAGCAGACCTAACATGACATCTTGCTGTCATGTTCATTGCGAGAATAATTTTGTGTCATTTTTTCAGCTATTGCTTTTATCTCAGCTGCCAATTCTGCAGGCTCAAGCACAACTGCTTGTTCCCCAAAGCCAAGCACCCATTTGATAATATACTCCCTGCTTGTGTAACTGATATCAAGCAGCAGACTGCCGTCCTCACTTCGAGTATAGCTATCCGGCCCATATTCTTCGGCTAGTATGTATTCAACTGATTTATCGAAGCTCATCCTTACCATATTGGTTCCGTTAAAATAATCCTCAGGCTTCAGACTGTCGGGCGTTATATCCCTCGGTGTAAAACTTTCTTCAGTCACAGAAAGCCTCCACAGCCGATTCAGCTTGAACAGCCTGAAATCCTCCTTGCTGCGGCAGTATCCGAATACATACCAGGCCGCCCACCTGAAGGTTATGAAGCAAGGCTCGATAATGCGGTTTTCAACACCCTTTGCAGAGTAGTAATCAAAGCTTATCAAGTTGTGGGAGGCTATTGCTTTTTAATAAGGCTTATCTTAACCGACAGGGTCGGTCCATAATGCGATGACAGATCAATATGTATTTTTTCTCTCAGCGGAACAACACCTTGCCTGGCAGGTACAAGCTTGTCAATAAGACGGCGGACCTTTGCCTGATCCGATACACTGCCGATGCCTCCCAGTCCTGCGATAATGCTGTCGAGTTCATCCGATGTCAATACGCTCCTGTCAAGCTTGTAGCCATCGGCTATCGAGAGTCCTCCCCCTCCGCCCTGCATGGAGACAACAGGTATGCCGGCCAGGCAGATATCATCTATATCTCTGAGGATGGTCCTCCTTGATACCTCAAATCTGCTTGCAAGCTCCGGAGCCGTCATCCTCCCGCATTGCAGCAGAGTAGTTATAATACCCAATTGGCGGTCGATCTTCATTCTTCTTCAGCTCTCCCATCCATAATAACCATTACTCTATACCATTTTATCACAACAACGATCTCATAGGGTCATTTTTCAAGTCCTTCGGCACTGAAGAAGGTGCTTGAAAACACAACCGCAATAAACAGCGCCATTGGTCTCATGATACCAGTTTAAAAAATTAACCTATATCTGACATTAAGGAATTTCCATTAAAATAATTAAACGTTTCTCGCCATATAACTTAAATTTCTATGTATTTACTAAAAAGTGTTTAAAATTTTTAGATAATGGAATACAATGAATATAGAGAGAACAATATGAGGGAGAGTCGCTGGATGGACGAACTGGATGTAAGAATAATCAAGCTGCTGCAGGAGAACGCCAGGATCACTGCATCCGATATAGCTGGCACTGTCAGCCTGTCGGTACCGGCAGTAAGCGAGAGGCTGAAAAAGCTTGAGACCTCTGGAGTGATCAAACAGTACACAGCCATCGTCAACCCCGAATACTTCCAAAAAGCATTGATGGCAATAGTATTTGTTTCTCTTGACCGCCCCCGGTTCGCCGATGTCTTTGCCGAATTTGTTATACAACAGGATGACATACTGGAATGCCACTACCTGGCCGGCGACTTCGACTACGCATTGAAGGTCGTAACAGAAAACACATCGACGCTGCAGGAACTGCTCAACAGGATAAAAAGCGTACAGGGCGTACAAAAGACAATGACTACGGTAATACTATCCACAGCAAAGAACAACTACTCGGTCATCCCTGAAGATCCCGCTGTCAGGGACCATACAGGCCAGACGGGAAAGAAATATAAATAGGAGGTGTTAGTGATGCTGGGAGACGGATTTTATAACAATGACCTGATCACATTCCCACAGAATGAAAAAGGCAACGGGCTGGAAGTATACTGCAAACTGGAGGGCTTTGACTATCAGCAGCTGGCATCTGAAAGCATGTACAAAAAAATACTTGCCTTTCTCGGTAAAAAGCAGGATAAAAACAGGCCTGTAGTTCTAGCAGAAAAACAGTAGACAAATTCAGCCGTGAATTAATATGACAGACTATTGTACTTAAATATCAGTTATTGGGCATGCGACACACAGCACAGCATGCTGCAAGATGAAAGAAGCCCGGGATTCCGCATACTCCCGGGCTTGAACTTTTAATCCTGTCCCTTCTCTTTCAATACTTTACCATAGTAGTCGGTTTCAAGTATTCTTGTTGAGTATTTAAATTTGTTCGCTACTATTACATTGATTTTCTTGACGTAATCCTTGTCCTCCTCTGTCCCATCCAGGAAGGCCACTTTATTTTTTTGAGAATTGTACATGGCCCTGTCCGTTATCCAGCTCCGGTTGGAAAAAATGACAAGCGGCGGCGTCGAAGACAGGATATCCGTTCCCATCAGCAGTCGCGAATCATAATCGAGGCCAAACAGGTTCGACACGGTAGGTATTATATCAAGGCTTGCACAGGGTTTCTCCACAATGACGGGTTCCATTCCCTTTTTGTATATTATCAGAGTGCTCTTATAAAGCTCATAATTCGTTTCCACCTCATGGCCGGCCAACTCATCGAGCTTATCCTTCTCCAATCCGTAGGGATAGTGGTCGGGGCTGAGGACTATGACCGTATTCTCCGCTATTCCTGCCGCTTCCAGCTTATCCATCAGAGATTTCATTGCAAATTCAAGTTCCAGATTACAGGCTATATATGCCTTTGCCTCATCCGAATAAGGCAGATCGTCCACATATTTTTTATTCTTGCTTGCCATGTGGTTCCCGAAAAAGTTGTAGTTCATATGGCCGCTGACAGTCATGTAATATGAATGGAACGGCTGCTGGCCTGCATATTCGTCAAATGTGACATCAATCATTTCAAGGTCGGATTCCGGCCAGGACTTCTTCACCTCAAGGCCGTTTCCAACTCCCTTGTAATCATATCCCAGGTTGGGGTGGGACACGTCCCTCTTATAATAGGTGTATGTATGATTGTGGTATGCCTTAGTGGTGTATCCCAGCTGCCTGAACTGATTGCCCATCGCAAAGGGCATATAGTTGCTGCCCGATTTTGCCATGCTCCATACTCCGCTCTTCGGGATCAGTCCTGTACATGCCACGTATTCACCGTCGGATGTGCTTACCCACCATACAGGGTTATAGAAATTCTTGAAAACAAAGCCCTCATTGATCATCTTGTAAAGTGTTGGAGTCAGTTCCGGGCTCACAGCATAGGGCGAAAATCCCTCTGCAGTGAACATTATAAGATTGCAGCCCTTGAACATGCCAGTATATTCATTGGTAGCAGTAGGTTCCACAGCCGAGAAGTATTTGTGCATCGGGTATAGCGGGTCATCCTCACCAGTGGCCAGCAATGCCTCAAAGTCGATATCCATTATATTATAGGGCTTGACAGGCTCTACAGGTTCTATGGGCACAGTCGGATCACTATCATCGGACTGCTCAGCCCCATCGTTCTTCCCATCACCTGATTGATCCCCAACAACACTGCCCGTACTTCCGCCTGTGCCTACATTAGCAGCATCTGTACCTTCTCCCGCAGAGTTTGCGGGGTCAGTGACGTTTCCGTCAGCATCAGATCCATCGTCCTTGTCATCCTTGCTGTTATCAGCAGCAAATATATTTCCCGAAACAGCATCCTCCAGCGCGCCTGCTGCAAGCCTTTCAACATCAAGCCGAATCGTCGTGAAAACCCCCAGCCGGTTCACCGAAAGCTCGGGAGAAAATGCATCAAAATAAAGTGTATTCTGGGATGTCGGGCCGTCTCCGGTCAGTGCGACACATACGACAGAAGATGAATAGCTGAGAATGCAAAATGCAAGAACAATGCTCAACTCCAATTGCTTTTTTTCTTTTGGCACAATATATTTGCCGAAAACCAGCACAACTGCGAACGGAACAAACAACAGCACCACCGCTGCAGCATTTTTTAAAAGCGCCTCAACTACAATATCCCAGAATTGTACCGCATCTCCTGCCGCGCCAAGGGAAATCAATGAAAAAGGAGTGCGGAATATGCAATAGTATATCAATTGCAAGCCGTATACAAGAGTAATAGCGAGGGTTGCTGCAGAAGCAGCCTTCTTGACAAATTTCAACGGAAAAAGACTGACCAGAATATAAACGGCAGTGCCTCCGGATACAGCGAAAATCAATGCAAAGAAATAGTCAAACGACATATCCTTGAATATCCACAGCCTGTACAAAAGCTCCATGTATGTTATCAACATAATAAAGAAACATAGGAACCAATATTCATTTAAAAATCCTGAAAGGATGCCAATAGCTTTGGAATTTCTGATCTTTTTGATTTGCTCATTGTTTCTAAAAAAATCACAGGTTCTATTGTATATGCCTTTGTATATCCCTTTAAAAAACTCCGTATTTATTTTTCCTGTTTTCATTGCAGCAAACATCTTCTTTCTGCGGTATTGCTCCATTCAGCTCCTGGCAGTAACTGCAATGCCGCGCTTCCGGTAATTAGAACATTCAATGCAATATATTTTATCAGCTTTAGTCATAACGAGCAACAAGAGATTAACAGCTCTGTTTTATCTATTTAATCTGTTTTCTCCCCTGTTGTCTCAACGGTGGCAAATCATCTCCACTCAAATCCACATTGTACACCTTTTTGCTGACAAATGGGCTAAGGACTTCCACACTCTGAGTTTCAGTCTTCATTAGTAAGGGTATGATATGTAAAGAGCATCTGAAAGGGGTAAACTTTATGAAACTTTATGATATATCAATGCCTATTAATGAAAACATCCCTGTTTATGGCAACAAAGCCGGAAAGGGCCCTGTCATTACCGTTGTCAACGACCACAGCACCATTCCTGTACACGAGAGCGTCATAAGCATGAATCTGCACACAGGCACCCATATCGACGCCCCTCTTCATATGATCCCGGGAGGCAGCACATTTGAAACCATTGATATCAGCCGGCTTATCACGCCATGCCGCGTCTATGATTTCACCGGCGCGAAAGAAAGGATAGCAGCCGATGACCTTAGGGCAAGGGATATCCAGCCCGGCTCCTTTATACTGCTGAAAACCAGAAACTCTTTTTTTGAAGGCTTTGATCCGGGATTTGTTTATGTAGACGCATCAGCAGCAGCATATCTCAGTGAGGAGGGGATCATAGGTGTGGGCATCGACTCCCTTGGGATAGAACGTGCCCAGCCGGGCCATGAAACCCATAAAACGCTGCTCGGCAGCGGTATCATCATACTTGAAGGCCTTCGCCTGGCAGATATCATGGAAGGCGAATACAAGCTGATTGCTTTGCCGCTCAGAATTACCGGCACTGAAGCTTCTCCGGCCAGAGCTGTGCTGATTGAGGAATGATTAGATCCCACGCAGAATGCTGCGCTGATTGAGGAATGATGAGATTCCCCACAGAATGCTACGCTGATAAAGGAACGATGAGATTCCCCACAGAATGCTGTGCTGATTGAGGAATGATGAGATCGCCCACAGAATGCTGTGCTGATTGAGGAATGAAAAACGCTCCTTATTAAGCTGTGTTGATTGGCAAGTAAATAGATGCCCGCTCATGCAACAGGCCCATTGCCTGTCTCCAAACATCTCTCTGTACTGGCACTTTTATCACGAGCTGGCTGTTCACAATGTGATTTCCAGCCTGATGAGCCTTGCAAGAATCCGGACTTCATTCTTTGACACAGTTTCCGTGGACAGTTTTCCGCTATTACCCACCAGAAGCAGCTTTTCCTGATCCAGTCTCTTTATCTGGCGTATCATCCTTGCACCTTTATACTCAACAAGGCATAATGAATCCCTCTCTGCCTCTCCCGTTCTGCAGGCCAGCGCCACATCACCCTTCATTATCCTGAAACCGGACATACTGTCATCTTCAGCTTTTATATAAAGGACCTTGTCCTTCGGACAGCCCTCAACCTTGTTATCTATAATAGGCAATTGCCTTGAAGCCAATGATTTCTCAAGATCATATCCATAAACAGGCACAGTCATGATGACTCCTGCAAGCGCATCGGTCCATATTTCCCTGACCGGCCTTTCAATCACTTTTTTCACAGTCTTGTCTGGTTCAGGCCTGCTCCTTACCTCCGTTTCATCGAACAGCTCGAGCTTGCCGGCCTCCTGGCGCAGCGCCTTTGAGACCCGGTTTATGAGATCGCTGTTCATGACCCTCTTACCGTTCTCAACTTCATCTATAAAGCCTTCGGAAACGCCGACGAGCTTGCCCAGCTGCTTCTGTGTCATTCCGGCTTCCTTCCTCAGCCTGCATATTTCAGAACCGATCCTACCCATAACATACCTCCGATATCTATATCTGTAATAATATATTCTTCATGATCTTCGCAATACTACGACTCACTGCGAAATTTAATACCACAAAATATATCCTAGAGGAAAACCATCAGCAAGTCAACGCCACGGACAAATCAACGCACGGCCTACGCATGAAAACTATTTCCAACCAGCAATCCTTTAAGAGATTTTTAAAATATACCGTTGCGGTATACAAAATGAGAAGTGAGTATTTTGCGAGCTCCCCGAATTTACTAAGATATGCA
>JAEYRV010000063.1 GCA_023435305.1 Bacillota bacterium
GGCTTGAAATATTCCTTTATTGATGCAATAAAGGAATATTTCAAGCCTGACCCCGAAAAGTTATTCAAGCCTGACCCCGATTTTAGAACAGCTTCTTCTTGTACAGCGTATAGCCTGTGACGAGGCACATCACTAATGAAATGCCTATTATGATCCAGAAAGCTCCCGGCGTATTCAGCGGGATTCCGACATTCATGCCGAAGAAGCTGGAGATCATCGTGGGGATGGCCATTACTATCGTTACTGATGTGAGGAATTTCATAACGATGTTCAGGTTGTTTGATATTATGGAGGCAAATGCGTCCATCGTCCCTGAAAGTATGCTGCTGTATATGTTTGACATCTCTATGGCCTGTTTGTTCTCTACGATTACATCCTCAAGCAGGTCTGTGTCCTCGGGATAGTTCTTTATGTGATCGAATTTCATCAACTTTTCCAGAACTACTTCGTTTGATTTCAATGCTGTCGAGAAGTAAACAAGGCTCTTCTCGAGCTTGAGCATCTGTATGAGCTCTTTGTTCTTCATCGATTTGTGCAGATCGTGCTCGATCCTGCTGCTGGTCTTGTCTATATGCTTCAGGTACTGAAGATACCTTGTGGAGTTTCTGTGAAGGATCTGCAGCACAAACCTGGTTTTGAACTGGGTGAGGAATGATTTTACCTTCTTGTTCTTAAAGTCATTAAGGAGAGTATCCTCCTTCAAACAAACCGTTATAATCGTACGCTTTAAGATTATCATCGCAAGAGGAATAGTGGTGTACAGGTTCATCTGCCCTTCTTTTTCGATGATCGGCGTATCGACTATGATCAAGGTATGGCCTTCGTCATTGCTTTCTATTCTGGCTCGTTCCTCTTCGTCAAGTGCGGCTTTCAGGAAATCGGTCTCCACATTCAGGGCCGTGCTGACTTTATTTATTTCTTCTTCATTTGGATTGGTAATATTGACCCAGATGCCTTCTTCAAAGGAGCTGGTGCTTATCAGCTCGCCATTTACGGTTTTGAAGATCTCGTACATAGCAGTCACCCTCTTTTCTACAATATTTTGTAGTGAGGGCTATCTGATGATACCGCGGTCCAGTTGGCAAACGGTATGACAACATAATCCCTCACTGTATTCAGGACATCGCAAGTGACTACTGTTGCCAGCGTCACATTCCATACCGTTCACCTCCGTCAGTAAAAAGATTTATACAAATAAAAAACCGTCAGCAACGAGTGACGGCAATACCATAGCAGTAGCTTTACACTCGTTGAGCTTTAGCACCATAGAGCTTAGGAAAACCTCATCCAGCTGCATTAAGTAAAACCTTGTTTCGGTAGTACCTGTTGACCCAATCTTGGCATCTCTCGATGTTTCCGGGCAGCAGCATATTTCTGTATGGTAGCCTCACCTAACGATATTTATTTGTCAAAGTAATTATACTTCTACTTTGGAACAAATTCAATATACTATATGTAAATTATGATAATTATGTTCATTAGGAATAGGCCAAGATACGTAGGATTTCTTATGTAACTGTACAAACCTGTAGTGATGAGTTCGGTCCTTGTTTTTTCATCGATACCGACCCTCCAGGAATTCCCCATCTTGATCTGAGAATAAAGGCACAGTGATAAGCCGGCGACGCCTGTAATAAAACCGGATATGAACGCATGAATATATATTCATATGACATTAGTATTCTATTACACACTTTTTTGGATGTCAACAAAAAAAAGTATTGACAACTGGATGACATATGAATATAATGATAATAACAAATAGATAATAACAAAAAGAAAAGAACAGTATCGGCAAAACATCAGGACAGAAGATCGGCCATGAAGCATAGAAAGGAGGAGAGCACATTGACGGCACAGGATATATTGAAATGCACCGAGCCGGGCGAGATATTCACTGAGGATGCAGCGCAGATCAAGGCAGAGTATACAAGGCTGGCAAAGCTCTGGCACCCTGATTACAACGGTAACTCAGCCGAATCCAACGAAGTGATGATAAAAATCAATGCACTTTACGAACGGGCGATGGAGCTGATCCTTTCCGGCAAGTGGAGGAAACCGGGATTTCTGAGACTGCGGTGCAGGGACGGAAAGATACGTGAGCTGAAATACAGAAGTGAATCGGCCTTTGAACTAGGAACCATGTACATTTGCGACAGCGTAGTTGCCTATATCGTTGACAGCAGGTTCAGAGAACTTTACATCAATGCTGAGAAGCGGATCAAGGGGCTGAAGTTCGCAGATGAGAATATGAAGGCTGAAATGACAAAATGCCTGCCCGAGATCATTTCGCAGTTTGAAACAATGGATGGCCGGCTGGGAATGGTGGTAAAGAAGGATCCCGATTTGCTTCTGCTTGCTGATGTGCTTTCCTACTATAACGGGAAGATGCCTGACAGACACGCGGCATGGATACTGGGGACGCTTTACAATCTGGCATGTTACCTGGATTATACCGGTATTACGATAAATGCGATATCGACCGGTACATATTTCATCTCCCCAAAGGGACACTGGGGCGCGATGCTGGGTGGCTGGTGGTTTGCAGTTCCGACAGGAGCTCAGATGCTTGGAGTGCCGGAGAAGATATATGATATATTGCCGCCTGATGTCGTCAATACAAGGCAAGGCAGCATACAGACGGATCTGGAAGCCATCCGGCTGGCAGGCAGAGAGCTTTTGGAAGACAGGACAGGAATGAGGCTTGAAGATTACGGTATTCCAGGACCACTGGCAGTCTGGCTGAGAGGTGCATGCGCAGATACGGCCTTTGAGGAGTACGGCAGATGGAGAAGAGTGCTTGATGAGAGCTATGGTGCAAGGAAGTTTGTAACGATGGAGCTGGATGCTGATAAAGTTTATTCGAAGCAGAGTCTGTAGCCTTGACGGCAGCTGATATTCTGCAGCTGATAATAGAAAGTCGATAACAGGAAGTCGGTAGTAGGAAGTATTGAGTAATTGTAAATTGAAAGGAGGCATCACTATGGGTTATGGACGATGGACAGACAAGGACTGGGAGAAATATGCGGCGGCGCATATTAAAGGAAAGGCATCTGTGGACGATATTTACACTCACAGATCGATTGCCGGGGAATTGGATCCGAAAGGAGTAAAGGTGAGAGAATCCTGCGACTCTGCAGAGAATCCGATGTCAACTTCGATTATAGTAGCACTCGATGTAACGGGATCAATGGGAATGGTGCTCGATGTAATGGCAAGAGACGGTTTGAAAACACTTGCCGGAGAGGTTTATGACCGCAAGCCGGTCACTGATCCGCACATTATGTTCATGGGGATAGGGGATGCGGAGGCCGGTGACAGAGCGCCGCTCCAGGTGACTCAATTCGAAGCGGATATCCGTATTGCTGAGCAGCTTACGAAGATCTACCTTGAAAGGGGTGGAGGAGGAAACCACTATGAGTCATATGCCCTTGCATGGTATTTCGCGGCAATGCATACCCGGATTGACTGCTTTGAGAAAAGGAAAAGGAAGGGCATCCTGTTCACCATCGGTGATGAAAAACCCACACCGTATCTGAGGGCGGAGGACATTGAAAGGGTTTTTGGGTACAGGCCGCAGTTTGACAGGATCAGTGCAAGAGAACTGCTGACTATGGCATCACGCCAGTACGATGTATTCCACATAATTGTGGAGGAAGGCAGCTACTTCCGCAATGCGGGGGCCTGGGTGAAGGATGAATGGAGGAAGCTGCTTGGACAGAGAGCTATCTTGCTGTCAGATCACAGAAAAATGAGTGAGGTGATAGTATCCACACTCCAGATCATGGCCGGCGAAGATCCGGGAGATGTGATCTCAAGCTGGGATAAAGCCACGGGTCTGGTGGTGGCAAATGCGGTCAATTCGCTGAGAAGGCCTGATGATGCAGCAGGCGGAATCATTAGGTTCTGAAGCTGATGATGAAAGGGGATGATTCCATGAAGAACATTAAGGTGGTTATCGGTGCAAATTTCGGTGATGAGGGGAAGGGTCTGATGACTGATTATTTCGCCTCCCATATGAAAAACGGGAAGAGCATCGTTGTCAGGTTTAACGGTGGAGCCCAGGCTGGGCACACCGTTACCTCTCCTGACGGCAGAAGGCATATATTCGGACATTTCTGCTCCGGTGCCTTTGCCGGATTGCCGGGCTACCTGAGTGAGTTTTTCGTGGTCAACCCCATGCTGTTTCTGAAGGAATACGGGCAGCTTCAGGGGATCGGCGGCGTGAATTGCCAGGTGTTTGCGGATAAAAACTGCATGGTCACGACTCCATATGATATGATGATCAATCAGATCGCAGAAATATCAAGAGGCAGCGGGAAGCATGGCAGCTGCGGCGTGGGTTTTAACGAGACCATCACCCGATGCCTGTATGATGAGGATTACAGACTTTGCACCGGGGATCTTAAGGATACGGCAGCCATGAGAAAAAAACTTGAGGCCATCAGAAATGAGTATATAAAAATAAGGCTCGGGCAGCTAGGCATCGATTCTATCCCTCATCCATATAAAGAGCTGCTTGACAGGGATGGGATTACAGAAGGATTTTGTTCAGATGTTGCCGATATGCTGAGGCATATAGAAGTTGCCGACATCGGAGTGCTCTCCGGCTTTGACAATATTATTTTTGAAGGAGCCCAGGGGCTCTTGCTCGACCAGTCCCATGAGTATTTCCCTCATGTCACACGCTCCAATACAGGGATAAAAAACGCTGCTGAATTGATCAGCAAGGCAGGCTTGTCAAACAACCCGGGACCTGTCGAGGTCATATATATCACAAGGGCATACATGACCAGGCACGGCGCCGGACCGTTTCCTTCGGAACTGCCGGAGAAGCCGTATCACGGTATAGTTGACATGACCAATGTTCCGAATCCTTATCAGGATGTCCTGCGATATGGACTATTGGACATAGATGCACTGGACAGAGCAATTAAAAAGGATTTGGATAACGCCGATGGACTGGAGTATGATTTTAGGCTTGCAGTTACCTGTCTTGATCAGCTGGAGCAAAATGTAGATTTTATCGATGGACAGGAGCATATGAATGCGCCGGTCAATGAATTCCTGGAAAAGGTTTTTGACAAGCTGCATATAAGTGCAGGATACCTTAGCTATGGACCGACCCATGAAACTATTAGTCTTTGGGAAAAGAAATGATTAACATAATTGTCGTATGCATCATATTATGAATTGAGCATTATATTAAGGAGGTATTACTTATGGATATCGACAGAGGATGCGGCGGCGTCGGAGGCATTCGCAATGATGATTGCGCTATACTGTTTTTTATCATTCTTTTCCTGTTACTTTTCTTTGATCGCGGATTCGGCTTCTAGCAAAACTGCTGTCAAGACCATTGAGTGAAAGATAAATCAAATGACGAGGCCACAGGTGGGCATACTTCCTGTGGCTTTTGCCGCGTAACAAATGTGATTTGGTTTGGGTAACAAAAACAACCGTACGCTAATACAATGTAATGATGGGATATCAAATTTTTATATATTGGTCTGGAATTATCCCTGAAGGGAGTGAGGCAGATGGCAGAAGAGGAAAGAGGTTTCGGTCTGGGTTTCGGGTGCGGGAATAACTGGATATGGTGGATCATAATTATAATAGTGGTCATTATCCTGATCTGTCCCGGCATATTTGATGGTTTTGGCGGGGGCGGCTGCAACAAAAAATGCTGAAATATGATGACAACTGAGCAGCAATCATTGTGAAAACGGGGTCCGATACCATGGCAATGGTATTCAGGCCCCTTTTCTATTTGTGTGAAGTGTTCAATTTTGATTGATTTTTTCATACAGCTCATTGAGGTACACCCAGCGTTCCATTGCATGGCTCAGCTTGTTTTCAAGCAGTTCCTTTTCGGACAGCAATTCCTGTAAACGCTGATAATCAGCAGCTGAGGTGTTTATAAGACCGTCGAGCCCGGCGATCTCTTTTTCCAGGCCGGATATCAATTCATCGATACCCTCAAATTCTTTCTGTTCCTTGTAGGTGAATCGAAGGGGACGGCTTTTGCTCTGCGGGTTTTCTGCCGAAGCCCTGGCGGCTGAAGAAGGTTTGCTGCCGCCGGTTTCCTCACCGGCCCCGGAAGCTGTGCCTGAGGCTGTTCTTTCAGGCATGTCCTGAATGCATTCATAATAATAGGAGTAGTTGCCTTCATACCTTTCAACAGACCCATCGCCTTTGAGCATGAATACTTTTTCGGCTGCCCTGTCCAGAAAATATCTGTCATGGGACACAGATATGACTGCACCCTGGAAGTCGTCGATATAGCTTTCCAATATGGAGAGCGTCTGTATATCAAGATCGTTTGTAGGTTCGTCAAGCAACAATACATTCGGGGCGCTCATTAGAATGCGCAGCAGATACAGTCTCCTTTTTTCTCCGCCGGACAGCTTTGAAATGGGTGTCCATTGTACTGCGGGAGGGAAGAGGAAATTCTCAAGCATCTGTGCCGCAGTTATTATACCATCGGGAGTGGTAAGGTATTCAGCCTCATCCCTTATATATTCGATTACTCTCATACTCTGTTCCATATCGGAGTATTCCTGTGTGAAAAAGCCGATTTTTACTGTCTCACCGGTGATCACGGATCCGGAATCCGGCTGCAGTACTCCTGCTATGAGCTTTAGCAGCGTGGATTTTCCGCTTCCGTTGGGACCTATGATACCGATCCTGTCATCTCTGAGCAATATATAGCTGAAATCGTCAATAATCTTTTTATCACCATAGCTTTTTCCTGTATGCGAAAGCTCGATGGTCTTTCTCCCAAGCCGTGATGAAACCGCGGTGATTTCTACATTTCCATCTGACTGAAGTGCCTTCTCACTCTCCAGCTTTTCAAATCTCTCTATGCGGGCTTTCTGCTTTGTTGAACGGGCCTGGGCACCCTGTCTTATCCAGGCCAGCTCCTGCCGGTACAGGTTCTTTCTTTTTCTTTCGGAGGCCTGTTCAAGCTCTTCCCGCTCGGCCTTCTTTTCCAGAAAGCCGCTGTAATTCGTCTGATAGCTGAACAGCCTGCCGCGGTCGAGCTCAAGTATCCTGTTTGACACTCTGTCCAGAAAATATCTGTCGTGAGTGACCATGAGGAGAGCTCCTTTCCGGTTGTTGAGATATTTCTCCAGCCAGTCGACTGTTGTGTTGTCGATGTGATTGGTGGGCTCGTCGAGAATAAGGAGATCTGCCGGACTTATAAGGGCTGCAGCCATTGCAGTCCTTTTTTTCTGGCCGCCCGACAATGTCTCTGCTTTTGCGTTGTAATCGGTTATCCCCAGCTTGGTGAGTATGGTTTTGGCTTCACTTTCAATCGTCCAGGCCTGCAGTGCATCCATTTGCTGTGTCAGCACAAGCAGTCTTTTTTCAAGTCTGCCGTCACCCGGATTTTCTTCGACTCCCTTCAGTACAGCTTCATATTCCCTTAAAAGCTGCATGACCGGCGATGAGCCCCTGAATACATATTCCAGAACTGTCGTGTCACCTTCGAAGGAAGGGTTCTGGGGGAGGTAACCGATCTGCAGGCCGCTGGCCTTTACGATGGAACCGGAATCGGCTGTTTCTTCACCTGCAAGTATTTTGAGCAGCGTGGATTTGCCTGTGCCATTTATTCCTATGAAACCGATTTTTTCCCCATCATTGATTCCCAGGGATAACTGGTTCAGGAGTATTTTTTCGCTGTAGCTTTTTGAAATACTGTCTGCAGTCAGAAGGTTCACTATCTGTACATTTCCTTTCTAAGTGCCTGTATATCTTCACTTTCCAGATACTCATCATATGTCATCTGCTTATCTATCAGGCCTTTGGGAGTGATCTCCATAATGCGGTTTGCAATAGTCTGGACCAGCTGATGGTCATGGGAACTGAACAGTATTGTTCCCTTGAAGTTGGACATTCCATTGTTCAGCGCAGTGATCGACTCGAGATCAAGATGGTTTGTGGGCTCGTCAAATATCAGTGTGTTGGCTCCCGAAAGCATCATTCTCGACAGCATGCAGCGTACCTTTTCGCCTCCCGATATGACGCTGGCCTTTTTCAGCGCTTCCTCGCCGGAGAACAGCATCCTGCCCAGCCAGCCCCTCAGGAAGGTTTCTGCCTGGTCGCCGGAGAATTGTCTGAGCCATTCCACGAGAGTCAGGTCAACTCCGTCAAAAAAGGCCGAATTATCCTTTGGGAAATATGAACGTGAGGTGGTAATGCCCCACTTGAATTCTCCGCTGTCCTGCTCAAGCTCCTCCATCAGTATTCTAAACAGTGTGGTCTTGGCAAGTCCGTCCATCCCAACGAATGCAACCTTGTCACCCTTGTTGATGATAAAGCTGATATTGTCGAGGATCCTGACGCCGTCGACTTCTTTTGTAAGGCTTTTAACAGTCAGAAGATCGTTGCCTACCTCGCGGTCCGGCTTAAAATCCACAAAGGGATACTTGCGGGAGGAGGGCCTGATTTCCTCGAGTGTCAGCTTCTCCAGCAGCTTTTTGCGTGAGGTTGCCTGCTTGGATTTTGATGCATTTGCGCTGAAACGCTGTATGAATTCCTGCAGCTCTTTTATTTTTGCTTCCGTTTTGCGGTTCATGTCTCTTGCCTGGGCCAGGGCCAGCTGGCTCGATTCATACCAGAAGTCATAGTTGCCTGTATAGAGCTGTATTTTCCCGAAATCGATATCTGCAATATGCGTACATACCTTGTTCATGAAGTGTCTGTCATGGGATACGACGATCACAGTATTTTCAAAATTGTAGAGAAAGTTCTCAAGCCATGTTACGGAGGCCACATCCAGGTGGTTTGTGGGCTCGTCCATCAGGAGTATATCAGGAGAACCGAAAAGAGCCTGCGCCAGCAGCACTCGAACCTTCAGGCTGCCCTCCAGATCACCCATGCGTTTATAGTGATATTCTTCACCAATGTCCAGACCGTTAAGCAGTGTAGCCGCTTCCGATTCTGCCTCCCAGCCGTTGAGCTCGGAAAATTCAGCCTCCAGCTCGGATATCCTGATGCCGTCTTCTTCAGTGAATTCCGATTTACTGTAAAGCTGCTCCTTCTCGTCTATAATATCGCAAAGCCTTTTGTGGCCAAGCATTACAGTTCTGAGTACATCCACATCGTCAAATTCGTAATGGTTCTGCTTTAATACAGCCATACGCTTTCCAGGTTCTATCGCTACGTCCCCGCTGTTGGCCTCGATCTCTCCCGAGAGGATCTTGAGGAATGTGGACTTACCTGAGCCATTGGCGCCGATAAGGCCGTAGCAGTTGCCAGGTGTGAACTTGATATTTACATCTTCAAATAGTACCCTGTCTCCGAACCTCAGAGATATACCGGTGGTGCTTATCATAGTTTTATAACATCCTTCATTTATATTTTTGCCTGCTTTAGCTTCCGGCAGGAAGTGTCACCTTGTGGATTATAACACATATATGCGGTATTGTCACAAGGGGGATTAATCGCTCAAATTTTTCAGTCACCCTCCAAAAAACGACATGTCAATTGTATAAATAAGTGATTTGAATTTGAAGGGAGTGTCCTTAATGAACAAAAAGGTTATGAGTATTTTACTGGTAGTTGTTTTATGTATCACAATGGCTGCATTTGTATTTGCCGCCGAGGGCACAGATGCCGGATCTGCAGCCGGAACGACGGTCACCGCGCCTGAGAACGGCACAGGTACCGGCGGTACAACTGTTGTGGATGACAAAGTGACTTACGAGGAACTGCAGGTTGATCGGGAAGGTACTAAGAATAAGGGTAAGGACGCGGAAAAGGTCAAGACAAACAACAGTGACTCGGAAAAAAAGGTTATCAAATTGCAGGATCAGGAGGGCATAGAAAAGCTGAGCAAACTCAAGGACCTTGAAAAAGTCAGAGCGGAGTTGGAGGCAAAGTATAAGGAAGCTTTGAGGCAGCAGGGTGAGAACCTGTCACCGGAGCTCAAGGAACAGCTTCGTGTTATGAAGGAGGAACTAAAGAAGCAAAAGGCAGAAATAAATGAGGCAAGGAAGCAGCTGAGAGAGATGGTCCGGGCTTCTTACACAGAGCAGGAACTGGAAGAGATCGCTGAAGTTGAAAAGGAACTGAAGGCAAAGTATCCTAATGACAAGATTCTGCCGATAGATAGTATAGTACCGCATGGATTTTCATTTAAATTCGACACACCGCCCGTAATAAGAGAAGGAAGGACTCTGGTGCCTGTCAGAGCGCTGACTGAAGGCCTCGGGGCAACAGTAGCAAAAACAACAGCAGTAAAAACAACAGCAACGACAATGCAGAAGCTGGTCAAATCGTAACGGAGGATGAGGAGATCGGAACAGAATATGAATCTGACAGCAGAGACAGCGGGGAGGATAAAAGGCCGGACAAGACAAAGAAACCGCCTGGAAAAAAGGAATAAATTAATAAGCCGGGAGATTATCTCCGGCTTTTTTTGTTACTTGAAGGTCGAGTGTATGGAACAAAGTTATAATGTTAGCTAACCTCTTGAATAATTAGCTAAAATAATGTATAATATAGCTAACAGGATCAAGGGTGGTGTTTATGAAGGTTCCGTCCACAGAGGTGCAAAATAATTTCGGGAAATATTTGAAGATTGCATCGGAATTAGAAGATGTTATCGTAACAAGAAAGGGCAAGGAAATAGCTAAAATAGTCCCTTGCGAAGAAAGATCTGTTATTGCGGAGGAAGCGGCTGACTATATTTTCAACGATCGTTGGAGAATGAGCTATGAAGATTTTATCAAAATGACCGAGAATTCTGACCTTCGGTATGAATATATAGATGGAGAAGTCTATTTGCTTTCTTCTCCGGTATACAGCCATCAAGTCTGTGTTTCAGAGCTTCTTGCTGTTTTTCACAGCTGGTTTAAGGGAAAAAAGTGCCGAGCTTTGACATCTCCATTTGATGTCACTTTGATAAAGAGCAAGGAGAACATCAATGTAGTACAGCCGGATGTTATTGTGATCTGTGACACTGAAAGTATTGATGCAGCAGGCAAATATAAAGGCATCCCGACTCTTGTCGTTGAAGTCCTGTCCAAGTCGACAAGGAGAAAGGATATGCTGAAAAAGCTCGACTTGTTCATGCAGACAGGTGTCAAGGAGTACTGGATGGCTGATCCTGACAAGAAAGAGATCTCTGTTTACAGCTTTGAAAATCATGATATCGCAGACCGCGATACCTATATCGGTGATATGACTGCCAAGTCAAAGGTTTTTGAAGGCCTGGAGGTCGGGCTTGCGGAAATATTCCCGGAAGCCTGAAGCGTGATGGAAACGGCTATGAGTTAGTTGTGAAATTTTTCTAATTTACTTCGAGCAGTACCTCCTGGTATTCCGGTGTGCCACCTTCCAGGATAGGTGCCGGAAGTCCCTTCAGGTGGCTGTTGAAGAAAACAAGGATATATTCATTCATTATCTGTCTTTGACGATCACTGTCGATCTCTCCAAGCAGTCCTGTCAACTTTCCGATGTTCGGGATTACTGTATTGAAGTCAGAAAAGTTCATATGCGCAGATCCGTTTAAATAAACTGAAATGAAATTTTTCTGGTCTGCTGAGTATCCGTTGCGGATTATTTTTTGCTCATCCTTACCTGTCGTAAGGATCATAAATGGCTGGGAGATCACATTGTCCAAAGCTGTGCCAAATGGTGTGCCATCCATATTTATGAAGGCCTTGAACCTGTTGTCGCGAAGGCAAGCCTCTCCTGCAGCTGCGCCTCCGAAGGAGTGGCCGAATATACCGAGCCTTTCCATGTCGAGTTTACCCGCAAACATATCTACTGCATCTGTTATACCTGGATCTGCGTTAATCGGAGCCATTACTGCATCTCTCACATTTTGCTCTCCGTTTGTTGTGCTTTTGCCGCTATTAAGCCTTGTCAGCACATCAGCCACAAAGCTCATATCTTTACTCCAATTTATAGCATCAGCAGTATTCAGTGTGCAGTTGTTCAGTACATACTTGATAAACTCGGGGTTGCTGCCATCTTCGCCATATAGCTTTTCTGCATTTTCAATGGCATTTCCTATATCTTCGCTTAAAGCTTTGAGATGCTGGGGATCATAGGGTACTATTGTGCCATCCGGATATTCACAGACAAAGTCATCGTAGGGGTGGCCAACAGCGCAAACGATGTATCCATGGCTTGCAAGCTCCTCCATTTGTATGACATTCTGTCCGTTGAACATTGCACCGCCTCCGGAAAAGAGGATCACGGGGTATTTTGCCTCCTGTCCGGAAAGGGCTGCGTTCAGATAGCTGTTTGTTTTTATCAGAGTTAGCTGGCCCAGTATATCCGGCAAGTTTTTGCACTCTGCGAACATGCGGCTCAATTCACTGTTGCTCATCCAGTTGGCACGCTGCTTTCCCGATGTGTCCGAAGCAGGATACCATATCCGGACCGGAATATTTCTGTATTTTGCTGCTGACGACTCCGGTCCTTCTGGCTCATTTCCTGAGGAAGCTGTATGAGCGCCTGCCCTGGAGGTGTCAGTGAAAGCCATCAGGGTCGTTCCGACAGGATATGTGCCTGATGGTCGAGGCAGATCTACTACCGGGAAAAGTACAGCCAACGTGAGTCCAGCTATGTATAGAAGGACAAGAAGGACAGCACCTGAAGCCTTGAGCAGCCTAAAGGCCGGTGACCTGGCCGGCTTGGAGCCTGAAGTCTTTTTATAGCTAATGCTTCTGGATATGCCCAGTACCAATAGTATAAGAGACAGAAGGTATGCCGGAAGCATAAATATCCGGAATCCTTCAGCAACGATACTTATGGCCGCGCTGACAGCTGTCACGGCAGGCAGGATATATCCTCTGTGATTGCCGCGTGAAAATATCAGATTGAGAATGGAAATGGCGGCTGCTGCCGCCATATAAATTTCAAAGAATCTCATAATAACCTCATATACGCTTATTTTATCTGTGTTTTTTATTCAGACTGCTGTGTTTTTGCAGTCCGGTTTGCCTGGCAGGAGCCATCAGGCATTTGAACGGGCGGAGATATCATTATCATTCATCTGCTTTACGATCTTATAGTAGGTCCGTGAGGTAAAGCTGTAGCTGAGCCCATAGAGGACTGCAAACAGGCCTGAAACGATCAACCCGCATATTATTATCAGCCTGGTGTCAAACAGGTAGAGCGTGCCCAGCAGACCCGACATCATATTGAAGCCTGCCATCGTATGAAGAAGCGCAATGATGAGCGGTGAGAAGAAAACCAGCAGTATTTGCTTTCTGATGGTGCTCCTGACTTCGGCGTCACTCATACCAACCTTCTGCATGATATCAAAGTTGTCCCGGTCATCATAGCCTTCTGTGATCTGTTTGTAGTACATTATCAGTATCAGACACATTGTGAAGATTATGCTGAAGAAGATTCCGATAAAGAGGAGTCCGCCATTCATCGAGAGGGTCTCACGCCTTTTGGCGATACCGTTGATATGACTGTTGTAGCCCTGCTGTGTACTGCTCCAGTCGATGGCATTACGTATGAACTCCTCCTTATTTTCATCCGGTCCCTCCAGATTGAGGCGGACAGTTATTATCCGATCGCTCACTTCCTTACTTGAGAAAATATCACGGAGTTTATCCATTACTGCAGTGTTTTTGACAACCAGAAAGAATTCCTGGCCGAAGGTATCTTTTACGGCCTTTCTGCCAAACACCATGGAGCCGAGCTCCTCTTTGACCCTGTAGGTCTCATCTTCAATTATGACACGGTCATAGCCAAAGTCCGGTCCTGTTGAATATATAAGGACCTCATCCTCACCCAGCATCTCCTGCCTGTTTTCAAATGTATTGTAATCTTCAAGGGAGATCAGCTTGAGAGTAAAGCGGCTTCCGGATGGACCCGAAGGGCCTTGTATAGTAAAGGTATCTCCGCTGTTGTCTGTCCGTAGCTTCTGATAAGTGAACTCCACATTATCCCGGATGGTTATTTGATTTTTTTCTGCCAGCTCCAGCAGCCGGTCGTCCAGCTTATCTGAGCTCTCGAATGCCGCTTGGTTATAATTCAGTATCAGGTCGTAGGGATACTTATGATCCAGCATGTCATCAGAGCCCAGCCAGACTGAGAGCGTGCATAACAGCGTGATAATGGTCATGGTGCTGAATATGCAAATGTTTGACAGGCTTGAGGCGCTTTTCTTCATGCGGTGCAGCATGCCTGATATCGTGACATAGTTGGATTTTTTGTAGTAAATGCTGCTATTCCTTTTCAGCAGCTTCAGCAGCGCCAGCAGTCCTGCCTTGAAGAACTGGTGGGTACCGAGGGAAACAAGGGAAACTGCCAGCAGAAAATTTAGGAATATATCGGAGTCGATCGCTGACGGTATTGCAATGGCGTAGCCCGATCCCAGGATCACTATGCCGAACAGTGCTGACAGCCAAAGACGTTTTGGCTCCTTATCGCCTTTTTTGGCTCCTTTCAGCAGATCATTGGGGTTTGTCCTGAATACGTGGATCACATTAATGACTAAATTTATAACATATACAGCCATAAAATACATGAGAGTCTGACTAAATGCCTTGATACTGAAGCTGAAGGAGGCATTTACAGGAAGCCCTGCCATGTTGAGCAGGGCAAGAAAAAGTAATTTTGAAAACGCAAGCCCGAAGATGATACCGCCAAGCATGACGATGGCAAATATGATCAGCGTTTCGCAGAACATCATCAGAGCAATATGCTTTTTATCCAGCCCAAGCACGCTGTAAAGCCCCAGCTCCTTTTTCCTGCGCTTGATAAGAAAGCTGTTGGTGTAGATGATAAAGGGCAGCAGAATAATACCAAGCAGTACCTGTCCGACAGTCATGAGTAACCAAGCTTGCGCACTGTGAGGCAGTGTTTCCATGAGATCATTATTTATGATCGAGGAGAAAACGAAAAAGGTAAAAACGGAGAATGCTCCGGCCAGCAGATATGGGCCATACGCAGAGCCATTTTTGCGGATCCCCATAAATGACAGCTTCGGCAGCAGAAACAGCTTATTCATTTTTCATGCCCCCTGTCTGCAGGACTGTCAAAGCATCGGTGATCATTGAATACATTTCCTCATTGGAGGCATTTCCGCGGTATATCTGATGGAAAACGCAGCCATCCTTGATGAACAGGACCCTTCCGGCATGACTTGCCGCCTGGATGCTGTGGGTAACCATCAGTATAGTCTGGCCTTCGGCATTTATATCTGCAAAGAGCTTCAGCAGTCTTGATGAGGCCTTTGAATCCAGCGCTCCTGTTGGCTCGTCCGCAAGCACGATCTTGGGATGCGTGATCAGAGCCCTTGCTGTAGCAGCCCGCTGTTTTTCACCGCCTGATACTTCATAGGGGTATTTTTGCAGCAGTTCATCTATACCCAGCTTACGTGCCAGAGGCTCGAGACGCTTTTTCATTTCGTCCAGCGTTTTTCCTGCCAGAACCAGGGGGAGAAATATGTTGTCCTGAAGTGTAAAGGTGTCCAGCAGATTAAAATCCTGAAAAACGAAGCCCAGATTGTCGCGGCGGAAGGCTGCCAGCTCACCCTGACGTATCGTTGACAGGTCTCTGCCTTCCAGCAGTACCTGGCCGCCTGTCGCACGGTCAATGGAGGCCAGTATATTAAGGAGCGTGGTTTTGCCTGAGCCGGATTCTCCCATTATCGCAACATATTCGCCTTTTTCCACGGAGAACGTCACGCCGTCGAGAGCCTGGACCTTATTGCCGCCGAGTCTTGTGCTGTATACTTTTTTTACATTGCTGATCTCAAGTAGTGCCATGATTTATTTCCTTTCAAAAATGTTTTTCATTGGTCTTAAGACCTCTGATGCGGTTCATCAAAGCGTCATCTATCGCCTTGCCATATACTTATTTTAGTATGCTGGTATATTTACTGCCATAACGCCCGCTTACATTTGATATCGCAAACTTACATTTTTGTAAGGCTGGATACGGGGAAACCAATGGTCACTCTGGTGCCCTTGCCGACTTCGGATGACACGTCGATGGTATGAGAAAGCTTATCCAGTATTTTTTTACACAAATACAGACCTATGCCTGTGGACTTTTTATCCAGTCTGCCATTGTAACCGGTATAGCCGCGTTCAAATATGCGTGGAAGATCCTCCGGCCTTATTCCGATACCGGTGTCCTCTATGGTCAGATACGCTGCCTGGCTGTCCGATTCAAGCCGTATTGAGATTCCTCCGCCGGTGGTGTACTTGACTGCGTTGGAGAATATCTGTCCTATGACAAATAATAGCCATTTTTCATCAGTGACAACAGAGTGGCTGAAGTCCTCCAAATGAAGCGACAGTCTGCTGCTTATGAAGAACATCGAGTGTTTTTTCAGGGCCTGCTTCACAATGTCGTGCAGGTCATATTTTTTGAACAGGAAATCCGAGGTGATGCTGTCCAGTCTTTGATAATACAACACCATTTCGACATATTGCTCTATCTTGAAGAGCTCCTCGGTCAGGAGCCTTGACGTATCGCCGGCTGTACCTTCGGACTGTGCTGTCATTTCCTTGTTGCTTTGCAGAAGCAGTCTCATTGCCGCGATTGGTATTTTAATCTGATGAGCCCACATGGTATAATAATCGGTCATATCAGTATCTTTCATATTGATCCTGGATCCCAGCTGCCTGAGTTCATCGGTAAGAGCACCTATGATCATGCGGTATTGCTCTTCGGACCTGCCAGATGGCGGAGGCAGCAGTCCCATGATATTGTCCATGTTCTCAATGGCAGTTTGTATAGCTTTATGCTTTTTTACGTATTTAGTAAAATCATATACGACAAAGCATAGCGCTGAGAAAGCCCATAGGAAGAATGCATAAAGCAGGCTGTGCATATTTTCTATTTGGTAGAGAAGGCATACTGCGAAGAAAAAGACCATTGTCAGCAGAAAGATGCCGGCCGTTTTCCATTTATCCCTTATATAGCCCGGCAAAAGCCGCAGGGCAGAATGCTTGTCCATATCATTCACCGCCGATCAGGTAGCCCAGACCCTTTTTTGTCTGGATGAAATCAGTTATGGAGGCTTCTTCGAGCTTCCTGCGAAGCCTGTTCATGTTGACCGTGAGCGTATTGTCATCAACAAAGCAGTCATTGTCCCACAGCCGCTTCATTATCAGCTCTCTTGAGACAGTTTTCCCGATGTTTTCAAAAAGCAGCTGCATTATTTTGAACTCGTTCTTTGTAAGCTCTGTTTTCTGCCCCTGGTACATTATGGAGCCGTCCAGCGTATTGAACATTATCCCTTTGTGCTCGAGCCAGTGGGTCTGCTCGTTGTAGGCATAGGTACGGCGGAGCAGGGCCTGTATTTTGGCATGCAGCACCTCCAGGTCAAAGGGCTTGGGGACAAAGTCATCTCCGCCCATGTTCACAGCCATGACTATATTCATGTTGTCACCGGCGGATGAAATGAATATGACCGGTGTACGGGAGAGCTTTCTGATCTCGGTGCACCAGTAGTAACCGTTATAAAAGGGGAGTGAAATATCCATCAGCACCAGCTGGGGCTCGAATCTCAGAAAATCCTCCAGAACATTGCTGAAGTCTTCGGTGCATCTGACCTCATAGCCCCATCTACCAAGGTATTCACGCATCACCTTGGCAATTATGGCATCATCTTCAACGATCAATATCTTATACATAAGAACTCCTTCCCCCGACTGTCCCGATTACCAGGAACTGCCGCCTCCGCCGCCGGAACCGCCTCCCGAAGAACCTCCACCTGAGCTGCCGGAACCGCTGGAGGACGGACTTGAGGACATGGCGCTGGACACCGAGGTCATGGTCCTGTCGGTAAATGTCCTGAATGAGCTGTAGCTGAAGCCCGATCTGCCTGAATACCAATCAGGCTCAGACAGGGAAATGGATTCGAATTTTTTGATCCATTTATCAGATACACCCAGAACATATGTAAATGGGAGTATGTCATAAAAGTATGACGGCATTTCCATTACCAGAGCCTCAAGCTGCGGTTTTTCAGCGGCCTCCAGGAAGGTCCGGAAGCCTTTGAGCTTACCGAGGATCTCGATGCCAAAAGGCGTCCTCTTTGGCATAAGTATCATCAATATTATCAGACAAAATACGCATGCGATACCAATAATGTATGTTATCAGATACATCGGATCTAAAAGCAGAGCCGGCAGCACCACAAAACTCCATGGTACGCCTCCGAAAAAGCCGCCCCATACCAATCCGAATACCTTTGTGATGAGCGGAGTCCTTCCGAATACCATGGCATAAAATACAGTGAAGCCGATGCCCGGAAACAGCAGACCTGCAATTGAACTGACAATGCCCATATATTCATACGTGGGCTTGATGGTGATCAAACAGAATATTGTGATGATCATGAGTATTATCGGGAAATTTTTCTTCAGCGATGTTTTTTCAAATACCTTGTGTACATATTCCTTTTTCTTAAACTCTTTGTCGATCTGGCCGATCGTTCTATAGAATTTGTAATGCAGATCATCGTAGGTCGCCTCGTCCTTACTTTCAAACAAGCCGTTGAAGAAAAGACGCTCTATTTCATTATCGCCGTCATATTCCTTCATTTTGACCAGCCGGAACGACTTTCCGCTGTTATACCATTTGGCCTGCTCATCTTCATCAATGATCTTCAGATATCCTTTGTTGGCCAGGTAGATCAGAAGAGAGGTAATATGCTCCTTGCTTGATTTTCCCTTGTAAAAGAAGCCGACCTCGGCGCTGTTGTAACCGGCCGGAGGATAGAACTCAACGGTTTCCACTACCAGGTCGTCTTTTCCATGCTTTAACCACATTGTAAATATTATTAATAAAAAAAATAAGGAGATTATGATCGCAAATATACTGAACCAGTTAACTCCAAGACCGGCATCCACAAAGTACCCTTCGGGCAGCTCAAGCCTGACAGTCAGGGCTTCTGCGGGGTTCAGGCTTCCCAGGTAGCTTCCGGTTATCACATTTCCATCCACCGACCATGAGACATCGGAACTGCTTACAGATCCTGTCGGACCGTAGGAGAACCCCAGCTTTGAAGGATCGAATCCCTTTGGCATTTCTATCCTGAAGGATATGTTATCTATTGTAGTATCCCATTGATCACCTATCAGGTCGAAATACAGCTCATCATAGTCCTTTCCGGGATCTTTGCCCATATTGTACAGGTAGCTGATGGTATAAGCCTTCGGGCCTGTGATCGTGCTGTCGGCGCTTCCGATCTTTATGACCCTGAAGCCGCTTTCGTTATATGTATCAAAGGCTTCATCCACATTGATATCTGTAATTTTTACCACATTTCTTGTTGTGGTGCCGTCCAGCCGGGTGACCGTGTTCCTTAACGGCAGCTTCCTTATGATACCATGTTTCTCTATTTTAAAATTTGCATTTATTCGTTCTGTTATTTCCAGGGTATTGTTTTCATTTACCACCATTTCGATACTATACCCGGTAAGTTCATATTCCCGGCTGTTATCCTCAGCCAGAGAACATGTAAAAGGAAGGAGAGCCATGAGCAGCGTTACTGCAAAAAGGCATTTGAGCTTTATTTTCATTGCAGTTTCACCTCCACATTCTCCCTTTCAGATGATGAGGTCTCAAACATTTCCCTGGGCGTGAAGCGGAACAATCCTGCTATCAGGTTGCCGGGGAACATTTCTACTGCGTTGTTATAGTTTTTTACAACGGCATTATAATATTTTCTGGAATTTGCAATATCATCTTCTGTGCTTGAAAGCTGTCTGCCAAGCTCCAGAAAGCTTGTGTCGGCCTTTAGCTGCGGGTAGCTCTCTGCTGTCAGCATCAGCTTTGAGATATTGCCGGAAAGACTCTCATTGGTGGTTATTTTATCGCCCTGTGACAGGCTTTCATACGCTTTATTCCTAAGGCGGGTTATACTTTCCAGAGTTTCTTTTTCATATGCCGCATGGGCTTTAACTGTTGCTACTATGTTTGGGATCAGGTCCCACCTTTTTTTCAGGTAAACATCCATTGTTGCGAAGGCCTCTGCAACTATGTTACTGTGCCGGATCAGGCTGTTGCGAGTGATAAGTACATACAAAATTACTATAGCAATGATCCCGATTATAATGTAAAGAATCATTTCCTCACTCCTTTTGACTAATAAAGGATTTTTTCTCTTATAGAAATGTTACCATGTTTAAATGAAAAGTCAAAGGAAGTATATTTTGTATTCCTTGCTGTAGCAAACAGTGAAGGGGTTTTGTTGTATAATTATTCAGAACAGATGATTGGAACAAAAGAAAGGTGGTAATTAATCTATATTAAGGTTTTTTAACCCTATGTCTAGTTTGCCTGGAGGATACACTATGCCATCGAAAATATTACTGGTCAGCGCTTCAGAGGCCGATAGTTCTTTTATCATGGGCGTGTTAAAAGAGTACGGCGTTTCCTCTGTGGATAATAGTAATGAGGCCGCGGTAAATATTAGCATGAATCCGGATACAGCCATTATTATTTACTGTATGGATCATCCTGCAGATGATGATTTTCAGTTCCTTCGCAATCTATATCCAAATACCCGGCAAAAAGCCCCATATATACTTATATTCACTGAATCAAAAGAAATCGAAAACAGAGTAAGAGAATTAGGTCACGCTGCCGAGATTTTGTACAAGCCTGTTGATGAAGGATATTTGAGGGCCAGAGTGGAAGTTTATCTGGAGCTGTGCAAGCAGGAGCTATATAAAAAAGAGCTTACCGAGAGCATATTGATTTATGATACGGTGTTTCAACAGGCGCCTATCGGTATAGCGATTTCGTATATCAACGATATGCCCACCGATGACTTCGGGGATTTTGTGATCGTTAACCAGATGTATGAGCAAATCACAGGAAGGACCAAGGAAGAGCTTTTAAAGCTTGGGTGGGAAAAAACCACGCACCCCGATGACCTGGATGAGGATCTGAGGAATTTTAAAAAGCTGAGAGCAGGCAAGATCCGGAGCTACTCACTCGAGAAGCGGTATATCAAGCCGGACGGCTCTATTGTTTGGGTCAATATGGTCGTTGCATCCTTTGCTATGTTCCATCACCACAATTTCAGTCACATATGCCTGGTCCAGGATATAACCATGCGCAAGGAGATAGAAAAAGCGCTGGTTGAGAACGAGCGAAGCAAATCCGTTCTGCTTTCACACCTTCCCGGGCTGGCATACAGATGCAAATATGACCATGAATGGACAATGCAGTATGTATCGGCCGGCTGCTTTGAACTGACCGGGTACACTGCAGAAAGTCTTTTATATAACAGAGATCTGTCCTTTAATGATTTGATCGCACCCGAATACCGCGATATCCTTTGGAAGGAGTGGGAGCTGACCCTTGCCAAAAGGCAGCCCTTCAGTCATGAGTATGAATTGATCACCGCCAGGGGAGAAAAGAAATGGGTGTTGGAGCTGGGAGAGGGAGTATATGATGAGCATGGCGAGGTAGAGGCTCTTGAAGGGATCATCCTTGATATCTCGGATCGGAAGAAGATCGAAAATGATCTGAGGTATAACTATGAACATGATGCATTGACCGGGCTCTACAACAGAAGATACCTGGAGAACCTGTTAAGACATGATGCAAGGATGTACACGACGAAAAAAAGAGCAGTTCTGTCCATCAACCTGAGCGCTGTGACTCTTTTGAGCATGTCATACGGGTTCCATTACACCCAGGAGCTGATCAAGAAGATAGCAGATGCTCTTAAAGTGCATAGCAGCGAAAATCGGATATTGTTCAGTTCATATGAAAACCGGTTTGTATACTATGTAAAGAATTATAAGGATAAGGATGAGCTGATAGAATTTTGCGGAACTATTTCAGACACGCTGGAGGCTATACTGGCTATCGAAAGAGTCAGCGGCGGCATAGGGGTAGTCGAAATAGATGACTATAATAAGTATGATGTAGAACAGCTCCTGAAAAATCTGCTGATCACATCTGAGAGATCGATAAATATCAATGACAGGGACTTCGGTTTTTGCTTTTTTGACAGTGATATGGAAACTCAAATTACCCGTGAGAACTGGATAAAGCATTCACTTACCCAGGTTGCCTCAGGAAGCAGCGATGACAGCTTGTTTCTGCTATTCCAGCCTATATTGGATCTCCGGTCAAACAGGATATGCGGGTTTGAAGCCCTGGCCAGGCTGAACAGCAACAAGCTCGGATTGGTGCCCCCTCTGGAGTTCATACCTGTTGCGGAGAAGACAAAGCTGATCATCACACTTGGAGAAAAAATATTCATACAGGCGTTTCATTTCCTGCATAAGCTGAAGGAGAATGGATTTGATAATATAGGGATATCGGTCAATGTCTCGGCAATTCAGCTCCTTAGAAATGATTTTGTAAAAAACCTTTTTGATCTGATAAATGAAATGAAGGTCGATCCAGAGAATATCACCATCGAGATCACAGAGTCGATATTTGCTTCGGACTACCAGGAAATCAACGGCGTTCTCGGCGCTCTCAAGGATCGGGGCATCAAGGTTGCAATTGATGACTTCGGAACCGGATATTCCTCACTTGCAAGGGAGAGGGAGCTGAATGTCACCTGTCTGAAAATTGACAAACACTTTATAGACAAGCTGCTAGTGCTCAAGCCCGATGAAGCCATAACCGGCGACATCATATCGATGGCCCACAAGCTGGGACATTTTGTTGTAGCAGAAGGTATAGAGCATGAAAGACAGGTACAGTATCTGCATGATCATGGATGTGACATGATCCAGGGTTATCTGATCAGCAGACCGGTCGATGAGGATGCAGCTATTGCGCTGCTGAAAAAGCAGGGGTAGATGAAGCTCTTTGGCTGATGAAAAAGCAGGGGTAGATGAAGCTCTTTGGCTGATGATGGCAAGCACGGGCAAGAGCGGCTATAGAGCAGATGCAGGTAAGCACGGGTAAGAGGCAGTTATAGTGTAGATGCTGGTAAACAAGGGTAAGAAGCAGTTGTAGTGTAGATGCTGGTAAGTACGGAAAATAAATGAGGCATATTGGTTATCGCCTGAAGAAGGATGGCAATGCTCATGAAAAATCGAAATAGCATTTCGATCAAGGCACTGATTGTTTTTTTTATGTTAGCTATGTTCACATCTCTGATCGTCATTGCATACCTGGTATTTGTATGCTGGTTTACATCTGATGCACAGGATATGGCTGCAGCCGCAGTTTGTATCATAGCTGCTGTGCTGCTTTTGGCGGTCTTTGTATTCCATGTGGTCACCAGCAGGATACTGAAGCCTGTGAACAGTCTGATACAGGTGGCAGAAGCGCTATCCTCCGGTGATTTTTCTAAAAGAGTCACGATAACCAAAGATGATGAAATCGGGAGATTGTCTGAAAGCCTTAACAAGGTTGCCGATAAGATGCAGTTTCTCATAAACAACCTGGAAGCCAATGTTGCTGAGCGCACCGAGCAGCTGCATTATCTGAGTATGCATGATTCACTGACGGGACTGTACAACAGAAGGTGCTTCGAGGAGAACCGCGAGAAGATTGATATTGCTGATAGTCTGCCCCTGTCTGTTATTTTCGCGGATATTAACGGATTGAAAATGACAAATGACATATTCGGACATGTTGCCGGGGATGAGCTGATAAGGAAATCATCTGAGATCCTTGTCAGGTCCTGCAGAGAAAATGATATGATCGCACGTATCGGCGGAGACGAGTTCATTATGCTTCTGCCAAGGACCAATGAGCAAGAAGCGGAAGGAGTTATTTCACGGATCAGAGCCGGCTTTATTGACGCAAAGGTTGCTGCGATCAAGTGCAGCATTTCTCTCGGCGCCGATACAAAAACCAGCCTGGATCAGCCGCTGGAGGAAATAATGTCCAATGCTGAAAATGCAATGTACAAAGACAAGACAATGAACCGTAAAACTGTTCACAGGGATATTATCGATACGATCATCGAAACTCTGGATGAAAAGAGTGATAATGTGAAGAGGCATTCCATCGCTGTCAGTATACTGTGCGGCAAGACCGGTGCAGCCTTAAAGCTGCCTGAGCCTGAAATCAACAAACTCGAACGTGCCGGCTATCTGCATGACATTGGGAAAATCATATTTGATGAAAGCTTTCTTAAGAAGGAAGTGCTTTCTGATGAGGAACAGGAAAAAATGCGTCAGCATGCTGTAGCAGGATACCGTATCCTGAACCTGTTCGATGATACGCTGGATTTGGCTGAGTATATCTACAGTCATCACGAGAGATGGGATGGTCTTGGGTACCCGCGTGGGCTGTATGGAGAGCAGATCCCCATGATAGCAAGGATAATCTCTATTGTTGAAACATATGAGCGGGTGCTTAGCAGAGGAAAGCTTTCTATGGAGGAACGGAAAAAGGCTGCCGTTGAAGTAATAAATGAGGGAGCAGGCAGTCAATTTGATCCGCAAATTGCCGCGACGTTCATACGGATGATAAGCGAAAGCAGAACATAGCGAAGCGCAAGCGTAAGTTTAGGCGAAGTGCAAGACGGAGCGGAGTGCATGGCAGGGCGAAGCGCAAAACCGAGCAAAGAACTAGACCGAGCAAAGAACTAGATGGAGCGAACCACAAGTACTCAGAAACCGGAAGGAATGTCCTGTTCCGATGCCTCAGATATACCTTCACCGGTTTCCGGAGCAATTGCCTCCGGGGCGCCCGCGGAGGCGAGCTCATTATATTGATCAGTAACATCTTCTATTACATCAGACCAAGTTATGTCCCATTTAGCCAAATAAGCTATCGGATCGGAGTGATCCGTGCCGCCAAGATACCTTGTTACATCTATATGCCCCCACAGCGTGCCCGAACCATCGGACTTTGCCGGCGACACTCCGAGTTGGTTTATGTAAAGATACTCGGCAGTCCTACGTATAATTTTTTTGTAAGAAATGTCAAAGTCGTTTTTAGTGCTCTCATGACACAGTTCAAGGTGAATGAACTTATCATTGGCATATTGGCCGGCGCCCCAGGCTTTGTAATCGGGGTCCGCTACCTGGATGATCTCATCGGCGTCAATAAATTCATGCACGAAAGCACTACGCCAGTTACTTTTTACATAATCAGCCTCAAACCGTGCACTGTCACCCGGATTGTCGGTATAGTGGAACACGACGCCCTGGTATTTTCCTACGCCATCAATATACGGTGCCTGAGGCGCTGCGCCGACCCAATCCTTTTTCACTTCATACAGTGGTATGATTTCGACAGGAACGGTGTTTTCGCGTTCACTGCCTCCTCTGGAGGAGAGAGAATCCTGTTCCAGCAGCCTGTCTATCAGCGAGAGAGTTAAGGTATCGGCAACTCCATGCTGTTCAATACCATGTTTTTTCTGAAGCTGCATCAGCGCATTTTCTGTTAATGTATTAAATTCTCCCGTCGGTGCTGCCTTCATATAACCCAGAGTTTTAAGATCACTCTGCAGCTGTAATACCTGATCTCCGGTATTTCCAGTCTGTAAACCGTCAGGCTTTGGTTTTGGTGGTGGAGCCGGCTTCGGTTTCGGCTTGAGCAATGAGTCGAGTTTATTATGTGTAAGTGTTGCTACGACGCCTGTAGTGGGTATTTTATATTTTTTCTGAAACTTTTTGACAGCAGTTACTGTTATATCGCCATAATACCCGGTCACAGCAGCAGAAAAGAAGCCAAGCTTTTTAAGGTTGAGCTGAAGTGTTTTTACTGCGCTGCCGCTCATGCCTTTTTTCAGAGTAGGTTTTGAAGCGGCGAGCGTACCCGATGAAGCTATTAAAAATGCGAGTACCAGTATAATGCCTATTGAAATAAGCTTGATCGTGCGTTTTCTCATCACTTTTGCCCCCGGGATAATTGATATTGTCACTGGCGAATTTTATCGATATATAAAATATTTTATCATATTTTTGCCATAGTTGGAATGTGTAATTTAAAACAATTTACATAATAAGATGTTCAAGTATGCTGGAAAAGCAGACTCTACCCCCATTGTCACTAACTATGGAACTTAATCCAACAAATCCACATGCAGAACTTTACCTTACAAAGATTCTTGCTGTCTGGATGAATTCGCAAGTAGGGGCAGCCCACCATAGCCAAACTGGATGAATTTGCAAGTAGGGGCGGCATATCTCGGTCAAACTGGATGAAATTGCAAGTAGGGGCAGCACACCTCAGCCAAAGTGGATGAATTTTCAAGTAGGGGCAGGAAAACTACTTATTTTATTGTAATTAATCCATGTATAGTGTACATAATTCGGGTTATTCTGTGTTATGTCATCATGTTATAGCAAAATTTCTGCCCCTACCTGAAAATTCATCCAAGTTGATTTTATAGTGAAGCGAAAGAAGACAGGAGTATGGCTGATTGACATTCAGACTGCTTCGTGAACAGCTCCGGACCGGATCACTTGCTCTGGTTGGCCATATTTCTAACTACGGGTAGGGAGCATCCTGCCGTGTGGTCAAGTTTTCAACTACGGGCAGGCGAACATGACGGACAATACTGGATGGAAAACTCAGCGGATTATCTGCTGTTCTACGCCGGAAAGTAGCAGGATTGGCTGATTTCTGGAAAATAACGCTATATTGCCGCCGGGCTGAGGGCGTTGTATAATTGAAGTGATAATCAGCAAATGAAAGGACCATAATATTTATATGATCCCGGTATTGAAAAATCCGCTGCAGACTGTACGCCGCAAATATGCCGATATTGCCGCTGGCCCGGCCGGAAGCGCATTGCTTCTGTTTACCCTTGAGGGCATATTGTTCACACTGATAAACAACTTGATCAACAATAATAACAACCTTTTTGCTATGAGACTTGGAGCCAGTGACATGGAGATCAGTCTGATGACTACATTCTCCCAGATCGCAGGCCTTATTTTTCTTATACCCGGCGCAATCATGACTGATCGCCTGGCCAATAAGAGGCGTATGGTAATAGCCGCTCTTTCCATGCTTGCTGTATCATACCTGATGATAGGATTTGTGCCGGCATTTGGAGCATACAGGTTTACAGCCTTCCTGATTCTTCTGAGCATATCAGTATGCCCCCTTACGGTTTATAACACTTCATGGCAGGCTTATTTTTCCGATGTCATTGCGTTGGAGAACAGGAACCGCGTTTTATCAAGCAGAACAGCAGGGACATTTCTGGCTGGTATTGCAGTATCAATAGCCACCGGATATCTGCTTGCTTCCGCTGCAGAGACTGAAGCCAAGATCAGGATGCATCAGATATTTTTCTGGGTAGCCTGTGTGATGCTGATGATCCAGATATTTGTCCTTACCAGGATAAAGAACACCGGCAGCGGGGTGCAGACAGTGATCAGGCTGAAGGACCTGACCAAGGCAGTCTCGGAATTATTCAAAAGCAAAAAATTCCTCGGCTTTTTTGGAGTTGCATTGTTTTTCTACCTGTGCTGGCAGATCGACTGGACGCTGTACTTTATCGGACAGGTACGTTATCTGAACATGAATGAAGCCTGGCTGAGCTATGTTGGAATAGGAGGCACACTGGTCCAGTTTCTTTCAGTGGGCTTTTGGAGCAAGCTAAATGAGAAAAAGGGCGTCAGGTTCGGAATAATTCCCGGAGGACTGACACTTATCGGCTGCCCTATTGCTATGATCATCTCTACCAGCCTTCCGATATCCATGGGCCCCACGGTGTTTTTGATCCTTCATACCATATGTAATATACCATTTGCCACGATACCGCTCAATATTCTCCAGTGTCTGCTGGAGGTCATTCCGGAAAAAAACAAGACCCTCAGCATTTCGTTATATACAGTTTTTATTTCACTTTCCAACGCATTCATGCCAATGCTGGGAGTAAAGCTTTACAATGCATTGGGCGGAGATCTGAATGCGTTTCAGCTCACATTTGTGATCATATTCTTCATACGGGTCATATCCATGGGGCTTTGGGTGCTCCGCTGGCTGCTGCTCCGAGGGGAAGAAAAATAAAACTTGCCTGACGGCTAGACAATCAAACAGTTTAATTATAACAGCCCCAAAACTGCTAAATAAGCACATATTTGCTGTGGGCAAAACAGGCGTAAGTTTACGCCCATAGAAAAACATGCTATAAAACCGCACACCGCACATCAGAATAATGAGATTGATTAGCATATTCTTTATGAATTTCCCATATACTTAAAATCGATAAAAATTGATGCGTTCTATTGTGATATGCAGCATGATGCGGCGTTTGTATGTCATTGAATGTCGATTGGACGGTTAGAATTTTAACATTTTGTTCATAATTAATCTATGTAACTATGATATAAAATAAAAGGCTGTTATTTTCGTTTATTTTCATTATTTATAGTTACAAAATTTATCCATACATAACGGAGAAGATATGATGAAATTTGACAAAAGAATATTAATGATACCAATGGTGGTTATTACTACAGTTATTGTCGTTGTAATGCTTATAAGGTCAACAAAGGCTTTTGAAGTCCTCATGGATGACAAGTCTGTAGGGATAGTGGAAAGCCAGGAGGTTTTCGGCAGTTTGGTGGAGGATATCAAAAAAGGTGCGGAGAGCCGCTATGGTACTGAAATAATTGTTACAAATAAAATTGATTATAAAGAGGTATTTCTCCCCGATAATAACAGGATAATAGATGCCACATCACAGACATCCCTCTCAGAGGTAGAAAAACAGGTAGTATTGAAGGCGAAGGTATACGCGATCAATGTAGACGGCAAGGACATAGCTTTACTGAAGGATAAGGCAGCAGCCGAAGGACTGCTTGATAGAGTTAAGGCTCCTTATGTGGAAAGCGCTGCCGACGGTGTGATCACAGCTTTTGCTGAGAATGTAAATGTTATTGAACGAGTCGTTTTAAGCGAGGAACTGAATAAGCTGCAGGAACCGGAGGCTGTTTACAACACAATTACAAAAGAGAATGAGGCAATCCGCAAGTATGTTGTGAAGGAAGGCGATACTGTCAGTGAAATTGCTGAAGAGCTTGGGGTTAGCCAGAAAGACATCATAAAAGCCAATCCGGATATGAATGTTGACAGGATATCCATCGGCCAGGAGCTGAGCCTCACTGTCCCAAGATATATGATCAATATAAAGCAGAGTACGGTAAAGGAATATGAAGATACTGTGCCGTATGATGTTGCCTATGAAGAATCGGATGAGCTTTATAAGGGAAATACCGAGGTCAAGGTCGAAGGGGTGGAAGGGAAGAAGCAGGTAAAAGCCGAGTTGATCAGCATAAATGGCATACCGGAGGAAACCAGGATATTAAATGAGATAATAACGCTGGCGCCAAAAGCTGCAGTTGTTTTGCAGGGTACGAAGCCAAGGCCGCGGACGCTGGCATTCGGTGTATTCAACTGGCCAAGCAGGGGCAGCATCACATCCCGGTTTGGAGAGAGATGGGGAGAGCAGCATTCAGGTATAGATATAGGAGCGCCTTTAGGCTCGCCAAACAAGGCGGCCGACGGAGGCGTGGTGAAGTTCGCCGGCTGGAGCGGCAATTACGGAAAGCTCGTTATAATTGATCATGAAAATGGCTATACCACATATTATGGCCACAACAATACCATTAAGGTTAAGGTCGGGCAGAGAGTAGCCCGCGGTGAAGTCATAGGCACGGTTGGAGAGACTGGCAGAGCTACCGGCCCTCATCTGCATTTTGAGGTACGAAAGAACGGAAAACCTGTCAATCCGCTGAAGTACATTAACTGACGCATTAATACAAGTAATTTGGGGCAATAGTCAAAAATCAATAAAAACTTCAAGGACTTGCACTCTTTTAATAAGCGTGTACAGTGCTTGAAGTTTTTTTCTTCATAAAATCTACACATCATCATGGTAAAATCCAAAGAAAAACACTTACGGAGTGATAAAAATGGGTGATACAAGGAAGAACAACAAGAAGATTCAGACAGCTCAGAAAGCTCAGAAAGCCAGGAGAATGACATTTGCCGTTATTGGGCTGATTGCAGCTGTGGCTGCCGGCTTAATAACCATTAAGGTGATCAATGGAGTGAAGGATGGCACAGCATACGCGGCCGGTGACCTGAAAATATTGAAGAGTGAGATCACAGAAACCGTTAAATTCTATCCATATAAGGCCGGCGGCACAAAAATGGAGGTTCTGGCCGTAAAGGCAAGCGACGGAACAGTCAGGACAGCATTCAACACATGCCAGGTCTGCTATGATTCAGGCAGGGGCTATTATGAGCAGGAGGGTGATGAGCTGGTATGCCAGAACTGCGGCAACAGGTTCCAGCTCGATCAGATAGAGAAAATGAAGGGCGGCTGTAATCCGGTGCCGATCCTGGAAGAATATAAAACAGACGATGGCACAAGCATTACAGTACCGCAGTCATTACTTCAAGAGGCCAGTGTATTGTTTGGCAACTGGAAAAAATAACAGCTCAGACGGTATCTGTATTCGGGAGGTGTTGGATGGAAAGACAATTGATACGTAAAGTGATCAAGGTTGGCGGTATGACATGTGCCAACTGTGAAATGATAATCGAGAATGTGCTGAGAAAGCTTGAGGGAGTCATTGAGGCCAAGGCTGTTTTCAGCAATTCCAAGGTTTATGTCACATATGATGCCAATGTTTTAGGACTGGAGCAAATCACCGGCACGATAGAAGGACTGGAATATGAGATCAAAGATAAACCGGATGAGGTGACGGCTTCTGCAGAAGACAAAATGCCGGCAAATCAGCTGTTGGGGATAGGGATCATCATTCTGGCTCTCTATGTTATTGTAAAAAACACGATTGGCTTCAACTTCATTCCTGAGGTCAACCAATCTATGGGGTACGGGTTGCTGTTCATTGTTGGGCTGCTGACCTCAGTGCATTGCGTTGCGATGTGCGGAGGGATAAACCTGTCCCAATGTGTATCCTATAAGTATGGCGTTAGTGCCGTTGTGGCCACCAGTGATAACAGTGCAAATAGTGCCGGCCCGGTCGGAACCGGCAAGCTTGCCAGAATGAAGCCAAGCATATTGTATAACGGAGGCAGAGTCATATCATACACTGTGATAGGCGGCATAGTGGGAGCATTAGGTTCGGTTGTCAGCTTTTCAGGTGCCGCGAAGGGGATCGTTGCGATCATATCCGGGCTGTTCATGGTTATAATGGGACTGAATATGCTCAATATCTTTCCGTGGCTCAGAAAGCTGAATCCCAGGATGCCGAAGATATTTGGAAACAAGATATATAACAACAATGGAAAGTATGGGCCATTTTTTGTTGGACTGCTCAATGGCTTGATGCCGTGCGGACCGCTGCAGGCAATGCAGCTTTATGCACTGGGTACAGGGAGCTTTGCTGCCGGTGCGCTGTCCATGTTCATATTCAGCATAGGCACTGTGCCGCTGATGTTTGGACTTGGTGCTTTAAGTTCCATCCTCACCGGTAAATTTACACACAAGATGCTCAGATTCAGTGCAGTACTCGTGATAGTGCTTGGAGTTGTAATGGCAAACCGCGGTCTTGCTTTATCGGGAGTCAATACAGCAGTTGCTTCTTCAGCTCCGGCAGCCGGGAATATCGCCCGGATACAAGGCGATGTACAGGTCGTGACAACGGTGCTTGAATCAGGCAGATATACGCCCATTGTTGTGCAAAAGGGTATCCCGCTGAAATGGACCATCAAAGTTGGAAAGGGCGATCTCAATGGCTGCAACAATCCGATTACGGTTCCCCTGTATGGCATACAGAAAAAACTCGAAGTAGGTGATAATGTTATTGAATTTACACCTGACTCCGAAGGAAATATTCAATACACCTGTTGGATGGGTATGATCAGAAGCAATATCACAGTGGTGTCTGATTTGTCGTAGATTTGCTGAAAATCCTGACCGTACCGGCGGATGAGGCGCCTGTTACTGATTTCACACAGCAATGTTTTACCGGATTATTGAATGGGTATGTTAAGGTTGTGGATAACATAATCGATATCAATGTAGATGTGATAAAAATGGGGTCGGAGGATGTGGGCGCGAAAGCGCTGGTTCGAGCTGTCATTGAAGCAGCAGATATGATATGCTTATCCAAGCAGAGGTTGTTATGAAGAAAAATGAAATGCAATGTGCACATAGATAAGAAGCGTAATAGGGTAATCAAGACAGCAGGTTAGAGAGGTGAAGAACGGTATGAGCAAGAAGGAAACAATCAAGATAACGGGAATGTCCTGTGCCGCCTGTGCAGCCAGAATAGAAAAAGGTCTGAACAAGGTGGAGGGAGTCAAAAATGCAGCAGTCAACTTTGCAATTGAGAAAGCGACTGTAGAATATGATGAGAATTTAGTCAATGCCGAGGCACTTGATAATGTGATCAAAAAACTTGGATATGACGTTATAAAGGAACAGATCCAAACCTCAGGCAGTGTATCACTGAAGCTGGGAGGAATGTCGTGCGCAGCCTGTGCCGCAAGAATCGAAAAAAGGCTCAGCAAGCTGGAGGGTGTAGAAAAGGCGGCTGTAAATTTAGCCTCCGAGAAGGCATCAGTCGAATATGACAGCTCAAAGCTGAAGGTTTCAGATATGATCAAGGCTGTGGAAGATCTCGGCTATAAAGCCGAACGGGCAGATGATGTCAGTGTAGACAAGGAAAAGGAGCAGCGGGAGAAGGAGATCAAGCGTCTGAGGCTGGAGCTGATTGTTTCGGCAGTGCTCAGCTCTCCGTTGGTGCTTGCGATGCTGCTCACACTGGTGAATATCGATCTGGCATTTTTCCATAATGAATATTTTCAGCTTATTGTCGCGACACCGGTGCAGTTCATTATAGGGTTTAGGTTCTATAAGAATGCGTATCATGCTCTCAGGGCAAAGAGTGCAAATATGGATGTGCTGATAGCTATGGGCACTACCGCGGCATATTTCTTTAGTATATATAACGCATTTTTTACACATATGGCAGATGGCATGATGATGAAGGAGCTTTATTTTGAAGCAGGAGCCGTGATTATCACACTGATATTGCTGGGCAAATATCTTGAAGCTGTGGCCAAGGGTAAGACCTCCGATGCCATAAAGAAGCTGATGGGACTGCAGGCCAAAACGGCAAGGGCCATCAGGGACGGCAAAGAGCAGGATATACTTATAGAGGAAGTCGAAGTAGGCGATGTGATCGTCGTAAGACCTGGAGAAAAGGTCCCGGTTGATGGCAAGATACTTGAGGGAAATTCATCCATAGACGAATCCATGCTGACGGGCGAAAGCCTTCCTGTTGAGAAGAAGGCCGGCGACTTAGTTATTGGCGCTACCATCAATAAATTTGGCACATTCAGATTTGAAGCCACTAAAATCGGAAAGGACACAGCACTCTCTCAAATCATAAAAATGGTGGAGGATGCGCAGGGCTCTAAAGCGCCTATTCAGAAGATTGCCGACCAGGTTTCGGGAGTATTTGTACCAGCTGTAATCGGTATTGCATTGTTGACTTTCCTGGTATGGTACTTGGTTGCTGGCGATTTTTCAGATGCGATCATAAGCGCTGTTTCGATACTTGTCATCGCATGTCCATGCGCCCTTGGCCTTGCGACGCCGACGGCAATCATGGTCGGGACCGGCAAGGGTGCCGAGAACGGTATATTGATCAAAGGCGGCGAACACCTGGAAATGACATATAAACTGAATGCTGTGGTTCTTGATAAAACAGGCACGATCACCAAGGGACAGCCTGAGGTGACAGATATAGTCCGGCTTGGCAGCTTGAAGGATGAGGATATACTGAGGATGGCTGCTATTGCAGAAAAAAGCTCCGAGCATCCTCTGGGAGCGGCAATCTATGAAAGAGGCAAAATGGAATACGATACAGTGACGGATCCGGAGCAGTTCGAGGCGATACCTGGAAGAGGAGTAAAGGCAGTTGTTGATGGTAATGAAATATTCATTGGAACAAGGAAGCTGATGCAAGAAATCAATATCAGTACGGATTCAGCTGAGGATGTTGTTGCAAGGCTGGAGGACGAAGGCAAGACGGCAATGCTGATGTCAGTCGGCGGTAAGCTCGAAGGGATACTTGCAGTTGCGGACACACTGAAGGAAAGCTCTGAAGAAGCAATCGCAGAATTGAAGAATATGGGCATCGATGTTTATATGATAACAGGCGATAACAAAAGAACAGCTGCTGCAATTGCCAAACAGGTTGGCATTGAAAATGTGCTGGCAGAGGTGCTGCCTGAAAACAAGGCGGAAGAGATCGAGAAGCTCAAAAAGCAGGGCAAGAAAGTAGCGATGGTTGGAGACGGTATAAATGATGCGCCTGCGCTTGCCACAGCTGATATAGGTATGGCTATTGGAACAGGCACGGATGTGGCTATTGAGGCAGCTGATATCACACTCATGAGAGGCGATCTGAAGACGATCCCCGCCGCTATCCGCCTTTCCAGAAAGACTATGCGTAAAATAAAGCAGAATCTGTTCTGGGCATTCATATACAACATCATCGGCATACCGTTTGCAGCTCTGGGGCTGCTTAACCCAATGATCGCAGGCGGAGCCATGGCCTTCAGTTCAGTATCGGTCGTTACAAATTCACTCAGCCTGAAGCGAGCCAAGCTTTATTAATATCTATGAAGTATTTATCTCTAAATACAAGAAGACGCCCACCTCTAAGCAGCATATCTCGCGGAAGCGAGGGCGTAGGTGGGTGATGAATTGTTCGGGGTGTGTAATAGTGGTATGTGAATATTTCCCGAAGCATTG
>JAEYRV010000010.1 GCA_023435305.1 Bacillota bacterium
AATCAACGTCATGAGAATAAACAAGGGCACATAATACGTGTATTATAGAGTTATGGAAACTCACTACAGTATTATGTGCCCAGAAGACCATGTTTTTGCACAGTGCGCTTCTTCATGAGCCTGCCCGCCGCCAGCCGCAAGCCCGCCGCCAGCCACCCACCAACGTGCCAGCCGCCAGCCTAAGATGCTGCTACAGCGCTCTGGTTTTCACCTCTTCAAGTATCCTGCTCAGGAAAGCGTCTGCCGGCATCGGGCCCAGATCCCCATCCCTGCGTGACCTTACAGCCACCTGTCCGTTTTCCATTTCCTTGTCGCCGATAACGAGCATGTATGGCAGTTTTTCCATCTGTGCTTCCCTGATCTTGAAGCCTATCTTTTCATTCCTATAGTCAACCTCAGCTCTTATACCATTGTCCGCAAGCTTTTTGCAAACCTCGGCCGCATAGTCGTGGTGCTTGTCGATTATCGGAAGTATCCTCACCTGCTCAGGAGCCAGCCAGGTCGGCATCGCGCCTGCATACTTCTCTATCAGCAGAGCCAGTGTCCTTTCGTAGCAGCCGATGGAAGTTCTGTGTATGACATATGGATGCTTTTTCTGGCCGTCGCGGTCAACATAAACCATACCGTATTTCTCAGCCAGCAGGAAGTCTATTTGCACTGTAATAAGTGTATCTTCCTTGCCGAAAACGTTTTTGATCTGGATATCGAGCTTCGGGCCATAGAATGCCGCCTCGCCCACAGCTTCAGTATAAGGTATCTTCAGATCATTCAGTATTTCGCGCATGCGTCCCTGTACCTCTTCCCACTGCTCTTCGGTACCGATATATTTCTCCTTGTTGTTCGGATCCCATTTGGAGAAACGGTATGAAACGTCCCCGTCAAGCCCGACTGCCTTGAGCATGAAGATAGCCAGATCTACGCAGCCTGCAAATTCCTCTTCCAACTGCTCAGGCATACAAGCCAGATGGCCTTCAGAAATAGTAAACTGCCTGACTCTGATCAATCCATGCATTTCACCGGAGGCCTCATTCCTGAAAAGTGTCGAAGTCTCGTTGAACCTCATTGGCAGCTCGCGATAGCTCCTGAGCCTGTTGAGGTAAACCTGGAACTGGAACGGGCAGGTCATGGGGCGGAGTGCGAATATCTCCTCACTGGGATCCTCAAACTTCGCCGGATCTCCCATTACGAACATACCATCCCTGTAATGGTCCCAGTGACCGGATATCTTGTAAAGCTCGCGCTTTGCCATAAAAGGAGTCTTTGTCAGCAAATATCCGCGGCGCTCTTCCTCATCCTCCACAAATCTCTGGAGCAACTGTATGACCTTGGCGCCTTTTGGCATCAATATTGGCAGACCCTGTCCTATATAATCGACTGTAGTAAAATACTCAAGCTCTCTTCCCAGCTTATTGTGATCGCGCTTTCTTGCTTCTTCCAACGCAGTCAGGTATTCATCCAACTCACTCTTTTTTAGGAATGCTGTACCGTATATCCTCTGCAGCATCTTGTTCTTTTCATTTCCGCGCCAGTAAGCTCCGGCCACCTGAGTCAGCTTGAAGGCCTTCACCTTCCCTGTTGACGGAATGTGCGGTCCTGCACAGAGATCGGTAAACTCGCCCTGTGTGTAAAACGAAATTATGGCATCCTCAGGCAGATCCCTTATCAGCTCGACCTTGTAGGGCTCTCCCTTTTCCTCCATATACTTCATTGCCTCTTCCCTGGGCAGAGTAAAGCGTTCCAGCTTCAGATCCTCTTTTACGATTTTCTCCATCTCTTTTTCTATCTTCTCCAGATCCTCTGCCGCAAATGTTTTATCAATATCGAAGTCATAATAGTAACCATTCTCAATTGCCGGTCCTATTGCCAGCTTTGCTTCGGGATAAAGGCGTTTTACAGCCTGAGCCATTATATGGGATGCTGTATGTCTTAATGCATGCTTTCCTCCGTCGCTGTCAAATGTAAGCAGGTTAAGACTGCAATCCTTTTCCAGCACCGTCGAGAGGTCTCTTACCTCTCCATCGATCTCAGCAGCAAGTGCAACTCTGGCAAGTCCGGCGCTTATGCTCTCCGCCACCTGCATTACCGTTGTGCCCACCTGATATTCCTTTAAGGATCCATCCTTCAGTGTAACTTTTATCATATCGACTCCTCCTTTTATGATCGCTCCCTAATAATCCTATTGTCCGTTCATTGTCCGCCTGTAGTTCATTGTCCGTTCATTGTCCATTCACAGTTTACCTGTAGTTCATTGTCCGCCTTCAGTACAGCGATGATCACCGTACCAATAAAAAAGCCCTCATCCCCTGCTTGTTTACACAAGGGACGAGAGCTTGCTCACGTGGTTCCACCCTAATTTGGTCTCATTGTGATTGTAACGTTATCAACGTCCGCACTCCGGGGCGGTATTCGGCTGCCTTCCTTCAAGTCCGCTTCCAGCCCATTGGCGGACTCTCTCTGACAAGGTGTCAAACAGCTTACTGATCCCTTCATTGCACGTTAAATATATGCTTTAATATATTATATCCCAAAACCGTGCAATGTCAAACATTTTGCTCCAAATTTATCTGCGGCTCACGCTTGACTCATGCGGCTCACGCTTGACTCATGCGGCTCATGCTTGACTCATGCGTATTCGTACATTTTTCCGCTCTTTTAGCAGTCATATGTCTTTGCCAGCTCAAACTCATCCAGTATTGCCTTGTCAGGCTTACTGGTCACAAGCGATACGATAATTATCGCTATGCACGACAGTACGAACGCCGGGAAAAGTTCATAAATTCCAAACACACCGCCAAGTGGCTTGATAAGGAACTTCCAAATGAACACCATGCCGCCTCCGGTAAGCATACCGGCAATTGCGCCTGCTCTTGTTGTCCTCTTCCAGAAGAGCGACAGGATCATCAGCGGGCCGAATGTTGCACCAAAGCCTGCCCATGCAAAGGATACGACCTTGAATATAACACTGCCCTCATCCAGCGCTATGATAATACCGAATACCGATAATGCCAGAAGCGTTATTCGAGACATCAGCATGACCTGTTTGTCAGTAGCATCCTTCTTAATGATGCCCTTGAATATATCGCGTGACAGCGCAGATGATGCAATAAGCAGGTATGAGTCCGATGAACTCATCGTAGCTGCGAGGATACCAGACATAATAATACCTGCAAGCAGCGCGGGAAGCAGTCCGGTGGACATTACTATAAAGATGTTTTCAGAAGTGTTTGATGTAAGCAGTTCAGCAGGATATAATGCTCTGCCGATGAGTCCGATAGCTACAGCTGCGACTAGTGAAATCACACACCATACAGTTGCGATACGTCTGGACTTCTTCAATTCAGATGATTTTGTAATAGCCATGAATCTTAAAAGCACCTGGGGCATACCAAAATATCCGAGGCCCCATGACATTGTCGAAATTATCGTCAGCAGACCATATCCTCCGGCTGCACCGAACAAGGGCTTGCCGGCCGAATCCAGCTGCTGAACGCCATCCGCCAGCTGAGGCTGCGCAATGCCGAAAAAGTCGAAGAATCCGGGGATCGTTTTTATATTTTCCATTATTGCAGGTATTCCCCCTGCAGCAACAATACCAAGTACCAGGACAGTACAAAGTGCTATGACCATAATTATGCCCTGCAGGAAGTCAGACACACTTTCAGCCAGAAAACCGCCAAGGAAAGTATATGCTATGACTATTACAGCGCCAATTATCATAACGATCTGGTACTTCATTCCGAACAGTGCGCTGAACAGCTTGCCGAAAGTAACGAAGCAGCTTGCTGCATAAACCGCAAAGAATACAAGAATAAATATGGATGCTATCGCCAATATGATCTTCTTTTTTTCTCTGAACCTGTTACTGAAAAATTCTGGTATCGTAATAGAGTTGCCCGCTACTACCGAGTACCTGCGAAGTCTTTTTGCCACAAACAGCCAGTTCAGATATGTGCCCGCTGCCAGGCCGATCGCCGTCCAAATGGCATCGCTCAGGCCGCACCAATAAGCTACGCCTGGAAGACCCATCAATAGCCATCCGCTCATATCGGAAGCTTCTGCACTCATAGCGGCTATCCATGGTCCAAGCTTCCTGCCGCCAATGAAATAATTATCTGAGTTTTCATTTGCACGCCTTGCATAAAAAATGCCTATTCCGATGACAGACAGCATATAGAAGCACATCGCCACCAGAATTTGAATCTGATCCCCACTCATATCTCTGACTCCTTTTTTCATTTTTCTGACATTATATCAGAATATATTGTAGTTGAAAAGCAGTGCTGTGCATTATTATCACTTTATCATGATGATATAATGAATGCTTTATTTTAAAGCAGCTATACGTCAGAAAACAGTCAAACTCTGACTGGATCACGCATTCTTCATTACTTGAAATAAATAGCAATAAGTGCTATCATTTTATATAAATTGGAGATTCAGAGAGGCTGTTAATATTTATGCCACAGATTTTACTGGCCATATTAACAATTGTATCTGCCGCATTAGTTTTATTAGCGGCTCAAGCTAAACTGAGGTATTCAGGCGGCGGCCTTGTCGGTCTGCTTGATGAGCTTGATTTACTTATGACTTATTTTCCTGGTAAAGTCGCCTTTTTTATGTTTTCAATCACTGCAGCAATAGCAGCAAGTGTCATCGCAGCATTTAGTCACATCACTTCGCTATGGATCATGACTCTTGACATTTTATTCATATTAAGTTCTTTCATGCTAGTTAAATACCATCAGTTAAAATTGCATCCCTCAGCTTCATTGTAATATTTCCGGGAAATACTGGAAGGCTTATTGGAGGATAACATACGAGCTGTAGCAATAAGCAGCTTAGACATTATAGCTGCCGGGTTATCGTAGCTGCCGGGTTATCGTAACTGCCAGTTATCGAAGCCATCAGGCATTGAATTCTTCCGGGTTATCGTAACTGCCGGTTGCCCAAGAGGCGCCTTCCTACAGAAAGCTTATTATTACGGCTGTTACAATGAAGCAAACAGGAGGCTTAAATCATGAAAACAACTATAATCAATATATCTAAAAAACTGAAAGAAATGCGTACACCCGAACTAAATCTGGAGCCCGCCAAAAAGCTGCTCGCAGAAATAAACAAAATTGACCTGAGGACTGTCGATGACCAGGGACTGAAACAAATGTCCGCCTCTCTCAAGCATCGTGCCTTAAGTGGGATCCTCCCTGAAGAGTTGCTTGTTGAAGCATTTGCACTGGTAAGGGAGGCCGCCTTCAGAACAGTCAAAATGAGGCCCTTCGATGTCCAGATGCTGGCCGGAATAGCTCTCCATTATGGAGCGCTGGCAGAAATGCAGACCGGCGAAGGAAAGACACTTGCTGCGACCGCTCCGGTCTACCTCAATGCCCTGTATGGCAAAGGAGTACATATCCTGACATTTAATGATTATCTGGCAAGAAGAGATGCAGGCTGGATGGGGCCCCTTTATGACTTTCTTGGTTTGACCTGCAGCTTCATACAGGAGGGTATGTCAAATGAGCAAAGGCAGCACGCTTATTGGGCAGATATAACATATATGACCGCCAAGGAAGCCGGCTTCGATTATTTGAGAGGCTTTCTGGCCAACAGTCCGGGCGAACTGGTACAGCGCCCGTTCAATTATGCAGTGATCGATGAAGCCGATTCCATCCTCATCGACGAGGCAAGGATCCCCCTTGTGATCGCAGGAAAAAATGAAGACAGCCATGTGGTCGATCCCGTTCAGATGGCTCGTATCGCAGCCGATCTGATACCGGACGAGGATTTCAGCCTTGATGAGTATCAGCGGAATGTATTCCTGACTGAAAAGGGTGTTGACATCATAGAAAGAACCTTTGACTGCGGGAATCTTTATGATGAGAAAAACCTGCAGCTGCTTGTAGACGTTGGAAACGCGCTGCATGCACGTGTTTTGCTCAAAAAGGACACGGACTATATAGTCCGAAACGGCAGAATAGAATTGGTGGACGAATTCACCGGGCGGGTAGCCGACAGCAGGCAATGGCCCTATGGGCTGCAGGAAGCAATTGAGGCAAAAGAGGGCATCTACACTGGTACCAAAGGTCAGATCATTGCATCTGTCACACTTCAGAATTTTATACGCCGATATCGCAAAATCGCCGGAATGACGGGCACTGCCAGGTCTGCAGCTGAAGAGCTGCAGGAATTCTATGGTCTGAGTGTTGCCGTTATTCCAACTAATAAGCAATGCATTCGCAATGACCACCCCGACGTAATATACACACATCAGCAGGCAAAAATGGATGCCATCGTTTCCGAAGTACAAAATGTACATAAAACAGGAAGGCCTATCCTCATAGGGACCAGAAGCGTCCAGGAATCCGAACAGCTGGCATCAATGCTGCGTGACATCGGAATAGACTGCTCGGTGCTGAATGCAAAAAACGATGAGCAAGAGGCAGGAATAATTGCAAATGCAGGCTTGATCAGAGCTGTAACAGTTTCCACCAATATGGCAGGCCGGGGTACCGACATTAAGCTTGGAGGGGCAGATGAACATGAATTTGAAAAAGTAGTGGCGCTGGGCGGGCTATATGTGATCGGTACCAATAAGCATGAAAGCAGAAGGATAGATGACCAGCTGCGCGGAAGGGCCGGTCGTCAGGGTGACCCGGGTTCTTCAAGATTTTTTATCAGTCTTGAGGATGACCTGATGAAGCAGTACCGGCTCAGAGAACTGATCCCCGAAAGGCTGTATCCGGCGGAAAGCAGCAGTCCTGTAGAAATAAAGGTCATAAAACGGGAAACGGCAAGGGCTCAGAGGATCATCGAAAGCCAGAACTTCAAAATAAGACAGACGCTGCAAAAGTACAATGTTCTAATGGAACGACAGCGTGAAATGATTTTCAACTGGCGGGCAGAAGTGCTCTTTGGAAAGCTGCCGGGAATATTCAGATCCCGGCTGCCCGAAAGGTATGAAAAACTGCTTCCTGTCGTCGGCGAAAGAGCACTGTTCATAGCAGAACGCCAGCTTCTGATGCATTTTATCAGCTCCTGCTGGGCTGAGTATCTGGACTTCCTTTCATATACAAAGGAAAGCATCCACTTAGTCAATATATCAGGAAAAATACCGGTAAGCGAATTCAACAAAATTGCGATCGAAGGCTACAAGAGGCTTCTTGCTGACATTGAACAGGAGGTCGTATCAGTACTGTCAAGAGCTGAAATCACACCGTATGGGATCAACATGGAAAAGGAAGGCCTCAAAGCCCCCTCCTCTACATGGACATACCTGGTGGACGACAGTCCCGAGCAGCTTGGCATAATGCCAATGAATCTGGCCGTGGACCCCTTCAGCATTATTCTGTCAACAGCCGCACTTGCGCTATCAGGTTGGAGTAAGTTCCGCAAACACAAAAAGGAAGGAAACGGCTGATACTTTTTCCGAAAATGAGTTCAAAGGCTATTGCGAAATCAGCCAGGCTATAACGAGTTTAGCCAGACCATGATGAGTTCGGTCAAGCTATGATAATATTTACATACGGATAAATGATTGATACTATAAAATAATATTAACAAGAGGAGGTCTGAATATGGACAAATTCACGATCGTGGATATAGGAGGCAATGCCAGGGACATTCCTTATCTTTTAAAGGAACTCAGGCAGAACAACCTGATAGTTGCCACTGAAAAGGATGCCGGTTACGATACCGTTTACCTGACAAATAACCTCTTCGCAGTAAAGAAAATCGCAAATGAATATGATGGTCTCATGCTGGATGTGCTGAAAAAATAGCACTATTGAAACAGCCTGAAATGAAAATTTCTGCAGATGGTATTTCCAGGAAATTGTGATGTGAATCGTTTTTGGCTAAAATATAATAGCAGGTACATTTACATCAAAAAGCAGGAGTGCTTCCGCCGTTCAGGCGGCCGCCCCCTGCACTTTTTCCGGAGAATATTGTAATGAGATGCAAAAGAAAAACATACTATAAAAAGCTTCGGCACAGGAAAATTTGTAAATTTATGCTTTTTGGCATAGTCATGCCGTCTTATCTCGTCCTGCTGGGCTATCTGGTGGCATCGCTCATCATTCTGCCCGCCATGTCGGGATGACCGAAGGCTCTATTTTGCTATTATCGACTCTTCCCTTTCAAATGGCTCATCAAATACGGCATGGGTGTATATTTCCTGCTTCTTCCCTTCTATGAGGAACTGGACCTTTTGTACACCTTCAAGGCTTGTGAGCGTATTCACTACAGTATATATAGCCATCCTCTCACTGGCAGTGCCGCCGGGACTGTTTTCCACAAACTCCTTTGAAAAGTTTACGGTGCACACTCCGCCTTTGGTGCTCACAGACAGAAGCCTTGTACCATCAGGTATGGCACTCCAAAGCTCGTCCGTCCTGGGTCCTGCCATCAGCTCGATCAAAGCCTTTTCCTCCGGTGAAACACCCTTTGACAGTGATACCTCTCTTTTCTCAGCCACAACGTACATGGCCTGATTATCTGAAAAATAGAGTGTGATGGTCCTGATTTCACCCGGTACGGGATAGCCATCTGCATCAAGCTCTGCGGGCTCCATGTCTCCCAGCGGCATGCCGCTTGGACCGATCATATCCTCACCCTCTATCCTGAGCCGCACTTTGTCAACGCCATCTATGCCGGTCAGTGTGTTAACGATGGAAAGTCTGGAAGTGACCTCGTCGAGGCCGCTTGAATTGAGAAATTCCTCCGAAAGGTCAACGATTGCGACTCTTTCCTTTATAGAAATACCTCTTATAACCGTACCGCCGGGTATGGGATTTCTAAGCAGCTGAGATTCAGGCCCCTCACCCAGCGCCAGTATACAAGCCTTCAATATAGCCCCTTCTACAACACGGACATCTCTTACTTCAGTTTTTAAAGCGCTGTTGTCTATTGTCGGGAAGTAGAGTGTCACTTTTATCAGTTTTCCGTCGGCATTATCGGCATTGTCGGCATCCGAGTTCTGATCAGCAGCACCGGCCTCTCCAGCGCTATTGCCTTCGACGATCGAATCGTTTCCTGTCTCATCTGTATTATCCCCGGTAAACCCTCCCTCGCCGGATACATCCGTGTCAATGGCTCCTCTGGTATCACCGTTGTTAAGGAAGCCACAGGCTGTAAATGAAAATGTGAAAAAAACAAGCATTATAATTGTGATCAGTTTCTTCATTTTGATCCCCCGCTTCTGCTCTTTTAGTCTATACATGGAACACACCATGCTTCTTGATTTATCTGCTGCTTCGTTTATTTGATGCTTCGTTTATTTGCTGCCCGGTTCATCTGCAGCTTCGCTTCTCGTATCGTCGGTTATTCGGTTATATAATTTGACGATTTAATTACGTGCTATGTTCCTTATTCAACTGTAATGTAGTCCCGGATACTCTCAAACCTGTTGTCCTTGATGCGAGGCACCTTCATTATATCCTCGATAACACCAAATCCGCCGTATTTGTCCCTATACGCTATGATATCCCTGGCCGTGGCCTCTCCGATCCCGGGAAGCGTATCAAGCTCATCGACTCCCGCAGTGTTGATATTGACCAGCACGTTCCTGTCAGCACCTGCCGGATCGTCACCCTTCCCGATCACTTCAGCACCTTTGCCGCTGTCCGATACAATGACCGCTCCTTTACCGAGGCCATCACTTTCATCCTTCTTTGATTTTATGTACAGCATTACATTTTCATTCAGGGAATAAACCATATTTATATTATCCCGATCAGCTTCCTCCGTCAGGCCACCGGCTTCGCTGACAGCATCGCATATCATACTGCCCTTTAAAAGCGTCACTATGCCGGGCTTTCTTACACAGCCGACGACATATACCTTGATTTTTCCTTCCTCGTTGGCTGATATATCTCGAACCGAAACACCGCCTCCTGTAGTTATGCCTGCTGCGGCGCCTCCAGGTGCACTTCCTCCTGTAGTTTCATCTTCCGAAGCACCATCTTTCTTACCAATAATCCCGGATGTAATGCCGTCCGAACTACTGACACGTGAACCGCTTTCACCTGTACTATCATTTCCGGACTTGATGCCAGTCTGCTGCTTACCTGTATCAGTTAGATGATCCGCACCAGCAGGACCTTCCGCGCCTGCCTCAATAATGATATCGCCTGTGTCTCTGAAAAAAACATACCCTATAAGCATCCCTAGCAGCGCCAGTACTGAAATACCAATCACAACCACCTCTGTCCTGATTTCAGCCTCTTTTCCAAAAAACCGAAGCTTCATAGAATCTCCTCCCATCTGTAATATTCTTCCTTTTAATATTATTTTCCTTTTTTTTACATCAAATTTTTAATAATTTTTAACTAATACAAATTTTTTTTTGATATACTTGTATTGTTGATTACTGATCCGGAGGTACAGATGAAAAGGCTGCTGTCATTGGCGATAATCCTTGCCTGTTTAATATTTAATGCCGGTGTAACATATGCACAACCGCCATCCCCCGAAGCCGGGGCTTACATACTGATCGATGCCGGGACGGGCGACGTGCTCTGTGAGAATAATTCCACGGAAACACTGTTCCCTGCAAGTACGACAAAAATAATGACATCCATACTTGCTCTTGAATCCGGTGTAGATTTGAATACAGAAATGACTGCCACCCAGACAGCTATAGACCGTATTGGGCCAAATGGCAGCAACATAGGCATAATTCCGGGTGAAAAAATCAGTCTTGAAAACCTTCTTCAGGCAACGCTGATAAGCTCGGCCAATGAAGCAGCCAACATCATTGCCGAAAATATCTGTGAAAGCTATGACGAATTTATTGTTCTCATGAACAAGAGGGCCAAAGAGCTTGGCGCCACCGGGACTCATTTTGTTAATGCGAGCGGCATCCATGATCCTGAGCATTATACGACAGCCGCAGATCTGGCCTGCATAGCAAGGCATGCCATGACGCTGCCCAAGTTCAGGGAGATAGTGGGCACCCATAGCTTCACCATGCCTGTAACGAACAAGCATAGCAAATGGCCGGTTCTCTCCAATTCAAACAAATTGATGATCAATGATAAAAATGACCTCTATGTTATAGACGGCATCAAGACCGGATTTACAGGACCTGCAGGGTACAATCTCATCACCTCGGCCAAGGATGTAAATGGCATGGAGCTGATTTGCGTCGTAATGAAGGTTGAAAATGAGAATGCGCCGGAAAATGTAAGGATATATTCCAAGGAGCTGCTTGATTACGGCTTCAACAACTTTAAAAAGGTAACCCTCATTGAAGAGGGACGTGTGTACAGAAACGTCAAGGTCGAAGAGGCAGCCGACATCTACGGACTTGATCTGGTCACGACAGAAAGTCTTGTCAGAGTGCTTCCCAAGGACGAAAGTCAGTGGAACATCCAGGAGTCCTCTCATGTAAATGAGAACATATTTGCGCCTATCAACAAAGGCGATGTAATAGGTTATGTCGAATTTCAAATGGACGGCGAATCCATAGGCAAAATCGATCTGCTGGCTGCAAGGAGCATCGAATACAAGCCTGCACCGGTCACGATCGCCAAGCTGACCACCGATGCCAAAAAGGCTTCCGAAAATACGTTTATTCGGATAGCCGTGATTTGTGTCGCTATCATAATTGTTTTCATAATTTTACGAATCATTCTTAAGGCAATATCAAGAAAGGCCAATTCTAAAAAGTACTTCTGAGAGCTATGTTAAAGTATTTACTGATTCACATGACATAATATATAATAGAGGCATTGGATTCAGACTAATCTCGCATATGACCTTTAAGGAGTGTTTGGATATGACGTCAAAACCTATTCGTGAGGTCCGCAGGATATCAGATTTGAAAGACATGCTCAATCAGAGTGCCGGCCTTTTTGCCGAAAATGATGCATTCTGGCTCAAGACAGACGATGGAAGCTACAACGGGATAAAATACGGGCAATTCAAAAGTGAAGTGGATGCCCTTGGTACGGCTCTTATAAATCTCGGACTAAAGGATAAATCGATAGCAGTCATTGGAGAAAACCGTTATGAATGGTGCCTTTCCTATATGGCTGCCGTAAACGGGACCGGCATCGTGGTTCCGCTGGACAGGGAGCTTCCGCCTCCCGAGGTCGAAAACCTGCTTGAACGCTCCCAAGCCAGTGCAGTGATCTTTTCGGGAAAACACGAGAAGGACATGCGTTACATCTCATCAGTCCTCCCTTCTGTCAAATACTTTATTAATATGGATGCAGCTGAAAATGATAACGGCTTTCTTTCATTTAGAAAGCTAATTAAAGACGGACTTGATATGACAGCCGGAGGCGACCGTTCCTTTATTGATGCGCCGGTCGACCCTGATGCCTTCAGCATACTGATCTTCACCTCCGGAACTACCGATCTGGCAAAGGGCGTAATGCTTTCTCATAAAAATATCGTTACCAATATTATGTCAGTATGCTCTGTACTCTACATCGACGACAGCGATTCAACGCTTTGCATGCTGCCGCTGCATCACACATACGCCTGCACCACCAGCTTCCTGCTGATGCTGTATAATGGCTGCCGCATTTCATTCATCGAAGGGCTGAAGCATATAGCAAAGAATTTAAAGGAAACCAGTCCGACCATAATAATGGCTGTGCCTCTGCTGTTGGAATCCATGTACAGGAAAGTATGGGATACGATTAACAAGCAAAAGGGTAAGGCACAACAGGTGAAGATCGCGCTGGCCCTGAGCAACACTGCCCTCAGGCTGTTTGGTCTGGATATCAGGAGGAAGCTATTCAGGCAGATACATGATAATATTGGCGGTAAGGTCCGTTTGATTATTTCTGGTGCCGCGGCACTGGACCCTGCCGTATCAAAGGGCTTCAGATCATTCGGAATAGCATTGATGCAAGGCTATGGACTGACCGAATGCTCCCCCATTGTCACCGTCAACCAGCTGGAAAAGAATATGGATGGTTCCATAGGTCTTCCGCTGCCCTGTGATGAGGTCATGATATACAAGCCGAACAAGGAAGGCATAGGCGAGCTGATCGTGAAGGGTGACAACGTCATGCTGGGCTATTACGAAAACAGCCTGGCTACGGAAAAAGTTTTAAGGGAAGGCTGGTTTTACACAGGCGACCTTGGAAGGATGACCAGGCACGGTTTCTTTAGCATTACCGGCAGGAAGAAAAACGTAATCGTTACCAAAAACGGTAAAAACATATATCCCGAAGAGGTCGAGGCCTATCTGGACAAAAGTCTGTATATCGCCGAATCAATGGTTTACGGCAAGGACGATGAAGCCTCAGAGGAGACCTTTGTATATGCCATGATAGTCCCTGCAATAGATATTATAAGAGAAAAGCTTGGTAAACAGGAGCTTGAGGAAGACGAAGTCTTCAGGATAATAGATGCCGAGGTCAAGAACGTCAATAAAAACATGCCGCTGTACAAGCGCATCCGCCGCTTTACGATCCGCCAGCAGGAGTTCGCCAAAACCTCCACCAAGAAGATCAAGCGTTATATTGAGAAAATAGGCTGAGGCCTGGGGCAAGCGGAAGCAGCTGAGCCGGCCGGGTAGGCCTGCGGAGTAGGCCAGCGGAGTAGGCCGGCGAGGTAGGCCGGCGGGGTAAGCCGGCAGGGTAGGCCGGCGAGGTAGGCCTGCGGAGTAGGCCTGCGGAGTAGGCCTGCGGAGTAGGCCGGCCGAGTAGGCCGGCGGGGTAGGCCTGCGGAGTAGGCCTGCGGAGTAGGCCGGCGGGGTAGGCCTGCGGGGTAAGCCGGCGAGGTAGGCCTGCGGAGTAGGCCGGCAGGGTAAGCCGGCCGGGTAGGCCGGCGGGGTAAGCCTGCAAGGTAATCTACCACGATAAACAGAAATGACTAGTCTGTCCAAGGCTGACTGGTCATTTTTTTGAGTTTTGTGAGCCTTCTTATAATGTAGAATGTGATTCTGCAAGATAAGAGCATTACGGTGTCAATAAAGCGAGAATAAAGCAACAGAGCAACGCATTATGTATACTTGTTACAAGAAAGGCTTCACTATTTCCCAAAATCCACACATTACTCAAAATTTTGTGCATATTTCCCACGCATCCCTTTACTCAGCAAATTCGTTTGCTCATCCCATCCGCATATCCCAAGCATTCGCTTACTCAACACATCCGCATATCCCACGCATTCGCTTGCTCATCCCATCCGTATATCCCACACATCCGCTTGTTTGACGCATCCCCTTATCCAACCCATCCGTTTACTCGACGCATCCGCTTACTCAACTCATGCAACAAAAAAGCTGCCTCAGATCTGAGACAGCCTTATTGATTTACTTAATCGCCCTTAGCTCCATCCTTACTGCTTGACAACTATATTTACCAGTCTGCCCGGCACTGCTACTACTTTAACTACTGTAAAGCCCTCCAACAGTGCGGCAACCTTGGAGTCCTTCATTGCTGCTTCCTCGGTCTGAGTCTTGTCTAGGCCTGACGGCAGCATGATCTTTTCTTTGATTTTGCCGTTCATCTGTATGACGATCTCGGTTTCATCAAGTACCAGCGCTTTTTCATCCCACTTCGGCCACTGCTGATCAAATATGGAGTAGCTTCCTCCCATCTTCTCCCACAGTTCCTCGGAAAGATGCGGTGCAAAAGGTGCCAGCAGCATCAGAAGGTCTTTGATCGTGTCAACGAACAAAGCGTTATTCTTTTGACTGCCAGAATCGTATTTGTACAGTGCGTTGACCAATTCCATCAGACGTGCAATCGACGTATTGAACTGGAATCTTTCAGCATCCTCTGTAACACCTTTTATTGCTACATTTCTTATATAGTTGAGCTCCTTCTCAGCGCTTCCGTTTATGCCATTACCTTCTGATGTATTGAGAGCCACTGCGGTCTCGACCAGCCTTTCGACCCTTCCGACGAATCTGGATATGGCCTTGATGCCGTCATCACTCCAAGGTCCGCCTTCTGTATATGCAAATCCGAAAGCCAGATACATCCTGAATACATCTGAACCGTTTTCGCTTATGTAGACATCAGGTGAAATAGTATTTCCCCTGGATTTGCTCATCCTGTTGCCGTCGGGGCCCAGTATTGTGCCCTGATGGACAAGTGACAGGAAGGGTTCGTCAAAATGGAGATACCCCATATCGCGAAGAGCCTTCGTGAAGAATCTGGCGTACAGCAGATGCATTGCTGCATGCTCGGCGCCGCCGACATACTTGTCAACAGGCAGTATTTTGTCGATCCACTCTGTCTCAAAAGCCTTTTCGGAGTTTTTATTATCGGGGTAGCGCAGATAATACCATGATGAGCATACAAAGGTGTCAAGTGTATCCGGATCCCTCTTTGCAGGCTTGCCGCACTTCGGACAGGCTGCATTGATATACTCTTCACATTTTGCCAGCGGAGACTCTCCATCCGGCTTGAATTCAACATTGTACGGCAGTTCCACCGGCAGGTCCTTTTCAGGCACAGGCACGGCTCCGCAATCTTCGCAGTGGATCACCGGTATAGGCGCTCCCCAGTAACGTTGTCTGGATACCAGCCAGTCCCTGAGTCTGTAATTTATCTTCAGTTCACCTTTTTCATGCTCCTTCAGCTTGAGTACGATACCCTTCCTGGCAGCTTCAGAACCAGTGCCGGAGAATTCAGCGCTCTCGGTAAGAATGCCGTCCTCTACGAATGGAAGCGTATCATCAACGCCTTCCTCGCCTTTGATGACACGCTTTATAGGCAGTTTGTACTTTGTCGCAAACTCAAAATCCCTTTCATCATGGGCAGGTACAGCCATAACGCAGCCTGTTCCGTATCCTGCAAGCACATAATCAGCCACCCAGATCGGCACTTTGTCACCATTGACAGGATTAATCGCATATGCACCCGTAAAGACGCCTGTTTTTTCCCTGACTGTGGAAAGTCTTTCGATTTCGGTCTGCTTCTTGGTGCTTTCCCTGTATTCCTCGACTACAGCTCTGTATTCCGGCGTGGTGATCCTGTCCACCAGCTCATTTTCCGGTGCCAGTACCACATATGTAACTCCATAAAGTGTGTCTGCTCGTGTGGTGAAAACCTTGAAGGAGAAACTTCCGTCAGCACCTTCAAACACGAGCTCGGCGCCTTCGGACCTGCCTATCCAGTTCTGCTGGATCTTTTTGGTCTTCTCGGGCCAGTCCAGCTGAGGCAGGCAGTCAAGCAGCTCCTGAGCATAATCTGTTATTTTATAAAACCACTGTGTCAGATCCTTTTTGGTAACTTCATTTTTGCATCTCTCACAGGCGCCGTCTACTACCTGCTCGTTTGCCAGCACTGTCTTACAGCTCGGGCACCAGTTCACCGGAGCCTTTTTCCTGTATGCGAGTCCATGCTCATAAAGCTTCAGGAATATCCATTGAGTCCATTTATAGTACTCAGGATCACAGGTGATCACCTCATAATTCCAGTCAAAGGTAGCACCCATTTTTTTGAGCTGTTCTTCCATGGTTTTGATATTTTTATATGTAGAGTCCTTGGGATGGATACCTGTTTTTATAGCATAGTTCTCAGCAGGCAGACCAAAAGCATCAAAGCCCTGCGGATGGAAAACGTTCCAGCCCTGCATTCTCTTAAGCCTTGCCCACGAATCCGTCAGTCCGTAATTGTACCAGTGGCCGACATGAAGATTTGCGCCTGAAGGATATGAAAACATCTCAAGACAGTAAAGCTTCTTATCCGTCTTTTCGGGATCAAACCTGTAAAGGCCCGTTTCCTCCCATTTTTTTTGCCACTTCGCATCGGTCTTTGTTGAATATGCCACTATAAACAGCTCCTTTCAAGTCGAGCAATTTGTTATCATTTATTGTCGTTCGGCGCACTGAGCAGTCTACTATCACTTCTCGTCGTTAGGCGCACCAAGCAGTCTGCTGTCATTTCTCGTCGTTCGGCGCACCGAGCAGTCTGCTGTCACTTCTCGTCGTCCGGCGCACCAAGCAGTCTGCTGTCATTTCTCGTCGTTCGGCGCACCAAGCAGTCTGCTGTCATTTTTCGTCGTCCGGTGTCCTGAACTTTCCGTCTGACCAAAGCCTCTCTAGATTGTAAAAGCTCCGGTCCTCCTCATGGAAAATATGGATAACGACTTCTCCGAAATCAAGCAGTATCCATCGAGCGCTTTCATAGCCCTCCTTATGGATCAGATTCCAGCCTGCCTCACCCATTTTCAAATCAAGCTCGTCCGCTAAAGTCCTGATATGGGTCGTAGAGGTACCGCTGCAGATTATAAAATAATCAGCGAGGGTCGAAACCTCCGATATATCGATGACTTCAATATTTCTTCCCTTCTTGTCCTCAATGATCCCGTATGCGGTATCTGCTATTTTACTGATTTTCAAAGCAATCCTCCTTATAGTCCATCCGTCCGGGAACTTTCGTCTTCAGAGATTTTTCCCGGACAGGCGGCGAATTAACTGTCGCCTTGCAATTGTATGGATTGATTAAATATTATACCACTACTGTTGCTGATTTGTGAATAAAAAAATCATCGCGTCAGGCTCCCGAGTTTCTGTATACCTTCGCCAAGGTATTCACAAAGGCTTTCACTGGGCAATCACAAAGGCTTTCAATAGCTAGCTGCCGGGCACTAACACATGGGCCGCCGACGGGCACTAACTCATGGGTAGCCGCTAGGTACTGCCACCTGGGTCGCCGCCGGGGCTGTCAGCTTGGCCGCCGCCGGACACTAACATCTGGGTCGTCACCAAGGCTGTCAACGATTTTGCCCTGCTGCGTTTTGCCCTGCTGCGTTTTGCCCTGCTGCGTTTTGCTCCCGTCAGTTTTGCCTTTCCTGAACATCTCGTATACGCTCATGGTCAGCAGGAACCAGCCGAAGAGCTTCCTCAGATCCCCTGCGGCAAGTCTGGCCGCCAGCCATGAGCCAGCAAACGCTCCGGCCAGTCCAAAAATTATTATTGGCACACCCATTTTAAAATCTATGCTCTTGTTTTTTATATGAATGACCATGGCAACGACTGCCGTCGGTACAAAAAACAGCAGGTTCACGCTTTGAGCTATATGCTGCGGCGGGTTCACAGCCAATACCAGCGCAGGTATCAGAATCGCCCCTCCGCCCATTCCCATTCCGCTTATGATCCCGGAAGCAAGCCCTGTTATTATAAGAATAATCCAACTCCAACCGCTCAACTTTTCTCCTTTATGGCAACTTATTTCTTACTTCTACTTATGTACATGCTTAATATTCGATCTTCGCTGTTCAGTCAGAGTATCATCTTTATACCCGCAGCTGCCATGAATACCGCAAAAATCTTTCTCAACAGCTTATCGGAAAATTTATTCAGCAGCTTTGCGCCGATATAGCCTCCTGCCAAGCCTCCGAGTGTTACCTTTAAGGTAAGCATCCAATCGGCGTAGCCTTTTGATATATAAAAAACAGAGCTTACCAGGGTTAGAGGGAGTATCACTGATATGGCAGTAGCATGGGCTTTATGCTCATCAGCCTTTAAAAAGTGCACCATTGCAGGCACGGCTATAGTTCCGCCTCCTGAGCCGAAAAGGCCGTTTGCAAGCCCGGTCACCAGCCCGATAACAGCACACAGCAACAGATTGGGAAATTTCCTTTTTCGCTCTTCAATCAAGTTCTGTTGTTCTGCCATATTTCGTTGTTCTGTCATATTTCGCCCTTCTGCCATATTTCGTTCTTCTGCCACATTTCCCTCTTCCGCCACATTATCATTCCTTCCCCGCCGCTGTTCGATTTGATCAAAGCAGTCTCTGCCATTAGTCTGCCCGAATATCCATAAATTGATTATTAGCAGCAAGTCGGTTATTTATCCATATTGATCCATTGGATACCCTTAACAGATATATAAAGGAAAACCCAGACAGCAAATTCCGATTTTCCAAGAGCGCGGTGTGCAAAAACACCGACTTCTGGGCGCCTGAAACTATATAGGAGTCTACATAAATAAATAATACACAGATTATGTACCATAATCATTGAATGGTCTCAATAAATCTATGAAATCGTGCCCAGAAGTCCCACTTTTTGCACACTCCCCTTGTATTTCCCGATAGTATTACCGAAGTTTTGGCCGTCACTTCGCCATGTCTTGAATCCAGCGCAGAAGATAGTGATATGCAAAGGCCAGTCAATAGAATTCTAGTTAAGTGCCCACATGCTGAGGTGCAAAACGCTCATATGATCCGCCTATAGGTCTAAAACAAAATTTATTGCAGCTTTACAATAATACGCTAACAAAATGCTTACAGACAAGGTATAATATGATAGAATTTTCGTGAATGGAAAATGGAGGTTTGATAGATGAGAAAAAGGGTCCTGGCTTACATTTTTATAACGGCGGTCCTTTTGTCCTTACTGATCCTGCCCCAGGCAGCATATGCCGACGACAGATATTACAATATCATGGATTTCAATGTCCAGTGTACCATTAATCCGGACGGCACTGCCGATATCACCGAACGGATCAAATACAACTTCGTCGGCAGCTTCAACGGAGTGCTGCGCAATATCGACTATATCGAGACCGATGGGATCGAGAACATACAGGTATTCGTCGAGGACCAGGACCAAAGCTCGAGAGAATTTACATTCAATTCATCCAATATTGATGCCGATGGTCCGACAGGCACATACAACCTGCAGCATGACGATCAGCTGGCTAAGCTCAAGGTTTACGAAAAATCAAGCGACACAGTGAAGGTCTTCATATATAAATACACTTTGAAGAACGTTGTAACCAAATACAATGATATTGCAGAGTTTAACAGAAAAATCGTAGATTCCAAATGGGATGTCGTACTCAGCAATGTTTATGTACTGATAAAGCTGCCGGAAGGCGCTGAAAAGCAGGACCTCCGGGTGTACGGCCACGGCCCTCTCACCGGTTCATCGAAAATACTGGACGGCCAAAATGTCGAATTCAAGCTCCGTACCCTGTCACCGGGCGACTATATCGGGACCCGTGTGATTTTTCCGGCAACACTTGTCCCCGACTCCACCAATATAATAGCGGAAGATATGCTGCCGAAGATACTCGATGAAGAGAAAAGGCTTGCAGATGAGGCAAATGCTGAACGCGAAAGGGCACGCCAGGAGGTCGAGGAGTACAACAGACGGATTGAGGAAGGAAGACAAAGAACAGCACGTCTGCGGTCCATCGCAAATACAGCAGGCATAGTGCTGATAATAATCTGGCTTCCAATAGCATTATTCCTGTATTTCAAATATGATAAGGAATTTAAAAGAGACTTCAAAGCCAAGTATTACCGTGAGCTTCCCGGAGAATACACTCCTGCTGAAATGTCCATCCTGCTCACAATGGGTCAGGTCGGCACCAGGGACATAACAGCTACTCTGATGGATCTGGTAAGAAAAGGCATACTCATACTCAAAAAGGAGACATACATAAAGGATGGTTTCTTCAGGGACAGAGAAGTCGAGGACTATTCCCTTTCGCTGAACCCGGAGGCTCCCCAGTTGGAAATCAAGCGGCATGAGGATTTCCTGATCGGTTGGTTCATCAGGACCATCGGCAGGGGCGGGCATGTATTTCTTGATGAAATATCGACTTATGCCAGGACTTCATCCGGCGCGCGGCAGTTTACAAGGGATTATCAGCGCTGGTGCAGCATGGTCAAGGAAGAAGCCGATAAGAACGATTTCTTTGACAAAACCAGTGTAAAAGGCAGGCTCGCGGCCAATCTCATCGGTATGCTCGGGTACTTCGGTATCGGTATTTCATTTATCACACTGTTACAGGCAGAAACGGGCATTCCATTGATGATACTTGGCCTCATCATGTTCGTATTCGGTGGGCTGAGGATCAAAAGGCGTACGGCATGCGGAAACGAGCAGTATGCCATGTGGAAGGCCTTCAAGAACTTTCTTAAGGACTTCAGCCGCATGGATAAGGCCGAGATGCCCTCCATCATTATATGGGAACATTATTTGGTCTACGCGATCTCACTTGGTGTTGCAAAGGAGGTCATAAAGCAGCTGCCTCTCGTATTCAGTGATACAGACCTGCAGGATACTCACCTTACGTTTATGTACGGCTACAGTATGCATAACTTCAATAACTTTGCAAACACTTTCGACAGAACAATCAGCTCTGTAGATACTGCTATCAGCCGCGCTATGTCGGTAGCGAATTCGACCAACTCCTCATCATCAGGCGGAGGCGGAGGCTTCAGCGGAGGAGGCAGCAGCGGCGGTGGCGGCGGTGGCGGAGGCCGCGGCGGTGGAGGAGCATTCTGATCCTTTGCAGAACATTTTCAACATATAGCTAATAATGCTTAAAAAGCATTTAGGTAATAAACAAATTTTAAGGAGGAGAACAAAATGTTGTTGACCGTAATCATCATCGTTGCAGTAATCGCAGTCATAATAGGAATCGCGGCAATATCGACCTATAACGGTCTTGTCGGCAAACGCAATAAAGTATCTAATTCATGGAGCCAGATCGATGTCCAGCTCAAAAGAAGGTTCGACCTTATACCCAACCTCGTGGAAACAGTCAAGGGATATGCATCTCATGAGAATCAGACCCTAGAGGCAGTAGTCAATGCCCGCAACAGCTACATGAACGCATCGTCCCACCAGGATGTCATGAAGGCCAATTCCGAGCTGTCCCAGGGCTTGAGCAGGCTTATGATGCTGTCCGAAGCATATCCCGCGCTCCAGGCGAATGCCAATTTCCAGGAGCTGCAGAAAGAGCTGACCAAAACTGAGGACAAGGTCACCTTTGCCCGTCAGTTCTATAACGATGTTGTTATGAGCTATAACAACTCAATACAGATGTTCCCATCCAATATATTTGCAAACGCTTTCAACTTTAATGAAGAACCCTTCTTCACCATTGATGAAAAAGAAACCGTTGTACCGAAGGTGAAGTTTTAAGTCATTTTAAACAACAATCTCCCCTGAGCATCGGTCCTATTGCTGGTCCTGCACAGGCGGAGATTTTTTTTGCACATACGTCAGCTATGGTCCATGATGCACGCATCCGAAGACTCTCAACCTCATGAGAAAAATTTCAATAGAAAAAATATTGACAAATATTACTGATCGGAGTTATATTTTATATATGAATATGTGTTCATATGTTATTGTGTTCCGTACGATCTTTGGAACAGAAACTGGAAAAACAAGTTGCAGTAACAGACTGAAAGAATAATGATGCATATTACAGAAAAACATAAAGCCGGTGATGTTCAAATCTTTAGAAACTTAACCGGTAAATTACGTGAGGTGTTATACATGAATGAGATTACCTTCAGACTCGATGGATTGAGCTGCGCCGATTGTGCAGCAAAGATAGAAAGAAACATCAGATCATTGGACGATGTCATTGAGGCACAGCTCACATTTGCAACTCAAAAGCTGCATGTAAAATATTCAGGCGGCGCCAGCGGCAGCCAAATAAAGGCAATGCTTGTAAAAGCCATAAATGAAATAGAGTCCGGAGTCAGCCTCAGCGAGTATGAACGGTCATCAGAGCCTGCCGGGACCTCAATATTCACAAAAAAAATAAAAAAGGATATTGTTCTGCTTCTCCTGGCGATACTGGTGTTTGCCGCAGGCTTACTGACCAGCAGCTGGCCCGTCCTGTCACACGGACTTATACTGGCAGCATGGCTGACTGCAGGCTATGCAGTTGTTTTCAAGGCCCTCACCAATATCATTAAAGGCAGGATATTTGATGAAAACCTTCTCATGACCATAGCAACGATAGGTGCCTTTGCTACGGGACAATGGTCGGAGGCTGCTGCAGTCATGCTCTTTTACAAGGTCGGGATGATATTCGAGGATCTGGCAGTCGACCGCTCCAGAAGATCAATAGCTGATCTGATGAATCTCAGACCGGAATACGCAAATTTAAAGACCGGCGCTGAAGTAACACGGATCTTGGCAGAGTCAGTCAAGGAAGGTGACATTCTGACAATAAAGCCAGGCGAAAGAGTTCCTGTAGACTGTGCGGTAATTGATGGGAGTTCTTACATGGATACCTCCTCTCTGACCGGCGAATCCGTTCCGAAGCCTGCAGCACCTGGGGACAGCCTGTATGGCGGATATATCAATAATACAGGCCTGCTGACCGTCAGAGCAGTGAATACTTTAAAGCAATCAGCTGCTACCCGCATACTGGAGCTGGTAGAAGAGGCCGCATCCAAAAAAGCGCCCACAGAAAGCTTCATAAGCCGTTTTGCAGCATATTACACTCCTGTGGTAACTTTATCTGCTCTCCTTATAGCCGTTCTGCCTCCCCTTATTACAGGAAGCATGGATTTCATGACCTGGCTCTACAGAGCAATGATTTTTCTTGTAATATCCTGTCCATGCGCGCTGGTAGTTTCGATCCCGCTCACCTTTTTCGCAGGTATCGGCAAAGCTTCTTCAAAGGGCATACTGATCAAAGGCGGCAACTATCTTGAGGCGCTGAACAAGGTAGACACAGTGGTATTCGATAAGACAGGCACCCTGACAAAAGGAGTTTTCAGTGTAACAGGAATTGTACCATATGACTGTGCCGAGGATGAGCTTCTGAAACTGGCGGCTTATGCAGAATACAATTCGTCACATCCGATCGCACGCTCAATAATGAAGGCATATGGCAATGATATAGATGCTGCACTTATAGAAAACAGCTCTGAAACTGCCGGCAAAGGGGTCGAAACCAGAGCCATGGGAATGGTCATACTGGCCGGCAGCCTTGAGCATATAAAAAGCAGCGGAGATATCCCTGATGATGTAAAGTTTGACAATACAATCATCAGCGGCACGACGGTTTATGTAATGGCTGATGGACAGTACAAGGGCAGCATAACTGTTTCCGATTCATTAAAGGATGATGCTGTGAATGCAGTAAGTGACCTGAGGTTACTGGGAATCAGAAAGATCGCCATGTTGACGGGCGATGCCCAAAAACCAGCCGAAGCTGTTGCAGGTCAACTGAAATTGGACGAAGTAAGGTATGGTCTGCTTCCGCATGAGAAGGTGGAATGGTTCGAAAAAATCAAGGCTTCATCAAATGGCAATACATTATTTGTTGGAGATGGCATCAACGATGCTCCTGTTCTGGCTTCAGCCGATATCGGCGTCTCCATGGGAGGCCTCGGTTCAGACGCTGCAATGGAAGCTTCGGATATAGTTCTGATGACAGACAGGCCCTCAAGTCTTGCCACTGCAATAAAAACCGCTGCCGGAACCAGAAAAATCGCTGTTCAGAACATTGTGCTGGCCGTATCGATCAAGGTTTTATTCCTTTTACTTGGAGCATTCGGCCTTGCAACGATGTGGGAGGCTGTATTCTCGGATGTAGGGGTGACGCTGCTGGCAGTATTGAATACGCTTCGCATCAGACAATTCAAGCTATGATGACATTCTTCGCCTGAAGTACACAAAGATGCATCAGACGGAGCACAACTCCGTCTGACGCCGACTAGTGGAAGGGGGCATATGAGCCTTGAAGCACACACTAGAAGAACACACTAGAAGCACACAAATGAAGAAATCCTGTTCAGATCGACTCCAAAGTAGACCCATCTGAAACCTATCCATCTCCAGCCTGCTGCCGAATTCCTCCCGACAAATACGAGCCATGCCCAGAACTGCTGACCGTTATTGAGCCATATATATACATACCTGAACATGCAGCGCCTTATCGATCCGGGATCCACAGCGAAGACTCCTGCCTGCTGAGCGGGTGTGAATGCCGGCGGACGTCCCTGAGGCGGTCCTGTGCCCTGCCCTCCGCCCGGTCCCCCGCCAGGTCCCGGACCCGGAGGGAATCCCGGTCCCCCGCCTGGACCCTGTCCCGGAGGAAAAAAGCCTGGACCCTGTCCCGGAGGAAAGAATCCCGGTCCCCCGCCTGGACCCTGTCCCGGAGGAAAGAACCCCGGTCCTCCGCCCGGTCCCGGTCCCGGAGGAAAGAACCCCGGTCCCTGTCCCGGTGAGAAGAACCCCGGTCCTCCGCCCGGTCCCGGTCCCGGGAATTGAGGCTGCCGATCAATATAATAATCCTGCATCGTTCTCACTCCCTAATAAATCTTATATAGCCTATGCAAAACGCAAATAAAAGGTTACATAAAACATTATCTCGCCTCATTATACTGATGGCCTTCTGAGTATGGCCGGCCTTCTGCTCTTTGCAGATGTATGAACAAATCCATTGAATGATAACTTAATAAATGATAAAGTATTTATGCAATATAAATACCTAAACTATCAGTCATCAACGGAGGAAAAATGAGCGGCAAATATGGAACTGACCTAACGACAGGAAGTATACCAAAGCACCTTATACGATTTTCCATACCGATGTTTATCGGGAACCTGCTTCAAACAGGATTAGGCATAACTGATTCCATATGGGTCGGAAACATTGTCGGTCCGGACGCAGTCGGAGCCACACAGGTCAGCTTCCCCATACAGTTCCTTCTGATAGCGCTTTCAAACGGAGCCACACTGGCTACCACCATACTTGTATCACAGTATTACGGAGCACAAGACCATGACAAGTTAAAAAAGACTATAAACAACTCATTCAGTGTTGCATTGATATTCGGAGCAATGCTGACAATTTTCGGCCTGCTGTCATGCGACTGGATACTGCAGAAAATGAATACTCCTCCCGAAATATTTACAATGGCCTCAAGTTATCTGAAGATCATCATTTCCGGCTTCATTGTGACATTTCTGGTGAATCTGATAACCTCGATCCTCAGAGGCATAGGCGACACCGTAACTCCGCTGATTTTTATGGCGGTCGGACTTGTCATAAACATAGCACTGGATCCGATTATGATAATAGGAGTAGGCCCGTTCCCGAAGCTGGGTTTTGACGGTTCAGCCTACGCAACAGTTATTTCACAGATCATAGGCCTCGTACTTGCTTTGGTATACCTGAACAGGAAAAAGCACTTTGTGAGCATAGATTTCAGAAAGCTAACACTGGAAAGCGCTCATATTGTAAAGCTTTTGAAGATAGGCTTCCCTTCAATGATACAACAGTCACTTATATCAATCAGCTCTGTGTTTATAACCAGCATGGTGAACTTGTTCGGCGCCAGCGCTACCACTGCCTTTGGTGCTGCGGGAAGAATAGAGGGTGTGGTATTCATGCCGGCAATGTCGCTGGGTTTGGCTGCATCTGCGTTAACAGGGCAGAACCTCGGAGCAGGCAATGTCAAGCGTGTCGGAGAAGTATTCAAATGGGGCGCCATTATGACAGCCGGTATAACACTTACGCTTTCGGCATTTATAGTTGCATTTCCAAAGCTGCTGCTGTCAATGTTTGTCCATGATCCTGTCATACTTGATATAGGTATCGGCTACCTGAGGACGCTGGGCTTTGCATATATCCTGTTTGCTCTCATGTTTGTCTCAAACGGCGTCATAAACGGTGCTGGAAAGACTCTGATAACAATGGCTATAACCATTACCTCGATCTGGCTGGTCAGAGTACCTCTGGCCGCTGTTCTTTCCAAAACCTTCCTGGGTATCAGAGGTATATGGCTGGCAATAGTCATAGGCTTTGCAGTCGGCTTGTCGGTCAGTCTGACATACTACTTTATGGGAACATGGAAAAAAGCAGCTTTTAAGGCGAAGCCTGCCGCCGAAGATGAGTTTCTGGGTTGACCGGCCATTTCTGACCGGTCATTCAGTGCCAACCCGGATGCCTGAGATCCGATCTGCACTATATTTGTGTTATATTTCAGATTGAACCTGCTCCGCAGTATCAGGTTCCCGTCCTTATTACAAGCGACCCTCCATCGGCATCAACAACAACTTTAGATCCATCCCGGATGGTATCCTTTATGATCATCCTGCCAAGCTCTGTCTCAAGCTCCTTCTGCAAATAACGCTTGACAGGCCTTGCGCCATATTCCGGAGTATATGCCGTATCTGCAATGAATTCCTTTGCTGCATCTGTGACCTCAAGCCCGATATGTCTTTCATCAAGTCTTTTTCTAATGTCCTCCAGCAATAATTCGATTATTTTCACAATGTCATTTTTAACAAGAGGCCTGAACATCACGATCTCATCGATCCTGTTCAAAAACTCAGGCTTGAAGCTTCTGCGAAGTTCGCCCAATACTGTTTCCCTGACCTCCATATCCTTTCCGGCGCCGGAGCGGATACTTTCCAAAAGATAATGGCTCCCCAGATTCGAGGTCATAATGATCACCGTGTCCTTGAAGTTCACGGTTCTTCCCTGGCTGTCTGTCAGCCTGCCGTCATCAAGCAGCTGCAGCAGCACATTGAAAACCTCAGGATGGGCTTTTTCTATTTCATCAAACAAAATAACACAGTAGGGCTTCCTCCTCACTGCCTCAGTCAGCTGACCGCCCTCCTCGTATCCGACATATCCGGGAGGAGCTCCGATCAGCCTGGCCACAGTATGCTTCTCCTGATACTCTGACATATCGATACGCACCATGTTCTCTTCACTGTCAAACAATGCTTCAGATAAGGCCTTCGCAAGCTCGGTCTTTCCGACTCCCGTCGGGCCGAGGAATATAAATGATCCTATAGGCTTGCGGGGATCCTTCAGCCCGGAACGTGCACGAAGCACAGCTCCGGCCACCGATTCCACGGCTTCATCCTGGCCGATGACACGCCTGTGCAGTATCTCCTCCAGATTCAACAGTTTGTCGCGCTCGTTCTCAACAAGCCTTGTCACCGGTATACCTGTCCACTTCGAAACGATCTCAGCGATCTCATCCTCCGTTACCTCTTCCTTGAGCAGACGCTTGCCGCCTGATGACTTCTGCCTCTCCTTCTCCTCCAGCAGCTGTTTTTCCAGGTCCGGCAGCTGCCCGTGCTTCAGTACGGCAAGTTCATTCAGGTCATATCTTCTTTCAGCCTCTTCGATCCTGCGCTTCGTCTCCTCTATTTTCTGTTTCAGCTCCTTCTCCCTGGTCAGGATACTCTTTTCGCTTTCCCATTGGGCTTTCATAAGGTCGGACTGTTCCTTGAGCGAAGCGATTTCCTTCTCCAGCACAGCAAGCCTTTCCAGTGAATTTTTGTCAGTTTCCTTCAGCAACGCTTGTCTCTCTATCTCCAGCTGCATTATACGCCTGCTTATCTCATCCAACTCGGCAGGCATGCTGTCTATTTCTGTACGTATCATGGCAGCGGCTTCATCCATCAGGTCAATCGCCTTATCCGGGAGAAAACGGTCGCTTATATACCTGTTTGACAATACAGCGCATGCGATTATTGCATTGTCAGTTATCCTGACGCCATGGTGTATCTCGAACTTCTCTTTCAGTCCTCTCAGAATAGAGATTGTATCCTCCACATCAGGCTGCTCTACCATGACCGGCTGGAACCTTCTTTCCAGCGCCGCATCTTTCTCTATATACTTCCTGTATTCATCCAGTGTCGTAGCTCCGATACAGTGGATCTCTCCCCTTGCAAGCATCGGCTTGAGTATGTTTCCTGCGTCCATCGAGCCCTCTGCCTTGCCTGCTCCTACGATATTGTGCAGTTCGTCGATAAACAGGATCACTCTTCCATCGGATTTCTCGACTTCCTTCAGGACGGCCTTCAGCCTCTCCTCAAACTCTCCCCTGTACTTGGCGCCTGCGATCAGCGAACCCATGTCCAGTGCGAAGACTGTCCTGTCCTTCAGCCCTTCAGGTACATCGCCCTTAAGTATCCTCTGTGCCAACCCTTCTACGACGGCGGTCTTTCCAACGCCAGGTTCACCTATCAGAACAGGGTTGTTCTTGGTCCTCCTGGAAAGTATCCGGATCACCCTTCTTATTTCGGAGTCCCTTCCTATGACAGGATCCAGCTTTCCCTTCCTTGCCATATCCACCAGATCCCTGCCGAATCTGGTCAGCGCTTCGTAGGTCTCCTCCGGGTTTTTGGATGTTATCCTCTGATTGCTCCTGACCTTACCCAGCGCTGCAAGGAAATTCTCCCTGTTGATCCCATGTCTCTTGAAAACTTCGGACGAAGGCATGTTTCTTTCCTTCAGCAAAGACAGATAAATATGCTCGACACCTGTATATTCATCCTTGAATTTCTCCGCCTCATCAACCGCATGGAGCAATATTTCATTCAGCCGCCTTGTCGCATAAATATTCGATGCTGCCGAACCGTAAACTGCAGGCTGCTTTTCCAGTTCTTTTTTCACATCACTTATCAGAAGCTCAGTATTTAAGCCCATAAAGCTGATAAGCCGCGGGATAAGTCCTTCTTCCTGCATCAGCAGAGCCAGATGCAAATGCTCGCCATCCACCTGCTGATGATTCATCCTCAGCGCCGTCTCCTGCGCTATCCCTATTGCCTCCTGCGCCTTATCTGTAAATCTGTCCATATCCATATCGTTTGCCTCCTTCGATCAAAGGGGAACTATTTCGCTTTTTCTGAGCTTTTCATAAAGCTCTGCCTGTTCCTTGCTGAGCCTTAAAGGGTTCACAATGGCCACTCTGAGGAACAGATCCCCCCTGGCTCCTGATTTGTCCCTGTAACCCTTTCCTGCCACCCTTATCTTATTGTCGGTTTGTATACCCGCAGGGATCCTGACTGATATCCTGCCATCGAGTGTGTCAAAAGGCTTTTCCGCGCCAAGGGCCGCCTCCCAGGGGTATAGCGGCAGTCGGGCCTCCAGGTTCAATCCGTTCAGCTCACGGGCCGGATCCTTCCGGAATTCCACCCGCAGGTACAGATCTCCATTGGGGCCTCCATTGACACCCGGCCCACCCTGGCCCGAAAGCTTTATTTTCTCTCCCGGCCTTATCCCAGCCGGCACTTTAAGGGATATCTTCCTGTCGCCCGATGCCGTTCTCAGGCTGACCAGCCTCTCAGTTCCCTTAAAGCCGTCCTCGAGGGTTATTTCGAGCTGGGATTCCATATCCTGGCCCTTCGTCTTCATGCCCCGTCCGAATCGGCTCCCTCTGCCTGTATTTCCGCCGAAAATGCTGTCGCTGTCAAAGGAGCCAAAGGGGTTCCCTCCGCCGAAAAACATATTGAAAAAATCGCTGAAGCCTCCGCCCTCGGTCTTGTACTCATACCGCACACCATTGCCGAAGCCGTATTTCAACGGATCAAAATCAGCTCCGTTATGGAACTGTCCCTCTCTGCCGAATTGGTCATACTTCTTTCTTTTCTCGCTGTCGCCCAGGACCTCATATGCTTCATTGGCCTCTTTGAATTTATCCTCAGCCGCCTTATCACCGGGATGGGCATCCGGGTGATACTTCTTCGCCATTTTTCTGTACGCTTTTTTTATTTCATCGGCTGATGCTTTTTTATCGACTCCCAGGATCTCGTAATAGTCCCTGTACTTCATATAACCACCTCGCAAAGGATCGTGCAAAAGCCGGCACGGTAATATTATCTATCTTTGATAGGTACCATAAACATTTCATTACGTTATTGCTGACTTTGACTTTCCTTGACCTATATATTATTATACCCCTTACAAGTAAAAAATCAACACATTTTTCGCAAAAAAGGCGATCTGTATGATCGCCTTTTTATTACCCGTATTGAGTTTCTCATCGCCCTTTTATTGTGCCGGTGGGATCTTCAATTTCTGCCCGACGGCAATTTTATTGGGATCCTTAATATTGTTTGCTTCCATAATAAGCTTGTATTTTGTCTCATCTCCATAAAACTTCTTGGCGATCACCATCAGCATATCTCCGGATTTAACAGTATATGTAGTCCCCTCCGGGCCTATTTCCGTGCCCGTCTGATTCTGGGTAGGATTCTCATTGGCAGGCTCCTCTCCGGACGGGTCATTGGCATCAGGGTCACTGTCATCAGGAATATCTGTGACCGGACCTTCATCGTCTATGGAAGAAACCGGATCATCGGTATTCACATTGTCGCCGGGTTTGTCCGGAGCTTCGTTGCCGGCTGCTTCACGGGCCTGCGGGCTGATCATGGTCCAAAGCTTATACCCTCCGAACACAACTGCTGTAGCAAGGAAAACAAGCACCACCAGCGATACGATCTTACCGACGTCAATGTTTTTCAGCCGTCTGGCAACAGGTGCTGCAGCGCGTCTGGGCTTGACCTTTCCTGCGGCCGACGCCGACCTGAACTGGACCGCCCTGGGTCCGGGCATAGCGGCCTGCTGTTCGCCCGCCTCGGAAATACTGATCACTACCGCTGTCACATTCTCTTCCGGTTCACTGGCCAACGCCTGTTCTACAAGCCCAGCCACAGCTTCATCCGGTCCTGCGCTCGAAGCCATAATATCATAGAGCTGATCCTCATTGACCGAATCCACAAGGCCTGTACTGCATATAAGGTATGCAATGCCCGGTCTTATCGGATTCACATCGGATTTCTTGACAGTCGTCCTGCCCTCCTCCATCGATGCTTTCTGCTGACCGGAGAGCAGCTCTGCCTGCTCATTGCTGATAATGCCCATTTTGAGCAGTCTTTCCGCTCTTTTATAATCATTGACCAGCAGCTTGAAGGTCTCGCCCTCCAGCTTGTATATTCTGTAATTACCCAGATTGACGGCGGCAATGTTGCCCTCATCGATCAGAACACCTGCGAAAGATGCCTTCTTATCTCCAAAATCATTCTCACCAAGTGAAAGGCTGTGAATAAGATTGCTGGATTGTTCAACACACTGAACCAGCTCATCGAGCTTTACATGGATATCCTTTGAGCTTGACATCGCCTTCTGATGGAATCTCTTCAGGTCGTTTGTCAGGGAAATGCCGGATTCTTCATCTTCCATATTCCCCGACAATGAAAAAAGGAACCTCGAATCTACCATTTCAAGTGATATCTGTGCATAATCCGCTGCACTTGGACGCAGAAATTTACCGTTTGCGAAAATCCTGTCACTGTTTACCGTACAAGATGAGCCAATATGAGTAACTGCAGAGAAAGATATCTTTACGGTATTTCCCATATTCATACCTCCTTATCTTCCGTAGAATACTTATAAAGAATACATAAAAATGAAAAGAATAATTCCACTTACATAATATCATATAAGTAAATCGTATTCAATAAAAGCAGCTTACGATTGTTCGACGTATTGTAAATAATTAAAGTTCCATAATTTGATAATTTTCAGTTTATTTTATTGGAAATTGTCAAACTCAGAATTTTTACTCCCATATCTGTTTTTATCAGCTCGATCGTAAAATCATCCAAAGCGCCTGAAAATCTGCAGCAGGATTCATATGGCTCGGCAGGTACCAATTTTCCCTCATCGAGGTTTCGCAGCAGTGTCGGCATTATCTTTTTTTCGACATGGATTTTAAATGCTGACGGGCGGCAGTCATCCAATCCGGCAAGACCCAGAAAGGACGGCATTACGACCATATCGTACGCCCGTTTGTAATCACGTTTCCATATCGTCTTCAAAAAATCCACCGCGGTATTATAGCTTATATACGGCATATTGACATTGTACGGACTAGACCGGCAGCCATCTCCATCCCATTTATAGACATAGCTCTCCCTGACGCGGTAGCAGCCATCCTCCATCGATATGACATCGCTCCCGTCCAGAGTACCGCATTCGGCAACGATCTCACTGATCCCGTCACCATCGGTGTCAACGACCTCCATACTGCCATGAAAAAAGGTCCTTTCACTCTTCCAGGCCACGGATACATCCTGACCGTTCCAATCCACAATAATTATATCAATATCATGCTCATGGCTCAAAACACGTGATATGACCAGCTCCGGCAGTCCATCTCCGTCAATGTCGGCAGCCTGTACATTGTCGAACACGCATCCATGTCCTCCCTCTCCTTCCTGCATGGGCAGCCATACATGCCCGATCTCACCGTGCCTGCCCTTCTTTACGATCAATAGCGCCGAGTCCGGCGGGAAGGGAGAAAATCTTGTTATTCCTATAACAGCTTCTCTTTTGCTGTCATTGTCGAAATCCTCATAAAAAATAAAGTCGGTTACAGCACCTTCAGGGAGCTGTGACAACACATAATCCGATATTCTTTTTTTCTCTGCTGACTCCCTTTTCTTTCTTTGCTTTTTATTGTTACCATCATCTGCATTTTTTTTGTTCATATTATTCCTCACTGACCCACAGCAGCAATCTGCTTAAAAATGTATAGCGGTACTCCCCTTTAGGAGGTTTATCAATATCAATATATTCATACAAACGATTTACTGAAACCTGCCTGAGCACTTATTTCGTGATGTATCAGGACGGGTGATATCTCTTGACTCGAATTAATAGAATATGTTACATATGATTTGTAGGGAGGCGGTATTAAGGATGGAGAGTTGGATCCTTTTTGGTGAAAGCAACGGAAATATGGCCGCGTACTCAGCGCATCACATAATACCTCTTATAATAACTGCAGTTTCATGTCTGTTGCTGGTATTGATGCGAAAAAGGCTGAAGGACGAAAGAGCAAAAAAGACATTCAGGTATGTGCTGGCAGCATTTATTGCCGTTCAGCAGGCTTCCATATATATCTGGTATACGGCAGCCGGAGAATGGTCGCTTAAAATCACACTGCCGCTTCAGCTATGTGATATATCACTTTTTCTGACAATAGCAGTCCTGCTGACAAAAAAGCAGCTTCTGTCAGAGCTGCTTTACTACTGGGGATTGGGAGGCGCCACACAGGCAATGCTCACTCCTTCGATAGGTCCCTACACCTTCCCCCACTTTGTATATTACCAATACTTCATATCTCACTGGGCCATCCTGTTTGTCTGTGTTTACATCCTGGCTGTCGAGAAGTTCCGGCCCTCCCGCAGATCGGTGATCAGAACATTTCTCATCACAAATGCCTATGCCGCGCTCATATACCCAATAAACCTGCTGACCGGCGGCAACTATCTTTTTCTGAACTGGAAACCCGATGCTTCGCTGTTGGATCTTCTCGGGCCCTGGCCATGGTATATATTATCCCTTGAAGGCGTGGCCCTGGTTTTATTCATCCTGATGTATCTTCCATTTGCAACTGGCAGAAGAGATCACAGCGCGGGGATCCCCCTGAGTTCATAGAAGACCAGATACCTGTCCCCGACCGGCTGGTGACTCTTATCAGTACTGAAGGCATAGCTCCACTCGGCAAGGATCGAACCACCCTCATTGATCTCATCTCTGAATCTGCCGCGAATCACCGCTCCATACCTGAGCAGCTCTTTTAGCTCTCCCGGCTGTAAAAAGTTCTCATCGCCTGAAAAGTTCAGTGATTGGGAATTGCTTTCACCAATACTGCTGTTTGCATCTGCGCTTCTATTTTGGTCTGCCGCCACGATCACCGTGACATTTTTTCTGCCATGGGTCACCAGGTTCCAGAGATCCTTATCAACCGCCTCTATAACTGTTCTGTCACTGCTCATGTCCAATACGCCGCTCTTTTGAGCAATAAAGTATGGGTAATATATGACCATTCCCTTATTATAAAATTCTTCAGCAAACACCCTGCCCTTCAGGCAGGCCTCTTTGGCATCCACGCCAACGGCTCTGGGCAGATGAAGATCGTTGCCGGCTGCAGTAGCGACCCTGACCGTCCAGAGCAATCCGGGATCCAGTTCGGTATCGGCGCTGAAAAGCTTCCATGGCACCGTAGGTATATTCAAACTCTTCAACTCATAAAAACCCATATACTTGTTCATATTATCCTCGTTTGTGCACAGGGTCGGCCTGTATCAGCTCAGTCCAGCCGGATTTTTCTCATCCGGAATCACGTCTGCTTAATCAGTCCAGCCGGAAATAGTCGAAAAGTACTCCCGCATCAATCCCTGCGATATTAGTTCTTGCAAATCTGCTATAAAGATCTCTATGCCCCTCGACAAGGTTCTTCGATGTGATTCCGTGCTTGATGGACAGATATGCCTCCATATAGGCGGCAAACTTGTCGCAGAATTCGATTATGCCTCCGTCCACAGGTGAAAACATATCTTTATTGTAAAATTCATTTACTTTTTCCGAACTGACCTGAATGACTTTTTCATCCAATACTATCTTGCACGCAAACTCATCCTCAGTGAAATAGCGTATCTCCTGCCTCCATTTTTCAGGCAGCAGCGGCAGCAGCATCTCTTCCATCTGCATATCTTCTATGGTCTTAATCAATTCTCCCAGCCCGCCTATGGAATTCTTGACAGGCGAAATGATATCCCTGGTCAAAACCTCCGGCAGATCATGGAACAGACCGGCAAAGAAGTTATTGTATTTGCGCTTGTCGCATGCATCAAGCTGGAGTGTCAATATATATGAAAGCAATGCGACTATGAGCATATGGCCCGCAACCGATGTCTCAGGTATTCTCTGTGTCTGGGCCCATCTCTGCTGAAACCTCAGCTGCCCCATCAGGTTGAGAAAGTCCGATGCTCCCCGGTTGAAAACCAGCTTGCGGACTCCGTCTATATTCTGATGTTCCTCCAATTGCTTCTGAAGATCCCGCTTTGTATCCTCAATCCCATAAAGTCCTTCATTCATGCGATAGATAATACCGAACTCCCAATTTGTCACCATATAGTGTGATGCATTGAGTATCTTTTTTTCATGGCTGCTGTAATCAGGGTCGGACAGATACCTCTCCATCCTTTCGGCAAAACCCTGCGGTATATCATCTATGCCGATCTCCCGAAGCCTGTCCATCACAAGCCTGTTCAGCTGCTTTCCATGTCTTTCCGTCAGCATGTGGAATATCGCCGGCTTGATATCCGTCAGCAGGGTCCTGTGAAAGAATTCAAAGATCGCCCCTTCGATCAGCTTGATCCAGTCAACAGGATTGCTCTCCTCCTCCAGCTTTCCGAGGACATATGCATAAAAGAGCTTGTGGGCCTGCTTGTCCAGCTCGGTAAAGCCCTTGCCCGGCCTGATGTGATCATTCCACCGCTGCATGCTGGCAGCCTGGTATATAAAGCGCAAAATTCCCTCTCTGATCATGGGCATGTCCTCCTTGAATCAACCTATTTGAATCAACCTAATTGAATGACTTCCAAAAACCGCCCTTCTTATCAATAATATCACCGATTTCCTCAAATGTGACCATAAATGTTGGAAATCCGGCTGCATATGGAGCTATCTCATATGGTGTGAAATACAGATTCAGTCCTTTGTCCGTTATGTAGAACAGCTGATCGCTGCTGATGCCTTCATAACTGTCGAGCCAGTACATCTCCGATTCTGTGCCGGACATATCAGTGATCTGGCTCCTTACGATCTCAGACAATATGCCGGTATAATCGCTGTCCTTAAGGAACAGGTCTTCAAGCTCATAAAATTCTCCCGTCCTTGTATCAATGTGCACATGGTTCATCAGTGGCATGCCATGAGCCGCACCGAAGGGATAATCATATCCGCTTTCCATTATCACAAGCAGGCTTTTTCTGCCGTAAGCGATGGAAAATCCGCCCTCATAGTGATAATCCAACACGTCATCGGGCTTTATCGATAATGTTGATATACCCGTCCACATTTCCTTCAATTCACGGTTGACCTCAAGCTCCTTCTTCATATCAGCCATGTTTTCCAAAACCGGATAATAAACGATATAGTCGGTATTGGGCCGGAATTTCTCCTCGCATACCTTCAAGCCGGTATCAGTATCTATACATGACAACGGTTTATAAACAATGGTGCCCTGTTTATCAATATAGTACATTCTTTGGTCTATGCTGGCGCTGACAAGCCCGTCAAGTACTTCCATCTGACCTGCTCCTTCTGCTGACGGCAGGCTTTCAACCCTATTTCCCGACTTATCGATAAAATATGTACTTGAGCTGTCGACAGCATATGCAATGCCATTGTCGTATTTTCCGATGTCATAGAAATCAAAATCCGTCAGGAGCTTGCCGTCATAGTCTGCCAGAGCGTATTTGGAGCCTGCAAAAGGATTGTTGGGGTCCCGGGGCAGCCCCAGTGCCGCACGCTTTTCACCAGGTATGATGATTTCATTGTACTGAGGTTCATAAACAAATTGTCCGGACTCATCGATCAGGCCACGGATCTCAAAGCCATCGCCTCGAGGCACAGTGACAACTGCTCTGCCGTCTACGAAATTCCCTGCAGTTGTAAATGCTGGTTTAATGATCACATTTCCGTTGATGTCAATGTATCCGAGTTTCTCGTCAGGAGATTGTCTGAATGCAGCCTTGCCGTCGGACAGGCCTGCCACCTGCCAGAAATCCAACGCCTTGACCGTTTTCCCCATCCTGTCGATTATTTCATGAACTCCATCCGCCAGCTTGACGACCGCCAGCTCTCCCTCAAAGTTCGTCGCATACAAATAACCTGGCTTTATCACCGGTTTTCCTGTCTCATCAAGGTAGCCGTAATGCAGTGACCCATCCTGTGCCTGTATAGAGAAAGCAGCCCTGCCGCCGCTGTAATCACCAATATACTGATATTTCTCAGAAATGACCTTCCCGTTGGTATCCAGCACTACATATCCGCTGTTGTCTGCCGCGATTGCCAGTCCTTCTTTAAACTCATTTATGTATGAAAATACAGGTTCGGTAATGTAGCTGCCCGTCCGGTCTATCAGCCCGACCTTGTCATCTCTGCCCGCAACAGCCCTTCCATTGCCCTGGAACCTGAATGCCTGGGTAAACGACGGCTGAATGACAAACATGCCGGCTTTGTCTATGTAGCCCCACTTTGAATCAGTGAGATAATTGTCCTTTGCAGGAAAAATGCCTGACTCGCTGCCCGTCTCCGAGCCTTGCTGTATTGGACTGCCGGAGACTTCCCTCACAGGCTCATCTCTCAACCCCGCCTCGATGCCGCATGATGCTGCGGTGAACATGATCATCAGCGCCAACAATACCGATACTGACCTCCTGATACCCGACATGTGCCCTCCAGAAAAATTTATTTCTATTAAACATTATAACATTTCTTCCTGGTGAAAGTTTTTTCGTTTGCAGAATTTTTACAGATACTTTTTATATAGAAATCTATGCTATAATCTAAATAAAATTGCCATAAAGAGTGGATGATATGAACAAATTTAAATATGAAACACATTTTCATACCGACGAGACCAGTCCCTGCGGAAAGGTGCCCGCTGTGACGGGAGTAAGGCTGTACCACCAGGCCGGATATTCGGGCATAGTCGTGACTGATCACTATTTCAGGGGCTTCTTCGATATCCACCCGTTCAACAAATGGGAAAGAAAAATCGACCTCTTTCTCAAGGGCTATCGCAGTGCGTGCGAAGAGGGTCTGAGGCTTGGGATGGATATACAGCTGGGGATGGAACTTCGTTTTGATAATGATCCAAATGATTATCTGATATACGGCATTGACGAAGAATTCCTCAAAACAAACAAAAAGCTGTACCGGCTGAAGCTGGAGAGCTTCAGGAAACTGACTGCCGGCAGTAACATCGTGATCGTTCAGGCCCATCCCTTTCGCCCCGGAATGATCCCTGCTTCACCAGCGCTCATAGACGGAGTCGAGGTACATAACGGCAACCCCAGGCATGACTCCAAAAACCATCTGTCATACGACTACGCCCGGGACAACCAACTGAGGATGCTGTCAGGCTCTGACTTCCACCGTATTGGTGACGAAGGCAGAGGCGGCATTATTGTTGAAGCAGAATACATGACGTGCGGGATTTCCAGCGTGATTCTTGATAATAAAATAACAGAGCTTATAACAATCTGAAGAAAAAATCAGACACGTACACGGCCTATACGTATGATCTAGTGTAAAACAAAATCGATGAAAAGATCATTTATAGAAGGAGTGTACAATATGGATAGGAGACTTTTCTTGTCTGATACAAATAAGAAAATCGGAGGCGTATGCGGAGGACTCGGTGAATACTTTGGTATTGACCCCACCATATTAAGGATAGTATGGTTCCTTTCAATATTCCTTGAAGGCGTGGGACTGCTGGCATATTTCATAGCATGGATCGCAATGCCCCGACGCAGAAGCTGCAAGTATAACAACTGGTAAGTACGCGAACGCTGCAGGTTTAGCAACCGTTATGTACACAAACGCTGCAGGTTTGACAACCGTTATGTACGCAAACGCTGCAGGTTTGACAACTGGTACATACGCGAAAACCGCGAGTTGTTATGACGTAACATATCAACCAAGAGACAGGCTCGATACGCCTGTTTCTTTTTTATTTCAATCATCTTTTTCGACACCATACAAATTCATCAATCTCATTGGCAGCTTTATTGTATTTTGCCAATATTTGTCTTTCATGTGCAATAATTATTTGATAGAATTATTTTAAACCTACCTTGAGAAACGGAGGCTGCGTATGGAAAACAAAGCGTGGATCATAGCTGCGAACATGGGCCTCGGTCACCAAAGGGCGACATACCCGTTGAGAGATATGGCCTATGAAGGCATACAGCTGTTTGGCGAGAATGATATGTGCCTGAATAAAGAAAGGCGGCAATGGAAGATATTCCAGAACTCCTACGAGTCTTTATCAAGGATACGGCGCATCCCTCTGATCGGATCTTATATGTTCAGCTTTCTTGAAAAGCTCCAGAATATCTCTCCATATTATCCCCGGCGTGACCAGTCAGGTCCGTCGCTTCAGGTAAAATCGCTATATACACTGATCGGCCGAGGCATGGGAAAGGGTATGAGTGTGAAGCTAAACACCTGCAAACTGCCTGTGATCACTTCGTTCTATGCTGCGGCAATAGCCGCGGAGGAGCTTACCGATCTGCCGGTATATTGTATCATTTGCGATGCCGATATAAACAGGGTTTGGGTGGCGGAACGATCGAGTGAGAGCAGGATCATATATTTCGCCCCCTGCGGCAATGCGATGCGGCGTCTGAAGGAATACGGAGTGCCGGATGAAAGGATCTTCCTCACCGGTTTCCCTCTGCCCCAGGAGAACATCGGCAAAAACATGGATATAATACGCAGCGATCTGGCCAAAAGATTGATTCGGCTCGATCCGACAAAACGTTTCAGGATAATCCACGGTGAAGAGGTCAGGTATTACCTTGGTGACAATTGGGACCCTAATCATGAAGCAGGTCCTATTACATTGACATATGCTGTCGGCGGTGCAGGAGCCCAGACCGAGATCGTAGCCAGCGCGTTGAAGAGCCTTTCAAACATGATAAAGGAAGGCAGGATCCGCCTGAATCTTATTGCCGCCCACAGGCCGGAAGTCAAAAACTTTTTTGAAAAACTGATACAGAAAAGCGGGCTGGGTATGTCAGAAGGTGTGCGGATACTTTACAATGAAAACAAAGACGAGTACTTCCGCCAGTTTAATATACTTCTGCGTGATACAGATATATTGTGGACAAAGCCTTCAGAGATGTCCTTCTACTGCGGCCTGGGCATACCGATCATCATAGCTCCGCCCATAGGCCCTCACGAGGTCTACAACCAGCGCTGGCTCAGGGATCTTGGCGCCGGTCTTCACCAGTCTGACCCCAGATATTGCAGTGAGTGGATCACGGACTACCTCATGGATGGCAAGCTTTCACTTGCAGCCTGGGACGGCTTCCTGTATGCAAGGAAGCTCGGCGCAAGCAAGATCGCCGAAGTCCTTGCCACCGGAAAAATGGAACGCCACTACTCTCCGCTGCTAAGGTGAACTGCTGCGTAGTAAGTTCCATCAGTGAGTTCCTATTATGAACTGCTGATATTAGCTCCTGATGTGAGATCAGCCCTCGTACATTTTAGAAAGCAAATATGATTCCAGCGCTTTTGGAACAAGTCGTTTCAAAAAGACAAGCAGCTTATATTTCAGCCCGACTGTTATGCAGACAGGAGGGCTTTTTCTTTCCGCCAGCCCAGCAACCACCCTTGCAACAGTGATCGGATCGGGGCCGTTGGTCTCATCCCTTTCCATGACTGCAATAGACTTCTTACAATAATCATGATATGCCGAGCCTTCTCCGCTATCTTCAGCCATTATTCTGCTGCCTGTGAAACCTGTTTTTGTATCACCCGGCTCTACATAAGCCACCTTTATCCCAAAAGGCCGCAGCTCATTCCTGAGTGAGCCTGTCATCCCCTCTACCGCTGACTTTGCAGCAACATACATGGATTGGTAAGGGATCGGGAAAAGCGCACCGACGGAAGACATATTTATTATCAGCCCACTGCCCTTTTTTCTCATATGCGGGAGCACCTGGCGAACGACTCTGTGCATTCCGAAAAAGTTGGTATCCATCTGCAGAAATGCCTCCTGCGGCGAAGTGTCCTCGACTGCGCCTGCAATACCCATGCCCGCATTATTAACAAGGATGCCTATCTCGCCTTCCCGGCTGATAATGCTTTCTACAGCCTCTTTTACGGAATCCTGGCTGCACACATCCATACGGACCATGGTCACTCCGTTGCCCATTTCTTCAAAGGTATTCTCCCGAACCTTCCTCGATGTTCCATAAACCTTGTAGCCAAGCCCAACCATGTAGTCCGCACACGATTTTCCAATACCTGACGACGCCCCAGTTATAAGCACCACATTTCCATAATGCCTTTTCATTCCGTCTCCCCCGTTCTGAGCTGAGTTCTGAATTATTTCCTACGAACAATTCTATCACATAACGCAAATACATAAAATATTTTGCATATCATCTCAAGACATAATTGATACAGCACGCACCGGCTTGCAGACATTATTATTACTGTGTGCCGCGGGCATCAAACGTAATCGTTATAACGTTCACTTGCTTTCAGACATTATTTTTCCAGTGCGCCGCGGCATTCAAACGTAATTGATATAACGTTCACTTGCTTTCAGACATTATTTTTCCAGTGCGCCGCGGCATTTCCCAAGAACCAGTTTTGCGGCATTTTCCCAGACAAACAACTGACGGAGTCGTATCATATTTCGAGAAAGTTGAAATATATACTTATTGTATATTATGTGGTAAAATGTTTGCAGTCTATATAAAAGCTTTGTTATACAATTGTGAAGGAGAGATTACTAGACTATGGATATCTTTGAAAAGTGTTTTAGCTACATGGATTACAAAGAAGTATTGGCCGCCGGTCTTTACCCGTATTTTCACGCCCTCGAGACAGGACAGGACACTGAAGTTGTCATAGAAGGTATTAAAACGGTAATGGTCGGATCCAACAACTACTTGGGTCTCACTTCCGATCCCAGGGTCAAGGAAGCGGCTATAGCAGCAGTGGAAAAATTCGGTTCTGGCTGCTCCGGGTCAAGATTTTTGAACGGTACGCTCACTCTTCACCTTGAACTGGAGAAAAAGCTGGCTGAGTTTGTTAAGAAGGATGCGGCTATCACCTTCAGCACCGGCTTCCAGACAAATCTCGGCATCATAACTGCCATAGCAGGCAGAAATGACTATATCCTCTGTGATAGTGAAAACCATGCCAGCATCGTTGATGCCTGCAGACTCAGCTTTGCAAAGACGCTCAAGTTTGAGCATAACGATATGGAAGACCTGGAAAGGCTGCTGGCTAAAATAGACGACAACCATGGAAAGCTGATAGTCGTGGACGGTATATTCAGCATGGAGGGCGATATCGCTGATCTGCCTTCAATAGTCAGACTGGCAAAGAAATACGGCGCCAGGGTAATGGTGGATGATGCCCACTCCTTCGGCGTTCTGGGCGATCACGGAAGGGGCACCGCAGAGCATTTCGGTCTCGAGGATGAGGTAGACCTGATAATGAGCACCTTCAGTAAATCACTTGCCAGCCTTGGAGGCTTCGTAGCAGGAAGTCAGGACGTCATAGACTTCATTAAGCACAATTCAAGGCCATTCATATTCTCAGCATCCATCCCGCCGTCAAATGCGGCTTCAGCTATTGCGGCTCTGGATATCATCCAGGCTGAACCCGAACGCATACAAAAGCTGAGAGATATTTCGAATTATATGAGGCAGGGATTCAAAAAGCTCGGTATCCCGATATACGAATCAAACAGTGAAATAACACCGATAGTTCCTGTTATGACATATGAAAACGAGCCGACACTAGTAGTGACAAAAATGCTGCGTGAGGAAGGCGTCTATGTCAATCCTGTCATATCACCTGCTGTCAAGCCTGGCTTATGCAGGATCAGGACCAGCTACACCGCAACTCACACGAAGGATCAGCTGGATTACACTCTCGAAGCCTTCCGCAGAGTCTTCGAAAAGCTCGGCACAATGGGCTGAGGCCTCATTCGCCTGCAATGAACTGCGATGAACTGCGATGAAACTCAATAACACTGCAACAGCACTGAGATTGCAATATATCAGTGCTGTTTTTCTTTACTTTTCATGGAATTTGACTTGAAAAATGTACTGTACCTGTTGATCCACTACCACGGTGCACTACCATGGTGCACTACCATGGTGCACAACCACGGTGCACTACCATGGTGCACTACCATGGTACACATCCACGGTGCACATCCACGGTGCACATCCACGGTGCACATCCACGGTGCACATCCACGGTACACTACCACGGTGCACATCCACGGTGCACATCCACGGTACACAACCACAGTGCACTACCACGGTGCACATCCACGGTGCACATCCACGGTGCACATCCACGGTGCACATCCACGGTGCACATCCACGGTGCACATCCACGGTGCACATCCACGGTGCACATTTTTTTAAGTTGTGGGGAAATAATGATACAACTGCTTAACATAATGATAACTTCACTATGATTATGTAGTTAATCTATGGTGTAATGTCAATACATCCCGTATTATTTCCCCACAACTCAATTATTTGTGCACCCTGCCTGCCCCGGCTAATCATTTGTGCACCCTGCCTGACCGAGCTAATCATTTACACACCTTTCGTGCCCCGGCTAATCATTTGCGCACCTTACCTGACCCGGCTAATCATTTGTGCACCCTGCCTGCCCCGGCTAATCATTTGCGCGCCCTGACTGCCCCGGCTAATTATTTGTGCACCCTGCCTGCCCTGCTAATCATTTGAGCACCTTACCTGACCCGGCCTGTTTTTTACCTAAGCCGGCCAAATTCCGCTCACCGCGGCCAATTACTTGTGCACCCTGCCTGCCCCGGCATCAAATCCCCATTATATTCATGCCTGAATCTACGTGTATGATCTCCCCGGTGGTTGCTGCGGACATGTCACTGATCAGGAATACTGCCGTATTGCCTATTTCACCTATTTCAACGTTCTTCCTCAAAGGAGCCTTCTGTCGGGTATGTTTCAGGATCGAGCTGAAATCCTTTATTCCCTTGGCGGACAGCGTCTTTACTGCGCCGGCGGAAATGGCGTTGATCCTTATGCCCATGGGTCCCAGGTCGTCGGCCAGATATCTGACACCTGTCTCAAGGGCGGATTTTGCGACACCCATTACATTATAGCCGGGCAGGACCTTTTCCGATCCCATATACGTCAATGTCACTATGCTTCCTCCCTCTGTCATCAGCGCACTTGCTCTTCTACTGACAGCAACCAGCGAGTATGCGCTAATGTCCAGCGCCAGCGCATAGCCTTCCCGGGAGGTGTTCAGAAAGCTGTCCTGCAGGTCCTCCGCCCTGGCATACGCTACGGCATGTACAAGTCCATGGAGCACTCCGTATTTATTCTTCGCGTTATCAAAGAACTTGTCTATATCCTCATCAGATGATACATCCATCCTGAATGTATCCACATTCCCGAGCTCCTTTGCTAGGTTCTCGACATCTGTTTTTTCCCTTTCACCCAGATAAGTGAATATCAGCGACGCGCCTTCCCTGTGGCAGGCTTCAGCTATTCCCCATGCAATGCTCCATTTGTTTCTGACTCCCATTATGACTATGTTTTTATCTTTCAGTAAATCTCCCATTTAAACCTTTCCTTTCAGATTCACAATATTCCGATTGCCTTCTCCTAACATCATACCCTCTGCCGCGTCAGCATAAACCTCAGTTTTTCACTTTCCCGTACTCGGACAGATAATCCATTGCAATCCTTTCCAGCATTTCCTTTCTGTTCAACTCCGGATCCAGCAGCACGCGTTCCAACAGGTATGACAGTGCTTTTCCAATATTGATGCCCTCACTGTAGCCTATACGTATCAGATCCTGGCCGTTGACAGCCAGATCCTTCAGCTTCAGGCAGCGTCCCGATGCCAGCAGATCATGGTAGATCTTCTCTACTTCATCAATATGCTTATTACTGTCGGAGCTTATCAAATCATCCTGTGTTAGTAAAGCAGCTCTTTTGAGCTTCAGCAGGTCTGAAAAAATATCTTCGCCCGCTACAGACACAGCTTTGGCAACATTGCTGTGCTCTGGCTTTATTTGCATATCAACATACTTCAGGAGGCGAAGTATCCTGTCCATACTTTTATTGCTGAATTTCAATTTACTCAGCAGATCTTTTGCTGATGCCAAAAAATTCTCGTATGTTTCCTCAAACCTAGTATCACTTAACCCCGCATGTCTTAATGCACCTGAGGAAATTGCGAAACAGGTCAGCCACATTGCCCACCTGAGACATTCATCGGCATCAACGGCCCCAACAGCACTCAGGCAAATGTCATCCGGGAACTGCAGAATACAATGCCCTGCACCTCCGCTAATATCGGCGCTGTCACTACTGTATTCACCGGTCCGGCAGCATCCCTGCTTTCCTTCCTGCTTTCCATCTTGCTTTCCTTCCTGCTTTCCATCTTGCTTTCCATCCTGCTTACCTTCCTGCTTACCTTCCTGCTTACCTTCCTGCTTTCCATCCTGCTTACCTTCCTGCTTACCTTCCTGCTTTCCTCCCTGCTTTCCGTCCTGCTTTCCTTCCTGCTTTCCGTCAATACAGTACCCGAATTTCTCAAGGATCTCGCCCAGAAGTCCGGTCTCTGCCAGCAGGGCAAATTTTGCGGGATCGTCCGAGGTCAGTATCCCGGTAAGCTCATCCCTTATCCTCTCAGCGCTAATTTTTTTTATAAGAGCACGGTTGTCTTTTATAGCTTCAAATGTTGTCTTCTCAATCCCAAATCCCAGTCTTGCCGCAAACCTGACTGCCCGAAGCATGCGGAGCGCGTCCTCTCTGAATCTTTCCGCCGGCGCCCCCACTGCACTGACGATCCTTTCGGCTATATCGCCTATGCCATCGAAGAGGTCGATTATTCCGCATTCAGCGTTCCATGCCATTGAGTTTATGGTGAAGTCCCTCCGCCTGAGGTCGTCCTCCAGCCTCCTTGTAAATACTACATGTTCAGGATGCCTTCCGTCCTCATACCTGCCATCGATGCGAAACGTCGTGACCTCGTATGCACCAGTGTCCATCATTACTGTTACAGTGCCATGGCTGAGTCCGGTGTCCAGAGTCCTTTCAAAGAGCCCTTTGACCACATCCGGACAGGCATTGGTCGCGATATCCCAGTCCTTTGGCTGTCTTCCCATGACCGAGTCGCGTATGCACCCGCCGACGGCATACGCTTCATAGCCTTGTCCAGTCAAAACATCGATTATATTTGCAACTTCCCTTGGAGGATCGATCTGGTACATTTCAGGTTTCCTTTCTCAATTGGCATATGAACAAACAACTTCCCTTGGAGGATCGATTCGGTACATTTCATGTTTCCTTTCTCAATTGGCATATGAACAAACAACTCCCCTTGGAGGATCGTTCCAGTACATTTCAGCTTCCCTTTCTCAATAGGTATATCCAAGCAGCTCCGTCTTCTCTCACAGTCGCCATGTATACATATTTTACCACAAACCTTCATAGAAATTTATTGTTTTTGAAACAAAAATGCAATATACTTCGTCATAGTAATTAATGGCACATTCGTACTTCTGTGCTTGTTGGTTCAATGAAATCGGTCCATATGAGTCCATATGAGTCCATATGAAAGGTGAGGTCGGATATGAATAAAATAAAGGATTTGTTTAAAAACAAAAAGGCAGTGATAATATCCATATCTGCTGTAATACTGCTGGCGGCAGTTCTAACTGCAGTGCTGACGGGAGTCTTCAGCGGCAGAGGGCAGGCCGTTGTTTCACCTGATTCTCCCGGCAGCCAGAACGGCGGGCAGGATACGGCTGTCGACCCCAAAGCCCTGAGAGGCCTGGTGGATTCGGTCATAGATATATCGGCCGACGAAACAGACCGCCTCGGCATCAGCACCACCACCGCATTTCGGCTGGTTTTCAGCAAGGCCGCCGATGAGCAGGCCGTGGCCGCATCATTGAATGTGGAGCCGGAACAGGCCTTCAATGTCAGGAAGCTTTCTGATAAGGAATTCGCCCTGGAGTTCGACAAGCCTTTAAAAAGCGACAGCATATACAGTCTCACATTGAACGACAAGGATACCGGAGCAAAAAAATCCTGGGCATTCCAGACAAAAAGGGAGTTCAATGTCCTCAGGACCATGCCCCGGGACAAATCGGGACACGTGCCCCTGAATTCGGGGATCGAGATCACATTCAACCAGGACGGCATAGAGAACGCAGATCAATATTTTGAAATAACACCAAAGGTCAACGGTCGTTTTGAGTGGAATAAAAAGACGCTGGTCTTCATACCACAGTCACTTGAAGAAAGTACTGTCTACACGGTCACCATCAAAAAAGGCCTCGGTATCAGCGGAAGCGAGGATAAGCTGCAGAACGACTACACCTTCAGTTTCCAGACAACATCCGCAAACACCGATACCCGTAAATACTTCTCTTTTGCAGAGGATATGTACAATTTCACTACACAGGCAGTCCCTGCTCTTCAGGTATACACACAGAAGGATATAGTTGACGGCGAGCTGCCGGTTGAGCTGTATAGCTATCCGAACATTGAAAGCTTCATGCAGGACCTTGAAAAATCGACATCCAATCCAAACTGGGCAATTAATTATAACAAGAATGTTTATGATACGACAAAGCTGACAAAAAACGCCTCATTTAGCGGGCAGGTAGTTCAATACAAGTTCTCCTACTGGGAAAACTATTATCTGCTGTTCCCCACTCAGCTGCCTGAGGGCTATTATCTGGCCGTCACAGAAATCGACGGATATAAATACTATGCGCAGCTTCAGGTCAATAACGCCTCCGTTTATATTATGACCACAAAGGAACAAAGCCTGCTGTGGCTCAATGATACAACCAGCGGACAGCCGATTCCCGGAGCTTCATTTACATATGAAAACATCTCAGCAACAACTGACAACGATGGTCTGGCAGTGATCAATGCTGAAATGAAAGATTCAGATGCCTCGATGCAATACTTCGTGATCAGGCCAAAATCCGGACTGCCGTTTGCCGCAGCCGTTCAGCATAATATGTATACACAGTGGTACTGGGGCACCGAACCGACAGTATATGACAACTATTGGACATACATGTATCTTGACAGGAGTGTTTATCTTTCCAACGACACTATCAATATATGGGGCATCCTCAAACCCAGGAACAGCAACAGCGCTGAAACAGAAGCGACACTTGATCTGATCAGCTATAGATATTACTCATCTGACAATGACAGCGCTTCCGTTTTGACATCACAGGATGTTAAAATATCACCGGACGGCACATATACAGGCAGCCTGAAGATCGCCGGCTACGATCCGGGATCATATGAAGTGCGGCTGAAAATCGGCGGCAAAGTAATGCTAAGCCAATACTTGCAGGTAATGGACTATACAAAACCGGTCTATACCATCGATGTCAATGCTGATAAAAAATATATGTACGCCTGGGATACTGTAAACTATGATATCTCGGCTTCATTCTTCGAAGGCACGCCGGCTTCCGGGTTAAGGCTCGATTATACAAAATACATCTCCGGCCTGGACAGCAAGAGTGGAACACTGATCAGCGACAGCAGCGGAAAAGCAAAGTTCTCCGCAACTCCGACAACACCGGAACTTGGCTGGAGGCCTGTTTCACTAATGCTGTCCATAACCAACAGTGAGGCCCAGGAGCAGCAGTCGGTGGTATACAGCCACATCAGTGTATTCCCCAAGGATACTATGATAGAGGTCGGCACAAAGACCGAAAACGGAACCGGCACACTGACATTTACCACCAGCAGGATCGATATTTCACAGATCAAAGATGAGCAGACTTACTATACCCCGGATGATTACAGGGGTAAAAGCGTTGATATACCTGTTACAGCCAAGCTTTATGAAAGGTATTATGTAAAGACAAAAAAGGGAGATTATTACGATTATATCAACAAGGTAAGGCGTGACATCTACGATTATTATGAAGAGCAAAGGCTTGTCAATGAGTACAACTTCAATACTGTTAACGGCAAATATCAAATACAGTATCCCTCAGATAAGGATAAGCGCTACTATGTAGAGGTGTTCTGCGACGACACCAATGGCCGTTTGATAAAGGATTCAGTTTATATTTACAACTGGGATGGTTTTGACCCGTATAATTCAGACACCTATACGATGCCTTCGGATTGGGATAAGAGGTATAAAATCGGCGAGCAGGTCACGGCCGAAATAAATTACAACAAGGAAGAGCCATATACCGGCAGAGACAGAAAGTACCTGTTCGTGCGCATGCAGAACGGCATCCTCGATTACACAGTATCAGAAAACGCCGAATACAAATTCAGCTTTGAGAGCAAATTCATACCCAACATTTACGTGAAGGGAATATGTTTTGACAGCGACGGGGTTTATAATGCGGGTTTGGCGCTGTTCAGGTATGAGAAGGAAGAGAAAAAGCTTGAAATCGAAGTAAAATCGGATAAGGAGAGCTATAGACCCGGTGATGAAGTCAAGCTCTCAGTCCTGGTAAAGGATGCTTCGGGTAAGCCCGCCGCCTCTGAGGTCAATATAAGCCTGGTGGATGAAGCATACTTTGCGTTATACGATCAGTATGTAGATACCCTGGGTTCAATTTACGACTTGACAGTATCCTCTGGATTCCTCTCTGAATACCTTTCCTATGACCCTATTGATAACTTCGGCGATGTTATGGCCGAAGGCGGCGGAGAAGGCATGGATGAAAGCGTCAGAAAGGACTTTAAGGACACGGCCCTGTTCACTGTTGTCCGTACCGGTGCAGACGGGAAAGCGGAGGCTACATTTAAAATGCCTGACAATCTGACCTCCTGGAGAATAACTGCCCAGGCCGTAACAAGTGACCTGTATGCAGGCCACATCACGGCCAACATATCATCAAAGCTCCCGTTCTTTGTGGACAGCATATTCAATAAGCGTTTCCTGACCGGAGATGTTCCATCCCTGCTGGTTCGTGCAAATGGCGAGGAATTGGCACCGGGTGCCGAAACAAGCTTCAAGATCACTATCATCGGTCTCGACGGAAAGAGCAAGGGCACATATACCACTAGGGGAAACGCAAATGTATACAATGAGATCCAGCTCGACCCATTGGATCAGGGTACGTACACACTGCGGATCGAAGGCTCCAGCGGAAAACTGACGGATGCCATGGAGCGCAGCTTTACAGTCTCTGACAGCATGCTGGAAACCACAGTTACCGATATTGCCGACCTGACTGACAGTACAGTTCTCTCAAACGGAACAAAGGGACTTACTACATTGGAATTTTATAACGAAGATTCCTCCGTTCTCTATAGCGAGCTTCATCAGCTGTACTGGAGGAACTGGGGAGTAAGGCTCGATCAGGTCCTTGCAAGAAAGGTATCGGGCAAATTGCTGAAGAATTATTTCAACAATGATTTGTATAATGATGAAGATCCCGATCTTTCTGAATACCAGATGTACGACGGTGGTCTGGCGCTGCTCCCCTATGGCAGCAGCAGCCCTGAATTGTCGGCGAAAATGTGCCAGCTGGCCGCAGAAGGAATAGACCGCAACGCTCTCTCCTTCTATTTCAACAGCCTCATCGAGAACAAAGATTCCGCTCCTGAGGACGTTATATACGCTTATTGGGGCCTTGCAGCGCTGAAAGAGCCGGTACTTCTTGATATCCGCGCTCTGCTTGAGGAAGATGGGCTGGATCTGAAATCCCGACTTATACTGGGAGCCGCGCTTGCTGACGCAGGAGATCATCAGGGTGCTGCAGCAGTATATAAGGCAGCAATGGAGAGTTCAGGAGAGATCGCTGACACCATGGCATGGGTCGAAGGCGGAAGCAGGGATGAAACCATCGACAACACTGCGTCGTGCGCGCTGATAGCGTTGAAAATAAATGCTCCTGAAAAAATGAAGCTATTCAGCTATATTACATCCAATTCGACCTCCACTCTGCTTGTAAACCTGGAGCGCATGGTATTCGCTACAAACTACATCAAGGATGCGTCACTGGTCAACAGCTTCACATATGAACTGGATGGTGTCAAAAAGAAGGTTGAATTACAGAAGGGCAGCTCCTTCAGGCTGACGCTGACTCCTGAGAAGCTGTCAGCAATAAGATTCAGCGGCATTACAGGCAAGATCCGGGTGGCCTCCTCATATGTCACACCTATAAGCGAAAATATGAAGAACAGCTCCGAGCTTGTCTCTATCAGCAGAGAATACGGAGCAGGAAGCAAAAAGGGACCTGTGAAGGCCTTTGACCGCTCTGAACTGGTTAAGGTGACGCTGACCATCAACTTTGGTGAAAACGCTCCCGATGGCTATTATGAGGTAACAGATATACTGCCCGCAGGTCTGCGGTACATCAATCCGGTATATGGTCAGAAGGGCACCGATAATAACTGGAACTACCCTAACGAGGTAACAGGACAGAAGGTAATATTCGGCCGTTACTACAATAAAAACATAAAATACACCTATAAGGATAATACTATAGAATACTATGCAAAGGCAGTATCACCCGGCTCATATACCGCAGACAGCTCCGCTATACGCCATACAGACAAGGATATAGCAAGCTTCTCCGAAAAGGTCAAGGTGACAGTGAGTAAGTAATATTAGGAAGTTCCGAGCACAGTTGACTGTATTCGATTGCAACAATGGATTCTATGGATTGGAGGCAACACAATGAAAAAGCATGGCTGCAAAACTCTATTAATAGTTCTTGCGGCCATGCTTTGCCTTTTTTCAGCAGGCGGCGCCATATTCGCCAAAATGTTTTCACCGCCCATCGGAGATGCAGTAATGGCTAATCCTGTCGGAGATGCAGCAATGGCTGATGTTCCCGTAGCGGCTGATACAGAGGTAACTGTAGGATTAGCAGACACTGTTGAGGTAGTTGAAGCTGGCATTGAAGTTGAGGCCGAAGATCCTGCCGCAGAACCTGCTACAGATCCTGCCGCTAAACCAGCCGTGGATATCAAATCCACTCCGAGCACTGTTCCTGTGCTTACCTGCCGTTATTTCAACGAGAGGGAGTTCCTGAAGTCAGTAAATGGGTCCGTGATCCCCGCACAAACCATGGCCAGCGAATCCGGCAATACCCCAAAGGGTCCGGTAAAGGGCGGCATTGTGCCCCATCACCTGCTCGCAGGCAAAATGATTTCGGCCTTTTTCCGTGATCTTGCCAAGGACCCTCCCGGCACAATTATATTGATAGCGCCGAACCACAATCTGATTGGCGACAGCGAAGTCCATACCTCCACCGCAGACTGGGCTACGACCTTCGGCACACTTGAAGCCGACCGTGAATTGGCAGCTGTGCTGATAGATAAGCTGAAAGCATCTGAAAACAACACTCTGATGGAGGATGAGCATTCAATATCAGCTCTGATCCCATATATCAAGTATTATATCCCTGATGCAAAAATCGTTCCGGTGCTGCTGCATGGGAACTACACACAAAGAGATTCAAAAGAACTCGGAGGGCTGCTGGCTGAAATCATCTCAGACAGACCTGATGCCGTTATTCTGGCTTCTATTGATTTTTCGCATTATCTTGATGTCAACAAGGCTGACAAAATGGATGAGAAGACACTTGCTGCAATAAGCTCCTGGAACATGGATGAAATAAGCATGATGAGCAATGACAATCTGGATTCGGTACCCTCGGTCATCACACTGCTGACTGCCATGGACACAGTCGGAGCCAAGGGTATTGAGGTCAAAGGGCATAGTAATTCATCAAGAATCACAAACAGCGGATATGACTATACCACCAGTTATTATACAATGTTCTTCAGAAAAACAGATTAAGTGCGTATGTTTCCATGTTTTTCTAGCATTTTCTAGAACTTTTTTGAGTATTATGTTAAAATTTTGATTAACATTTTATATAATAACGGGTATAATAAAATTAGTTCTACAATAATCAAAGGAAAGCGGGAAAACAAATGAGATGGCTTGAAGTAAACAGCTCCAAACCACTGAAAGGCAAGATCAGGGCCCCCGGTTCAAAAAACAGCTCACTGGCACTGCTGGCAGCATGCTGTCTGGCTGATGAACCCGTACATATTTCGAACATTCCTGATATTTCAGATATAAGAATTGTATTTCAGATATTGGAAAGCATAGGCGCATCATACGAAAAAACAAATGATGCCTATATAATCGATCCCAGTACTATCCACACGGCTCAAATCGAACCAAAGCTCTCTTCCTCATTCCGTGCCGCATATTATTTCGCAGGCGCTTTGCTTGCAAAACACCACAAGGTGTCCATCGGCTATCCGGGAGGAGACAATTTTGTATCGCGGCCTATCGATCAGCATATCAAAGGGCTCAAGGCTCTCGGCGCAAAGGCGGAAATGCATGCGGACCACTATTTGCTTGAGGCTGATGCTCTCTATGGAGCAGAGATATTTTTTGATGTAGTGACCTGCGGAGCTACAATCAATGTGATGCTGGCAGCCGTGCTTGCCAACGGTAAGACCACACTGTACAATGCTGCAAAGGATCCTGAGGTAGTGGATACTGCAGTTTTGTTAAACAAAATGGGCGCCAAGATCTACGGAGCCGGCACAGATACCATACGCATCAATGGAGTACGGCAGCTTGGCGGCTGTGAGCATTCCTGCGCTCCGGACAGACTGATCGCTGGAGCATATCTCATAGGAGCAGGCATAACTGGCAGTACGCTTACTGTTGAAGATGTCATACCTGAACACCTTCAGCCATGCATATCAAAGCTGACTGAGATCGGTCTTTCCTTTGAGCAGACAGACACCAGTATAACCGCCCATGGCGAGGGACGTATCAAGGCAACAAGGATACGTACAGGTAAATATCCGATGTTCGAAAGCGATTTTCAACAGCCTGTAACAGTTTTACTGCTTAAGGCTCTCGGCAGGAGTACAATATCCGACCGTATATATCCCAAGCGTTTCAACCACTGTGATCAGCTAAACAGAATGGGTGCCGACATATCTGTTAAAAACGGTATTGCCCGCATCAACAGCCACAGGCGTCTGACCGGTACATGGGTACATGCGGGTGATATCAGAGCAGGAACGGCTCTTGTGCTGGCCGGACTTATGGCCGACGGCGTTACCAGAATCACTGGAGTAGAGCATATAGAGCGCGGCTATGAGGACATAGTGAGAGATCTCAGACTTCTGGGCGCTGATGTATCAATGCTGACAGGCGACGGCCTGAAGGATCAGGATTCATCCATTTTGGGCGTCTAAATTCAACAGATAATTAATCGAAATCCCGGGATCAAATGACCCCGGGATTTCTATATATAACGAGCGGCAGGTTTCCCGCCATAAAGCAAGTGACGGGTACCGCTCCGGTATTCAGTCTGGAGTCCTGGCGCCGGACCCTTAAGTTCCTTCGCCGAATGTGAGCTTCAGATTCAGATTTTTCCCATCCCGGCTCACTACTACTGCCACAGTGTCTCCGGGCTTATAGGCATCCTTGACTTTATCAAGATCCTTTACCGTCTTGATGGTTTTGCCCGCCATGCTGACAATGATGTCTCCGGTCTTGATCCCGGCCTTATCTGCTCCACTGCCTGCAGTGACATCAGTGATATATATTCCCTCGACAAGACCGTAATAACTGGCGTATACACTGGAAATCTCTCTTCCGGAAATACCGATGACGGGTCTTCCCTTTACATAGCCGTATTTGATGAGCTGGTCGACTATCGGCCACGCATCATTTATCGGAATAGCGAATCCAAGGCCTTCTACACCTGACGCTGCTATCTTGACAGAATTGATTCCGATGACCTGCCCTTTGGAGTTCAAGAGTGCTCCGCCGCTGTTTCCTTCATTTATTGCCGCATCAGTCTGTATAAGATTAAGCGTCCTGTTCTCCATTTCCATTGTCCGGTTCAGAGCGCTTATTACGCCGACCGTGACCGAACCTGCAAACTCCATTCCAAGCGGATTACCTATTGCAACAGCCAGCTCTCCTACCTCGAGCTCCGATGAATCACCAAGCTCGGCTACCGGCAGGTCCTTCATATCTATCTTGATAACGGCCAGATCCGTTTTTTCGTCGCCGCCCTTAAACTCAGCCTTGGCCTCTCTTCCATCCGGCAGGAAAACCTCCAGTATCGTTCTGCTGCTTGTGGAATTCTTCGGATCCGCTCCTGAGACAACATGATAGTTTGTCATGATGTAACCGTCTTTTCTGATTATTATCCCTGAGCCTTCTCCCACCTGACTGTTAGTGGTTCCAAAGTAGTTATACCTGGTCCCCGATATCGTCATCCTTATACCTACGATGGCCGGTCCTGCGGCTTTTGCGATAGCCGTTACATCAGAGCCCTTCGGAAGGGCCGTATTCTTGATGTTGCCGCTGCTGCTGCCTTTCAGCTGATCATTTGCCCCGGAACCCTGGCTGTCTGCCAACTCCGCTGTACTTTCAAGCGCTGTCTCTCTGGCATCCTGAGCTGCCTGAACTGCCTGAGCTTCATTTCCCTTATCCGCTGATAACTGCAGTGTTCCTGGCTGCTCATTAGCAGCTGCCATCTCTGTGGCTGATAATACCGCCTGTTTAAGATCTGCCGTAAATTTATTATAAAGCAGTACTCCAACTGCCGAGCTGCTGATGAGCGATGTAACAAGTATAATTGCTATGTACTTTGCAATATTTCCACCTTTCTTCGGTGGTCTGTTTTTGTTCTGTTCAAAATCATAGTATCCAAAATCATTATACATATCAAAGACCTCCTGTATAATCATTGATTTCAATATTACATTTATATTGATACCCTTATTCTATGATACATTTAAGAATTTTTTTTGAACAATTTGTTAATATTGAGTTACCAGTCGAATACAAGTGATTTGATAAAAGCGAAATATTCGCGCAGATATTTGGGCACAACACCCTCAAAATCGCCGGATGCCAGCGCAAATGCTGTCAGACCGTTCCTGCGGGCAAGTATCCGGGAACGAAAAATGTGATATTTGTTCGTTATAAAGGTGATCTCCCCGGCATGGCCGCCGGTCCTCTCTTCGATCAGCTGCCGGGAAAACCTGAAGTTTTCCATCGTGCTCGTGGCCCTTGGCTCCATTATGATCCTGCTCTCATCGATGCCATTTTTGACAAGATAACGTCTCATCGCCTCGGCTTCCGTGATATCCTCTCCCCTGCCCTGTCCTCCCGTAACGATCACGGTAGTATCAGGATATTTCCTCAGGTAGCCGGCGCCTGTCCTGAGTCTCTCCAGCAGCGAAACGGAAGGCGTTTCGCCCTCCAGTCCCGAGCCGAGTATGACCAGGTAATCCGTTCCTGTCTCTTTATCCGAAACACCCTCTATGTAAATAAGACCAAGTACAATGGCAAACTGTAAAATACAAATAAGAATAAGCGCCGAAACGATTCTCAAAAATTTCGACCTCTTCTTAACTCTTGATACTATCTTAACTTCCTTTAGACTGTTCAAGACACACCTCCGAAATCCGTCAGCCTGCAGGAGTATATAATATTTGCGCCGGAACTCTATTACAGAACCTTAGCTCTTCCAATCCCAAATAGTATCCTCTGGCTGCAGATATGCTTTCCTGTCCAGGCCTTTCAACTACGCAAGACAATTACTTCAGTGTTATTAGTGTGCCCAATACATATCCGGTCTTTCCCTTTGATGTCGTTATTTTATACCATCCATTGCTCTTTGAAACTATCGTTACCGTCTCATTCTTTACCAGCTTAGCAAGAATTGACGAAGTTGTGTTAGGCTGCGATCTCAAATTCAGGACCGCCGTATTGACAACACCCTTTTGCTGTGTGTCTGGAGCCTTTGTATCATCAGTCTTGCCAGTCCCTGCCGCTCCGGTTCCTGCTGGCGGATTGGCCGGTGCTGTGCCTGTTTTTAGAGCAGTGATCTCGCTCTGCAGTGTTTTTATAGTTTTATCCTGTTTAGTCAATTCAGCTGATAATTGAGTATTTTGTTCGATGAGCATTTGTATCTGCGTTGATAATTCTTTAAAGGCGGCATCCACATAGCTCTTGCTGACTATGGGATCCTGGTCGGAGCCCGGAACAGCCGTCTGGTTCACGGCGGATACTATATTAAGGCTCAATGAAATTACAAGAAGAACAATGACTGCAGTTGCTGCGATTTTAAATTTGAGTTTCATGTCTGACCCCCTTTTCATTTGTGATTGCTTAATTCCACATTATCTGCATATATTTTTATTATAACAAAAACTTGGTGCTTTTTGGTTACAGAATCCTTAAAAATAGATGACATCATAAAAAACATGTTGAGAAAAGCAAATTCTGACTATCTGCCGGCAAGAAATGAAGAGCAAAAAAGCTCAAAAGGACTATAATAAAGGTACTTACAAATGAAAAAGGAGATAGCAGATGCAGCTCAAGATGTTCAGCGACAAGGATTTTTACTCCAAGTTCCTTACCATAGCCATACCTGTTACCTTACAGCAATTCTTATCGGCTTCGCTGAATCTGACCAACAATATACTGGTCGGTCAGCTGGGTGATGCAAGTGTAACGGCAGTCGGGCTTGCAAATCAGGTCTACTTTATATTCAGTGTGGTGATCTTTGCTATAGGCGGAGGCGTTTCAGTTTACATATCTCAGTTCTGGGGAAACCAGAAATTCGACGTTGTAAAAAAAGTTGTGTCACTGAGCCTGATAATTACATTTTCCGTTGCGATGCTGTTTTTCATACCCTCCTTCACAGCTCCGGAATTCGTACTATCATTGTTTTCAAAGGATGAGAGCGTGATCGCCCTTGGCAGCAGATATCTGAAGCCAGTCAGCATTAGCTTTTTGATAATGGCCTTCTCGGTGTGCTTTTCAAGCGCCCTTCGCAGCACCGGAAATGTAAAGCTGCCGCTTCTAGCAAATTTCGCCGGTATCGTAGTGAATACTTTGTTGAATTATCTGCTGATATTCGGCAAGCTTGGCCTGCCTGAAATGGGAGTTGCCGGTTCGGCCACGGCAACTGTCTTCGCAAGACTGACTGAAGCCTCCATCATACTGTACACAGTTTATGCGGGACATAATATAGTATCAATAAAGCCCAAGGATCTGCTCAATATAAATACGGACCTGATAAAGCGCTTTTTCAGCACTTCGGGAGAGCTCATCATAAAGGATGGAGTATGGGCTGTCGGCACCTCGATATATATGGCCATATATGCGCTGATGAGTACGGAAGCCGCAGCGGCTGTGAACATCACCTCGACAATACGAAGCATGTCCTTTATCTTTTTCCAGGGTGTATCCACATCATGCCTCATCATGGTCGGCAACAAGATAGGTTCAGGCGAAAATGAAACTGCATATGATTATGCGGTCAGATTCCTTAAGCTGACACTTATGATCTCAACCGTCATAGGAACAGCGCTGATATTGGTCAGGCCTCTGGTGCTGGCTCCATACAAGGTATCAGACGAAGTAGTGGGCTATGCAATGGGTCTGCTGATAGTCGCGGCAGTTCTGATACCCTTCCAGTCCTTCGCAAGCGTAGCTATCGTAGGCGCTATGAGAGGCGGCGGTGACATCAGGTACACTATCTTCCTGGACATAACTGCTGTGTGGGTTATAGGCCTGCCCCTGGCCTGGATCTGCGGAATCCTGCTGCAGCTTGGTATAGTATGGGTATTCCTGATTGTATCTCTTCAGGAGGTATATAAAGCAACCTTGTGCTTCTTCAGGATCAGGTCAAAGAAATGGATCCACAATGTGACCAGCGGAATCTAGACGATGTCTCCCGTTTGGAGTCAAACGCTGGTGCTTTCCTCCAGCAGCTTTCGGACCAATTGCCACTGTTCCAGTTTTTTATCGAAGGGCAATGTATATGCCGGACTCGTTGACGGTAATTGATGAAAGTCCATATTCCCCGTTATCCCATTATTCACCATTGTCCCCTTCTTCGCAACATAACGCTGATACAGTTTGGCAGCGGACCCTCCATTGAAGCACACATGCCGTATCCCCGGATACATCTTGTGTAAGCCCTCGAAATCATTTGCTTCAGGGTTTTTTATGTCGCTGTCGCTGCTGCCCTCACGCTCGCATGCCTTAAGCACATCCCATAATGCAATACCATGCCTCAGCAGGAATTTCCTGCGCATATTGTAATCCTCGTCCGGCTCCGAATCAAAAAGATTATATATGATCCTCCAGAACGCATTTCGCTCAAATCCGTAGTATTGCTGCTTTTTCAGCGACATTACTCCCGGCATGGTGCCAAGGATGAGTAGCTTGCAGTTTATATCAGCTATCGGTGCAAACGAATATATCTTCATAGTTTGATCAATCGGCTGCGGGCGGAGTTACAACAGCCTGCTCCATAATTGTCTGTTCCATAATAGCCTGTTCTATTTCTTTCCAGACCTGGTCCTTGCCCTGCCTGGTTTCAGAGGAATATGCGATCAGTCCTGCGCCTGCCTTGATGCCCAAAGTCTTTCTGATGTCAGATAGCCTGCCCTGTACCTGGCCGCGGGTTATCTTGTCCATTTTTGTGGCAACGACCAAATGCGGCAGGTCCATTTCAATGATCCAATTGTACATCATCCTGTCGTCCGCTGTTGGCTGGTGCCTGATATCCACAAGCATCAATACCATTTTGAGCTGTTTTCGTTTATTCAGATAAGTTTCGATCATCCTGCCCCAGGATGCCCTGGCCTCCTTTGAAACCTTTGCAAAGCCATAGCCCGGCAAATCGACAAAATACAGCGTGTCATCGATATTGTAAAAATTGATGCCTCTTGTCTTTCCGGGTTCGGAGGAAACTCTGGCCAGGCCGCGTCTGTTTAAAAGCGTATTAATGATAGATGACTTTCCTACATTGGACCTGCCTAGCAGCGCTATCTCCGGAATTATAGTGGCCGGGTACTGGTCGGGCTTCACTGCTGTGAGCTCGTATCTCGACTTGTTAATATCCACTTCGCATTCTCTCCTTATTTGCCTTTTCATTATCTGACAACTATATTATACTAGAAAATGCCGGTTTGTATAATGTAATATAACAGTTCGACAGAAAATAAGGAATACTGCCATGCAGAATAAAAAAACAATCTATGTATCAGTAAATGAGCTGGTCGAATATTCTCTCCAGTCCGGCGACCTCACTGCCGGCGGGTATTCACCGTCAAGGGCGGTCGAAGGCACCAGGGGCCATGCTGCCGTCAGGAAGCTGGTTAAAGAGAACCTTCCGGACAGCGACACATATGATGCCGAAGTGCCGGTCTCCTTCCAACTGGAGGGCAGCAAACTGCTGTTGGAGGTAAGCGGCAGGATAGACGGTCTGCTTCAGGATGACTCCGGCACCACGATACACGAAATCAAGACCACAACTCTCCCTCTTGAGCTTATCGAACATGACTATAACCCTCTTCACTGGGCTCAGGCCAAGTGCTACGCTTACATGCTGTCCAGGAAGAATGGGCTTGACTATATTGCTGTACGTCTGACCTATTTTCAGCTGGATGATAAACAGGAGAAATCCTTTATTGACCTGTACAGCATCGATTCTCTTGAAGAGTTTTTCATGCCTTTGGCCAATGACTACCTGGCATGGCAGGAAGTCGTCAATGGCTGGTCCATCTCGCGGGACGGCTCCATCAGCGGGCTGGTCTTTCCATATGCATCCTACCGGCAGGGCCAGCAGGAGCTTATGGATAATGTATATGACACCATAGAAAACAATGAGCTGCTCTTTGCCCAGGCACCCACCGGCACCGGTAAAACCATTGCCACTCTTTACCCTGCCGTCAAGGCACTTGGTGACGGCCTTGTATCCAAGATATTTTACCTGACTGCCAAAACCACCACCAGAAGCCTGGCTGAGAAATCGCTGGCGGATATGAGGCAGAAAGGTCTTCGAATTAAATCCATAACAATAACTGCAAAGGAAAAGATGTGTTTTTGTCAGGAGCAGATCTGTACCGCAGAGAATTGTGAATACACCAGAAATTATTACGGCAAGGTCAAAAAAGCAATGGCAGAAGCCCTTGAGGAGGACACTCTTGACAGGCCGACTATTGAGCGCTACGCACAAAAGCACACAGTTTGCCCGTTTGAGCTGTCACTTGACCTGTCCCTTTTTTGCGACGTCATTATTTGTGATTATAATTATCTTTTCGACCCGAGGGTCTATCTGAAAAGGTATTTCACAAAGCGGGGTGACTATTGTTTTCTGGTGGATGAAGCCCACAACCTGGTTGACAGAGCGAGGGACATGTATTCGGCAGAGCTCTCGAAAAGGGCTTTCTTCAGGCTGAAAAAGGCTGCAAAGGATGAACTGCCCGAGATATATGATTCTGTGGACAGGATATACAAGCATTTTCTCGATACATCCAAATCGATGACCGAAGATGAAGATGACCAGGGTAAGGGGTTCTACCGTGTCAGAAGGTCCCGGCCTGATGAACTGCACAGGCTGTTGGAGAGTTTTACGGGCATTATGGAAAACTGGCTGTCCCGCAATCCGCCGGTATCCTTTATGGACTCGCTGCTTGAGATATATTATGACAGCCTTCACTTTATAAAGATAACAGAGCTATACGACGAAAGATACGTCACATGCTTTGACAAATCGACAGCGGATTTCCGGATAAAGCTGTTTTGCATTGACCCGTCCAAGCTGCTCCGGGAAGCAATGAACAGAGGCAGGGCGTCGGTATTGTTCTCAGCGACCCTCTCCCCTATGGAGTATTTTATTGGCATGCTGAGCGGCGGCGATGCAAGGTCTCTGGCCATCCCTTCCCCATTTCCCAAGGAGAACCTGTGCGTATATGTCGATGACTCAATATCGACCAAATATAAAACAAGGCAGTTTTCATATGACAAAATCGCCAAAGCCATACTTGACACTGTTACAGTAAGGCCAGGCAACTATATGGTGTTCTTTCCTTCATTCGAATATCTCAATGAGGTCTATTACAGATTCATGGGAATAAGTCATGGCATCCGCACATTGTACCAGACACCCAACATGTCTGAGGCTGCAAGACAGGAGTTCCTCCTTGAGTTCGAAAGCACGGGCGAATCGAGCTTGGCAGGATTTGCTGTCATGGGCGGTGTTTTCGGCGAAGGCATCGATCTCACAGGAGACAGGCTGTCAGGCGCAATCATCGTAGGTGTCGGCCTCCCCCAGATATGCAACGAGCGGAATATAATACGAAGGCACTTTGACGAACAGTCCGGAAACGGCTTCGAATATGCCTACACCTATCCCGGCATCAACCGTGTACTGCAGGCCGCGGGCCGTGTCATCCGCACCGAGGAGGATATGGGTGTAGTGATACTGCTTGACGAACGATTCTCCTACCACATATACCGGGAGCTGCTCCCATCGGAATGGAGCCCCATCACCAGAGCCTCCGACGGCTGCCGCCTCAGCGACGTCCTCGACGACTTCTGGCGGTAATCATCTGCGGACGGTAGTAATCCTCTGCCGACGGTAATTATCTAGCGATAATCTTCTGGTGATAATCTTCTGGCGGTAATTATCCGGTAATAATCATTAGGGACAAGTAATTTTGTTTATGTTAAGCACAGTTCGACAGGACAATGATCCGAACCCATAATATCAGCATGGATGGCAGCATCCGCAAGTCTGCTCTTTAAAGCCTCTGATACGCAGAAATAGTCTATCCGCCAGCCAACATTCTTTTCGCGGGCATTGAACATGTAGGACCACCAGGTATAGGCATTTTCCTTGTCGGGATAAAAATATCTGAAGGTGTCAATAAAGCCTGCATCCAGCAGTTCTGTGAACTTTGCGCGTTCTTCATCGGAGAAACCGGCGCTTTTTCTGTTTGATGCAGGATTTTTGATATCTATTTCCTTGTGTGCCACATTAAGGTCGCCACATACGACCACAGGTTTGTTACATTCAAGCTTCTTAAGATAATCTCTGAAAGCATCCTCCCAGGTCATCCTGTATGGCAGGCGTGCCAACTCCCTTTGTGAGTTGGGGGTATATACCGTAACAAGATAATAATTCTCGAATTCGACCGTTATTACCCTGCCCTCATTATCATGCTCTTCCACACCGATCCCATATGCGACCTTCAGCGGCTCTGTCTTTGTAAAAACAGCTGTCCCGGAATACCCTTTCTTTTTTGCATAATTCCAGAACTGATAATACCCCTCCAGTTCAAGCTGCACCTGCCCTTCAGATACCTTTGTCTCCTGCAGACAGAACACATCTGCATCAACAGCCTTGAAAAAATCCATGAACCCCTTGTTCAAGCAAGCCCTCAGCCCATTTACATTCCACGATATGAATTTAGTCATAACTTTACTCCTCTAACTGTTTTCATAGGTTACTTAGCACTATCTCCAACGATTGCGCCGGCATTTACACAGAACCGTTATTTTTTTACCGCGACGGTATTTACTTGGCGACGGTATTTACTTGGCGCCGGTATTTACTTGGCACCGGTATTTGCATGGCACCAGTATCTCCTCCGGCGGCGATATTTCAATGGCACCGTTTTTCCTCCCGCAACTGTCCAATGTTACATTCATGATACCAACATATCAAACTGAAGTCACATATATTTTACCTTTTTTGCGGCTACTTGTGTACTGTCCATTTTTCCCGCCTGCATCCATTAAGGCAGAAAACTCATTCCAGATGGACAAATTGTGTTAAATTCCTGGTTCAGCAGACCGATTGGTCCATTTTTCAATTAAAGTCCTAGTTCAGCAGACCGACTGGTCCATTTTTCAATTAAAGTCCTGGTTCAGCAGACCGACTGGTCCATTTTTCAATTAAAGTCCTAGTTTCACATTGTACTAGTTTACATAAAGCTATATACGACTTCATTATGTCACCTATTTATTGAATACATTCTATAAAAAAGAAAATAAGTAGGACTTTAATTGAATTTTGGACCACCACCGAAGTAAAATGTCCTCATTCGATCTGCTTAATTGTCCAAGTCCCTCGATGTGGAGCCGTTAAGATAGAAGTGTACTATAATCAATCCAAAAAAAAGCTGCTCCATAGGGGGAGTGTGCAAAAAACACGTCATCTGGGCACAATTTCATTAGTTTCATTGAGAGTATTCAATAATTCTGGCATCTTATAGGCTTTTTACCCGATTATGTTAACTCTAGAACATTATAAATCGCCCAGATGTTCAGGTTTTTGCACACTGCGGTTCCAAAAAAACAAAACTGAGGCACCCAGATGATTCGTTTTTATACACTGTGGCCTTAAACAATCAGAACCACTGCCCTTGTCTATAAAACAATCCTTTTTGACATATTGGTGCTTCCTTTATTTGAAAACCACCTATGTAGGACAGTCATACTGCCTTTATTTTCCCCGCACCCCCTCATCAGCAAGCCAGACTTCGTACCTTCACCCCCGCCATCTGCAAGCCAGACTTCGTCCCTTCTCTCCCTCATCTGCAATTCAGATATCGTCCCTTCACTCCCTCATCAGCAAAGCCAGATTTCGTCCCCGCACTCCGCCATCTGCAAAGCCAGATTTCTTCCCGTACTCTGCCATCTGCAAAGCCAGATTTCGCCCGCATTCCGCCATCTGCATACCATATCTTAACCCGTACTCCCCCGCCCCGTCATCAAATCGAAACTCACTTCTGCAATCAGGCAACCAACTGCACTCGACTCTTTTTACCTATCGCTTTCAACGGAACTGTAATCACTACAGCTGTGATTATCAGAATGCACCCCACTATTGCAGCAATGCCATTGATATTTTCTCCTATGATTAAGTATGCAAGTATGGCAGCTGTGACGGGTTCCAGAGTATATATGACAGTTGCCCTCTCGGGCCTTACAAATTTCAGGGCGCCTGACTGGAATAAAATTGTCGTGACTGATATCAGTATGCTCAACGCTAACACAGTCCAAGCCCAAACATCCATCTTGAATAAATCTGTTTGCCTCCCATCGAAAATCAATGCCATACCGAAAAATACGGCTGAGCTTGTGACATGCTGAATAAATGAAAAATGCACTGGGTTTGTTTTAGATGCAAACAGCTTCTGTGAAGTCAGATATAGTGAAAAAAACAATGCATTTGCCAATGCGAACAGATCACCCGGATTCAGTCTGAAGCTGCTGAAATCAACGGTCAGCAAAAGCAAACCGGGAACAGCTATCACAGCGCTCAGCACTGAACGCATTGCCGGGAGCTTTCTTTCGGCTAATGCCATGATCAAAGGTGTCAGGATTACTGACATCTGTACAATGAATGCAGTATTCGAGCTGCTGGTGCTGCCCAGAGCAAACATGCATGATATGTTACTAAGTACGGAAAAAATGCTGATCCCTACACACGGCCATACTGACTTTCTGTCAATTCTCCGCAATTTTCGGAAAAACAGTGCGGTCAAGAAAAGCAGTCCTCCAAGTGAGTAAAGAAACAGGATCGTAAAATAAGGCAGATAACCTATTAATATCTTTGACCATATGTAGGAAGATCCCCACATCATGGCATTTAGCACTATGAAGCCGGCAGCATTGTTTTCTTTAATAAAACTCATTGATGCACCTTCTTTCCATCCTAACACGTTGACATAATATAAACCCAACACTGTTTAAAATCAGCTTATGGTATATGATATTCAGATTTTTCACAGCATCAATGGCGAAAGATGCTCGATAGTTTGCGTATCGTGCGTATGGAATCGAATGTAATATGTAATCCCAGACATACCGAAAGCATAGTATATTGTGTGAGGCTGTATCCGGCAATCTACTAGGTTTTGTAGTGATAACATTGGCTGGGCTGTATCAGTCAAACTAGCCCGGCACGAGGTGACAGCAGTGGATGAAAATTCATCGGGAGATTCTAAAAGGGGATATTTGATAGGGGATTTTGCATTTTTTCATCTAAACGATATGAGAAATACACAGTTCGAATACCACTATCATGATTTTAACAAAATAATCGTGTTCATCTCCGGCAATGTGACGTACCTGATAGAGGGAAATGCATACAGACTGAAACCCTGGGATGTCCTGTTCGTCAGCAGCAGCGAACTCCACAAGCCGGTCATCGACCCTCGTGTCATGTATGACCGCATTGTGATATGGGTAAACCCTGGCTTTCTGTCAAGCCACAGCAGAGACTGCGATCTTTTTACCTGCTTTGACCTGACAAGCGGGAAGAACAACATGCTGAGACTCGACGGCAAAATACTGGAATATGCCCGAATCCTATGTACAAGGCTGGAGGAAGCATGCAAAAGCAAGGAATTCGGGTCATCCCTGCTGAAGAACTCCATTTTCCTGCAATTGATCGTAGTTCTGACAAGGGAGCTGATGAAAGGCGGTAGAAATGATGACATTGAAGATATTATTCACGACAAATACATAAATGTCATGCTGGATTACATCAATAAAAATCTGAACGAAGAATTATCAATAGATTCCCTGGCTGCAAGGTTCTATATGAGCAGGTATCATCTGATGCACAAATTCAAGCAGCTCACGGGTTACCCAGTACATAGCTATATTCTGCAAAAAAGGCTGCTAAAGGCTGACACGCTGATAAAAAGCGGCATACCCTCCATGCAGGCAAGTGAGCAATGCGGCTTCAACGACTATTCCAACTTTGTCAGGTCGTATAAAAAATTATTCGGGGTCTCTCCAAGAAACAGACTGAAGTAACATTACAGTGCACCACGTCGCAATATGTAGTAGGCCATACACAGAATATTCATTCTGCAAATCTGTAGGTCTGATCCTTTGAAAATGTCCACTCGGGTGTAACAAGCTTATCACCGAATTCCATCGGGTACCACGGGTTTCCATCCTCATTTGCGGGATTCTTCAGGATATGTATATCCTGGGCCGGCATATAGCTCTGCGCCGCCAGGAATACCCTCTCCCCTGTCTGCGGGTTTTCTGCCATGTCGATTATTATCACACAATGTCCGGGAGACCCGCCCTTTAAAAACACATCACCGGGCCGCATCTCTTTGAGGTCGATTTTTTTCATTTCCTGTGATAAAGATAGAGTTCCTGCATATGCAAAAACGGTGTCGAGATATTTCCTGAAGCTCTTATAATCCGCACCCTTGCTGCCATTATCCACCCAAACGGCCTTATTGCCAGTTATGCTGATCCTGAATCCCTGGATCCACTTGCCGTATTTTGCGTTGAAGCCATTTGTAAAATTGAAGTGTATCTGATCATATTTGCCGTTCGCATAGAGATATTCCGCCCTGAGCCTGATAACAGCATCGGCGCATTGCTGCAGGTCTCTGGTTCCAACGTCCATGTCGATTACTGCCACATGCACATCCCAGGGCTTTGTCCCACCATCATAATATTTGACGCTTGAACCATGGGGCTTGAGCGGCAGGTTCCTCAGGTATTCGCCGAAGGACCCTTCATCGAGAGTCAGCCTTTCGAAGCCTTCCGGCGGAGCGATTCTTTCTCTGGCTGTGGCACCAGCTTCATTAATAAGTGAAACGGCATCATTAGCCGGACTGTCACTAGTTGGACTGTCATTAGCCGGATTGTCACTAGTTGGACTGTCATTGGCTGTACTGCCACCAGCGGTATTTTCATAAGCCGGACTGATATTATCTGAACTGTCATTACCTGCATCGATATAAGGCTCACCTTTATCAGCGCCTGCCGCATCGTCACTGCCTGTTTCACTGCTTTCAGCATTCCGCAAGCCCTCATCCTTCTGAGGTTTAGCCATGCCATTGCTGCCCTTGAAAAAAATCAAAATGATCTCTGCCGTCAACAGCACAATAAAAATAATTATCACAACAGTAAGCTTCTTTTTCATACATATACCTTCCGGCATCATAAAAAGTCATATACTTTGTTCGCACTAGTAATACCGACGTTGAAGACCATATATTTGTTTCATTTTTCAATATTCGTTTCAAATGGAAATTATGTTGGAAATTATAACATAATACGATTAAAATATATATTTCTGTTTGAGCAATAATAATTAATAAATATCAGAAAGGAGCCTTATCTATGAAAGCAACGATCGACAGAGACGGCTGTATTGCCTGTGAGCTTTGTGCAACTACCTGCCCGGATGTATTCAGAATGGCTGATGACGGACTTGCGGAAGTCCATGTGGACGAAGTGCCTGAGGATGCCGAGGAATGTGCAAAAGAAGCCGAAGAAGGATGCCCCACATCGGTAATAAAGGTAGAATAGTACAAAGTAAACGGCAGGTAATCTGCCGTTTGTCATTTAAAATGCATATAGGAATTCTCCTATGTTAGGGGTATACTACCTATAGATGCATGTTAATATACATATGGGAGAATTCTTTGTGAAAAAGGACAAGTTCTTTTATTGGAAGCTGTTTATATCAACATTTACATTAAGCGCTTTTACATTCGGCGGCGGCTATGTTATTGTACCGTTGATGCAGAAGCGTTTTGTCAAAGAGCTGAAATGGATCGAAGAGGACGAAATGCTGGATCTTGTGGCAATAGGGCAATCGGCTCCCGGCCCTATCGCAATCAACACCTCGATTCTTGTCGGATACAGAATGGCTGGCATTCCAGGCGCTGCTCTGACCGTTATGGGGACGGTTCTGCCTCCATTGATAGTCATCACGGTCATATCTTATTTCTATATAGCCTTTCGTGACAACAACCTTATCAAGGCGCTGTTCAAAGGCATGCAGGCAGGTGTTGCGGCAGTCATTGTTGATGTCGTGATAGGAATGGCTGCAAAGATAATTAAAGACAGAAAGCTTTTAGCCATCATAGTCATGGCATTGTCTTTCATAGCGGCAGCATTTCTGAAAATAAACATAGTGATCATACTTTTGATATGCGGGGTTCTCGGCGCGTATACCACCCTCCGTTCAAAACCTAAAAAGGAGGGATCGGATTGATATATCTTCAACTGTTCTGGAGCTTCTTTCTTGTGGGATTATTCAGCTTTGGCGGCGGATATGCCTCCCTCCCCCTCATACAGGACCAGGTCCTGAATATACATACCTGGCTGACTCCTGCAGAATTTATGGACATACTGACAATTTCACAGATGACTCCGGGCCCGATCGCAATCAACGCTTCGACCTTCGTAGGCACAAAAGTGGCAGGGCTGCCGGGCGCTATTATAGCTACCGTCGGTTGTGTCACTCCATCATGTATCATTGTACTGATATTGGCCACTCTATATTACAGATTCAAGGGGCTGAGCCTGGTGCAAGGCATCATAAAGGGGCTGAGGCCTGCAGTCGTCGCATTGATTGCGTCAGCCGGTTTTTCAATACTGCTGACGGTCCTGTTCGGCACGGATGATTTCTCCTTCCGGTTGTCCGACCTTAATTTTGTTGCCGTCGGATTGTTTGGGGCATGCCTTTTCCTGTTGAGAAAATTCAAACTCAACCCCATATATGCCATGCTTGCCGCAGGAGCTGCAGGTCTGATCATTTATGGTTTTATTCTATAACACATCGACCATATCAGAACTCCAAAATCAACATCTAACTATCTTCCATTTTATGTTATTCTATGATGATCATTGTGCACATAATTGAAAAATCACCCTAAAAATCACCCCTCGCATTATTCTTAAACTGCCCTCAAGATGATTACTTATCTATATCGTTAACTTATAATTATAGATATAGGAAAGTGAGGTGCTAATATGGCATTTTATAAAGAGCCATGTATCCATTGCGGGAACTACCTCTCCAGAGATTCCCATTTCTGCCCCAAGTGTGGCAGCATGAGCCCATTTATCTACAGCTGCCCGGCCTGCCTTCGTGAGATCGACAAGGGAGATGCTTTCTGTCAGGGGTGTGGAAGACCACTATACATAATATGTCCCAAATGCATGGAAAAGACATTTGTTCAGGATTCCTGCGAACACTGCGGTGAAAGCCTGATGATCCAATGTCCCAACAAACGCTGTGGAAGCAGACAATTCTTTGAGAACAAAAAGTGCACTGTGTGCGGTAAAGTCCTGCCTAAAAACAAATAAAAATATAAATATTTCACAGGAGGAGATTTCATTATGTTAAATTCATTCACACGTAACTATGAGGATAACAGCACTGAGGCCGGCTTCCAGTTTACTTTTTACTGTGACCTCTGCAATGACGGTTTCAAATCATCCTTCATTGAATCCGAGACATATAAAAAGGGCTCGCTGCTGCGCGGCATTTCCGGCGGCGCAAGAGCGCTGGGCGGCCTGTTCGGAGGCGCCATAGGTGATGTTGCAAGGAGTGCGGGCTATGGCAGTGATGTGCTGTCGGAAAAATTCCATGGGATGAGCCCGGAATGGCAGAAGGAGCATGAAGCAGCCTTCATAAGGGCTCAAAATGAAGCGAAGCAGCACTTCAACCGATGCCATGGCTGTCGTCAGTGGATCTGTGACTCTGATTTCAATGAAGACGAGGGCATGTGTGTGGAATGCGCTCCGCGCCAGAATGTTGCTGTTGCGAAAGCAAAGGCAGCCAGAATGGTGCAGCAGATCGAAGAGGCTGCCGAAACAGCTAACGTGTTCCGCGGAGCCATAGAGAGCAAGACAATCACCTGCCCCAACTGCGGCAAACCCTCCGGCGGCGGCAAGTTCTGCAACAATTGCGGTCACAATCTGTCATTGAACAAATGTCCGAATTGCGGCGCACAGGTTGCACAAGGCGTCAAGTTCTGCGGCGAATGCGGTACCAGGGTTTGATACAGGGTTTGATACGACTTGATATAGCGATGTTCAATACAAAATTTAGGAGATGCTAATCAGATGAAAAAAATCATTTCGGTATTCCTGATTGCAGTCTTGCTTATCAGCTGTTTTTCGGGCTGTCTGTTCAGACGGAAGGATGCTGATAAAGACGGAAGCAAGAAGACGACTGCAAACGTAAAAGGTCCTGAAAGAGGTCCCGTAGGTGTATGGGACATACCTGTTCCTGAAATCAACCCACTGGGCTCGCAGAGCCTCTACGGCAGTACCGGCTATTCGAAGGGGTCCCATGATTTAAAATACATAGAGAACTTTGCAGAAAATAGTAAAACGGTAACAGGTGAGGTCTGGACACTTCAAGTAGCTGACCCGTCCGGCATACCACTGGAGTTTTTAAAGGAATACATAACTGAGCTTGGTGCCAATATCTATTCAAATGTTTATGGAGACGTCCTCACCTTCACATATGGCAAGGATGAAGACAGCCTTTGGTGGGGTGATGCCAGGCAGGACGATTCAGGCTATAACCTCACTGTTGTGAAAGAGCCTCATGTGCCGGCAGGAAAGGAAAAGAAGTTTTCCACTGCTGTTTCCCCTGATGAAGATGAACCCTCGGTCACCTTCGTGACACAAACCGACGGAAAAAAGTTTCAATCAGCCGAAATAAGTGTCCCGGATGGTGCGCTTTACCTGGAGATAAGCAGTTATGCGAAAACAGGCATACTTACCAGGACTGTCGACTACAGGCGGGAGCTTATATCCTCCAGATCGAGATCCTTTGTACTTGACGATCTTCCTCAGACCTCCGATCCTCTTATCTGGAGCTTCAGATGGGAAGATGGCCAGGCGCCGGCTGAATTTACCTTCAAGCTCAACGAGCTGGGTGATATCCCCGCAATAAAACAGGGTGATGAGCTTGGCATGCTCAAGGTTTGCGGTGTTCCATCAGGAAACGCATCAGTGGAGCCTCAGAATGGTGTGGAATATGAGTATGGCGAAGAGTACTCTCTGGAAGGGGATGTAACCCCCGAGGGCGATACGGTATTCTGGCTTCCCGCCGGTTACTGGAATGTTCTGGTTCCTACAGAGACATCAGGCTTATATTCGTGCAAAGCCAGACTCGTACCGGTAAGTGCCGGCCAGGAAACAGTATTGACCCTGCCCGATTCACTTAGCAGCAGTTATACAACGCTAAGTCAATATTTTGCAGAGCCGGGTGAACTCACCGGCAGGATCACGATCACAGAAACAAAGGACGAAGGCGCTACAGCGTCAATTTCCATGATGGTGGAAGATCCGCAGAATAGAGATGTATTCCCCAACAAACAGAATACAGTCATTACAGAAGGCGGGCAAAAAGCAGAGATACTGGACATCACACGGCAAATTGCCCCTCCGAGCATAGTCCTGGTTCTTGACTCCTCGGGCTCAATGGGCAATCTTATGCCTGCAACGATAGAATCAGCCAAAAAATTCATCAACGGCCTGCCGGACAAAACATTTATTAAAGTTATCGATTTCGACTCAACAATACGTGTACTTAAAGGTGAGACCAAGGAAGCAGTTGTAAAAAGCCTCTCCTCTGTCAAAGCTTCCGGCTCCACAATGCTGTTTGATGCAACGCTGGAAGGATTAGGACTGTTGGAGGGCAAGATCCGCCCTGCTGTTGTTCTCTTCGCAGACGGGGCCGATTCCAGTCTGGACGGTCAGGGCGAGGGCAGCAGCTCCACAAAGGAAGATGTCATCGATTCTATAAAAGAGGCAGGTATACCTCTTTATACAATAGGGTTCAGAGAAGGCGCCGACAAGCAGGCAATGAAGGATTTCGCTGCGGCTTCAGGCGGAGAATATTATGATGCAAAGGATAATAAAGCTCTGGATAAGGTTTTTGAAGCGATCGGCAGCAAGTTTGGAAATTCCTTTGTAATGAAATACAAAAGGCCTGTCGAATCAGCTCTTTCGGACAAGCCTGTAGTCAGCTTCATACTGGATGCCTCTGGGTCAATGGACACCGATCCCGCCGAAGAAGAGGGCTGCGATTTCCGTATGGACCGCACCAAGGTCCTGTTCCACGATTTTATAATGAAACTGCCGGAGCAGAGCCTTTTCCAGATGATCAGCTTTCAGACCGGGCCTCTGGGCGGCAACATAATTCAGCAGCAGCAGGTGACAACAGACGACAGGATGAGGATGCTGCAGGGTCTTGGCTCCCTTGATGCCGGCGGCGGAACTCCCATACTGGATTCCATCAGGATAGGCTACGAGAATCTGATCTCTGTGCCAACCAGTAAAAGGGTCATGGTTTTCATGACAGATGCAGCCCTTGAGGTCGATGAAGAGGATCAGATGGAATTCGAGAAGCTGCTGGGAGAAATAAAAAAGGACAACATAATTGTGCTCTGGGCCGGTATGGGTGTGGAAGACAAAAAACCGGTCTTTGAAAGGGCGGCTCAGTTATCCGGCGGACGCTATGTTGTGAGCGAAGATGCCGAAGGACTGAAGTCAGCTCTTGAAGAAATATTAGGCCTTATAGGAAAGGAATCAGGCTCTGTTAATGTTCCCATATCTGTTTCAATAAACGAACAGACAGCCTCAGGTGATTTATTCAAATATGCAGCCTCCCAGGATGTTGAATTCTCCAGGCCCTCCAAATCCGGCAAAGCAGCTGACCCGCAGCCAATCAAGCTGACAACGGGCACTGCTGTGAAACAGTATGACAAGGAAGTTGCTTCTCTGCTGACCGGTACCAGCAAGCCCGGCGAAGAATCAATAATGACCAGGCGTATCAGCTACAACAAGAAAGCCAAAAACAGCGCAATGGAAATATCGGTGGGAGAAGCCTTCTATTTTGATAAATTCAAAGGTCTGGATGCGCCATCGAACAAATGCTTCCTTGCCCTTGAGCTCGATTTGAAGAATGTAACATCAAAAAACATCACATATGAGATACCAAGCTTCCAGAATCACTTTTATATGACAACAAACAATGAGGGAAGCTACCCGGCCTCCGATGCAACCTGGCTGACAGAAAAGCCGATTGCTGTGCCGGGCGATCCAGGTATCGTCATCCCTTCGGGTCAGACGGTGTCAGGCATGATCGTATTCCTTGTGCCCGAAGGTGCCGTAACTCAAGCATCGCTGCACTTTTATGACACTTCTGAAGGGCACATCCATATGCCGCTGGTCGGAAGGATAAACCCGCAATTCATGGAGCTCAACAGTAAGCCTGCGTCAACTCCGGCTAATATAACCGATGCATTCACGATTAAAGTGACTGCAACAAAGGATACTGACGTTATTGATGTTCACAAAGCGGAGGACAATACTGCCTTTAGAGTAATTGAAGCGCAATTTGATTCAAAAGTGCAGGCACTGCTGGACATAGAGCCTTCTGACAGGTTCTACCTGAAAATCAATACTAACTCAGGACCCCTTATGACTAAATTGAGTAATGCAACAACAGCATTGCCCCTTGGTTTCATGTCCCCGGTAAAGCTGGCGCCATCCTCGGTCAACAAAGTACGTCTGGCTTATCCGGTGGCAAAAGCTTTGTCTGCTACACAGGCGGAGTTATGGGCCGATCTGCAGAATGGAAGCCTTCAAATACCGATAACAGATGGCAAAGCATATGGCAGCACTGTAAATAAGCCCTCTTTATCAGCACAAGGATTGCAGCTGCGTATAAACCAACTGACGACCCTCGATCAGGTTGAACCCTACAATTCAAGCTGGGCAGTCGCAGATGTAACATTCACCTGCCCTGTCGGTACTGAAGGCGCTGTAATACCCGAGGATATATTCTATCTTGTTCGCGAGGATCTTGCCAATTCCGGCTATATAGATCTGTCATCCGTATCAAGGCCAGCCTCCGATAACGAAGAGGAAGCAGATAGCTCTGACAATGAAGAGTCCGGCGATGACGAATCCTACGAGGATGAAGAGTCTTACGACGATGAGGATTCTGATGATGACGATGAATCCTCCGAATCTACCGGAGGTATTGGGCTGGGAGACTTCGGGAATATAAATGCAACAGAAGGCGTAGTACTTCCCGACTTAGCAACCGCCCACCTGCTTTATGGCATCGACGGAGACTGGGGTGTCTACAGTGGTACACAGCGAAGAGGTTTTGTATTGTTCTCCCTTCCTGATGAAGAATCCAAGTGGACACTAAAATCCAATTACTTTACAGATCTGAATGAGTCTCTGACAAAATCTGCTTATACCAGTTCGGAACTGCTGGTACAACAAACAGAAATCGAAACATTTAGCGATGAATTTGAGCAACTGCTGTCTGAGGCAGTCAAAAAGGCTGAACTGAAGTATCAGTCAGTTAAATCCTCCAATGGCTCGGCAGGGTTTACAAAGACGATCGACTTTACCCAGGGCGACGGCAAAAACTATATCCCTGTCCCAACCATAGTAACACATGGTGCAGAAAAAATAAGTTCAGTAAAAGATATCAGTCAGGCATTGAGTATGCTTCAGTCGCTCAAGTGGATGCCGAGTGCCGATGTAAGCTGGAGATACCGCTATGCTCCGGAGGCTGTGCTTACACAGGGTTGGGGATCCGAATGGGATCTGGGCTATCTTGCAACCGGACTTATAGCTAAATGCGGTTATACTCCCAGTTCCAGGTGTATAGCTCTTACTGATGAGGGAAGAGCAAAGCTGAATGAGCTTTGTCCCGCCGAGCTGGAGAAAAACCGCTATATGCCGGGAATATCATACATTGACGAAAACGGTGCCGGAAAGCTCCTGGTAATCCCATTCATGAAGGACATAAGCGAACTTGAAGGACTGGTCTACATTACCGGAAATCAGGAAGCAGATGAATACACTCCTGTTGAGGCCAGCATATCAGTATCGGTCAAAATCGAATCGGACGGAAGCTCCGAAGCAGCAGTGGCAAATGATATTTCAAATGCGCTGGGAGGCGCAGGAGAATCAGACACCAAGATACTTGACGAAGCTGAACTGCTTAGCAAAACAATATCGCTGGCAGACCTCAGTACAGATCTGATCGAAGTAGGCTTCATGGAAGCCGGCAAGGGTGTCGGTACAAAATACATGGCTGCCATCAGTACACCGGGCGGTGTGGAACCGGGAGAATATGCTATCGATTCCGGCAAGGACAGAGTCTATGGCATTAAGATCACATTCGCCCTTCCTGATAAGGAATTTGTACATGAAAGCGAATTACGTGAAGGAGACAGGCTTGACAGGATCTATCACAATATAGCGATCAATCTGCCCGATCTCCCCAAAGAAGCAGTAAACAGCCTGCAGAACGCTGCAGATAAGGAGTATAAGGCGGCACAGAATCCAAGCTCGCTCTCTGCTCTCAAATGGTATGGACGTAATATAATAAACCGCTTTATAACCGCCCAGACCGCATATGACAAGGAAATCGGAGAAAACATGGGCCTGGTGCTGGGACGTACAAGCAAGGAACGCATTATCGTCCTGACATCCAGACTGAATGAGAAAGACAGCAAATTCAGAACTTCCATGGATCTCCTTCAGGCGGTCAATCAATGCCAGAATGGTGACAAAGACACACAAGCAGCCTACAACATAGGCGCAGGTATTTTTGTTTCAATTCTTGAAGGTGACGCATTGACCGGCAAAAACAGGATCAACTTCCTTGATCTATGGATGAGAGCTCCCAAGGGCACCTCCATGGTGCTGATACCAAATACTGAAGACGGCAAGGACAGCGCAATTGCAGCTCTGGAAAAGTCCGGCTATCCCGAAAGGCTCACCAGAACGATCCAGGAAACAGAGAACATAGTCATAACACTTGACAGGCCTGTTGAATTTGACGGTCAGAAACGCTGGGCATGGCTTGAAATAAACCCGCAGACATATGAGACCATATCTGTCTTCGACACCGGAGAGCACATGAGCGCCGAATACAGAGAGATGCTCAGGACTATGATGGAGGATGGCGGTAAATTCGTTGCAGGCGCTTTCATGGGAATTGAGGTTTCAATATGGGCCGTTGGTGCCTTCAGTCTTGAACTTAGCAATTATAAAGATATCATGGCTGCAGCCGAGCAATACTCTCTGGAAATCGGCAAGTATCTCGACGCGGTCATGAAGGGCTATGGAGCCGCCAGAGATCTGGAGTTTACATTTAACGACGTGGTAGGTCTCGCTACCGGGAAAGAAATAGACGAGGGCCTCCCTGCAACAGTCGAATGTAAGGTCAATGTACTGGAAGGCTATGAGCAGAAGTTCAAGCAAAAGATCTTCGGCTTCAAGGAAGGCTACGACAACGCAGTCAAAGTCTACTTCAAAATATCCCGCGGCGGCTAGGGTGGTTCACCATCAATAATAATATATTAGGGGGATTATATTATGGCAAATGACATTTTTGGCGGTTTGTTGAAGGGCATCAGCTCTTTTATGCCACAGGATGACCCAAACACAAAGCTGTTTCAGCTGAGTAACGAATTAAACGATCTGCAGCAGCAGGAAACACAGGCTTATGCTGCCATAGGCAAAAAGGTTTTCAACAACGTTAGCAGTGACCCGGAATTCAGTGATTTGGTACTTGAGCTCCAGTCGCTGCAAAAAAGGATATCCCAGATCCAGAGCCAGCTGAAGGCAGCTCAGGATGAAAAAGAAGCATTGGAAAGAAGGGCTCAGGCTCTCAGCTGCCCCGAATGCGGCGCTGAAAACCAGGAGGGTGTAAAATTCTGCGGAGAATGCGGCGCGAAGCTGGGCTCGTCAGCCTGCAGCAGCTGCGGTACTGTAAACCCGCCCAGCACCCGTTTCTGCGGAGAATGCGGCAATAAACTGTTCTGATTCTTAAGGCGAAGGAGACAGGGGAACATAGCAGCGTCCCCTGTCTCCTTCACAAATAATCTTCCTCCTTCATGAAAATGTTCTATACCATGATAATCGATCTTGCTTTATGACAACTGCATCCAGGCCCCTAATCTGTGCTGTTAATATACTTCTGGGTCCATGGGCACACATAAATACACATCCCGCACAATATCGCTGCTGTATACTCATCCAGCTCATTCAAAAGCGTATTTATACGGTTGTACTCGTAGTAATATTGCATATTCGGGCCTTCCTTCAGCCGTCTGACGACCTCAGGCCTCACCTGCACGGCGATTGAAATACCATAATGGTACCCTTCCCTCACCTCCTGCGGCAGAGTCGAGAGGTCAGCATATCCAACCAGTGATGCCCCCTGTCCTATGAGTTTGCTGCGCAGCTTGGCACTGAGCTCTAAAACTCCCTGTTCCTTCGTCATTGCTCCGCTCAATATAAATCACTCCCTTACACTCCTATTACTCCCATTCCAGCTCTTGACCTGAAAATATAAAAACCCCGCAGAATCACTCAAAAGAGTGACTCCACAGGGTCTGTCATCGCCTTGCGTGTAGGACTTACATCGTCCCTATGCTGCTCGGTACTGTTTTAAATCCCCGGCCTCTGTATCAGGTTTTCCTGCCTCATTTCACGTCAACAGAACCTAAGCATACTCACTTTCACGGTATTATTGCACAAGTTTTCCATATTGTCAATAAAATACGAGTTTATATGTTTACCTTCTTCCAGAATGTCGGAGCAAGCAACAGCAGGACCGGGAATATCTCCAGCCTTCCTGCGATCATACAGAAGGAGAAAACAAGCTTGCTCAAAGCAGAATAGGATGAGAAGTTCCCCATCGGCCCGACGATCCCAAGGCCCGGTCCGATATTTCCCATTGCTGCAGTAACTGCGGTAAAATTCGAAATCAGGTCCTTGCCTTCCAATGATACAATTAGCAAGGCCACAACAAAAATGAATATAAAGGCAAAGAAAAATGCCATGACTCCGGTCAATACTTCCTCATCCACTGCCTTACCATCTATTTTAACAGTATTTATAGATCTGGGATGGATTATTTTATTTACCTCGCGCCTCACAAGCTTAATCAGAAGCATGATACGCAGACACTTCATACCGCCTCCTGTCGATCCTGCAGTGGCACCTATGAACATCAGCATGACAAGTATGGACTTGCTGAAGGAAGGCCATAGGTTGAAATCAGTCGAAGAGTAACCGGTCGTTGTTATTATTGAGCTTACCTGGAACGACGAATATCTTAATGATTCCCAGAATGAACCGAACACACTGCCGGTGATGTTAAGCGTTATAAGCAGTATGGAAACCACAACTATCCCAAGATAGAACCTGAATTCAGCATCACGTAAAAATGCCTTTATGTTTCCTTTTATTATCTGAAAATAAAGTGCGAAGTTCGTTCCGAAAAGGAACATGAACACTGCTATTATAATCTCCGCCGGTAAGTTGCTGTACGCTCCGATACTTGCATTTCTTACTGAAAATCCGCCTGTACCGGCTGTTCCCAGCGAATTGACTATAGAATCATACAATGGCATTCCTGTAAACAAAAGCAATACTATCTGCAGCAGAGTCATTGCTGTGTATATCATATACAAAATCTTAACGGTCTGCCCCATTTTGGGCACCAGCTTGCCAGGATTAGGACCGGGGCTTTCAGCCGCCAGGATATGTACCGTACTGGCTTTGACTGATGGCAATACAGCCAGCATCAATGCCAATACTCCCATGCCGCCGACCCAGTGAGTAAAGCTTCTCCAGAACAATATGCCTCTTGGCAGGCTTTCTACCTCTGTCAATATAGAAGCTCCAGTTGTTGAAAATCCCGAAACTGCTTCAAAAAAAGCATCGACAGGTGCCGGAATGACACCGCTGATGAAAAATGGCAAAGCTCCAAAGAGTGACACGAAAAACCACGACAGCGACACTATCGCAAATCCATCCCTGGCATACATCTGTGTATTCTTTGGTTTCAGAAGGTGAAGCAAAAAACCGGCTGCCAATAGTATGAGCATTGATACCAGGAATGCATATACATCGCTCTGGTTGTATATCACCGAAACCATCAGCGAAGGAATCATAAGAGCTGCCTCAATGCACAGCACAGTGCCAAGACTGCTGAAAATCATCCTAAAGTTCATCCGGCAATCCTCCCGGTAAAATAATATCGTTGAAATCCGAGAATTGCTTGTCCTTAACTATAAGGATGACGCTGTCACCAAGCTTCACTACATCCTTGCCGTGGGGTATTATGATTTCATTTTTCCTTACGATAGCGGCAAAAATAACACCATCCACCAGTTTGAGATATCGCAGCGGTATATTCAAAAATTTCGTCGTCTGTCCGGCAATAAATTCAATAGCTTCAGCCTTATCGCCAATGATCTTGTAAAGCGTCTCCACTGGGTTGCCCATAGCATTTTTCAAGCCTCTGACAAATTTGATGATCCCATTTGCTGTTATCTGCTTCGGGCTGACAACACAGTCGATACCCATGTTTTTTATTATCGAGGCATAATTGATTCTGTTTATTTTAGCAACAACCTTTTGGACACCGCACTGCCTTGCATATAATGCCGCCAGCAGGTTTTCCTCATCACGACCGGTCAATGTAACAAAGGCATCCATTTCACTGAGGTTCTCGGAATTCAGCAAAGCTTCGTCAGTACCGTCCCCATAGATGATCAAAGTGTCAGGAAGAAGTTCTGACAGCTCATAGCATCTATCCCTGTCAATTTCTATGATTTTCGCCTTCATTCCCGCCTCGTTAAGGTACTGGGCCAGATAAAAGGCTATCCTTCCGCCTCCGATGATCATGACGTTTTTGACCTTATCATTATTCAGTCCGATGCGCCTGCAGAAATTATACACATTGAATGACTTCCCGATAATATATATCATATCGTTTTCTTCGATCTGAAAATCACCATTTGGTATGATTAATTCATCGTTGCGAAGAACTGCACCTATCAGTACAGATGTCGCTACTTTACTCGATATGTCCTTCAACTTCATGCCTACAATGGACATACCTTCGATAACCTTCATTTCCACGAGTTCTACACGGCCTTTAGCAAAGGGCTCTACATTCACGGCAGTTGGGTAACTCAGTACCCTTCCAATTTCATTCGCACAGGCATGTTCAGGATTTATGACCATATCAAGCCCAAGGTCCCTCTTGAGCGCAGAAAGCTCGCTTGCGTATTCAGGGTCCCTGATCCTGGCTATTGTATGATCCGCTCCAAGCTTTTTGGCAGTAAGGCAGCAAACCATGTTCATTTCATCGCTGGTCGTGGCGGCAATAAGCAGATCGGCTTCATTCACGCCTGCCTCCATTAAGATCTTCGTGCTTACGCCATTGCCTCTTATGCACATAACATCCAGATATTCGCTCGCTTTTTTCAGAGGCTCGGGATCTTTGTCAATTATCGTGACATCGTTATTTTCCTTTGATAGATTTTCAGCAAGGGAATATCCAACTTTCCCGTCCCCAATAATAATGATCTTCATATTTTCACTCCTGCATCGCTTTAAGGCAATACGTTACCCCAGCCAGGCAATTTCCAGCCTGATAGCTGAAAATACGTCAAGTAATGGGATACATTATATTATACTCAGTTTAACATACAAATAAAGGCGAGGCGCTTTTGCAAGTCCCCACCATTGAAAAACAGATTCTGGATAGTATTAACAACTGGCCTTATGATTTGCATTGTACAATATAAATGCTAAAAGGTCAATGGCATTTTAGGCATTGCGGCCAATATATACTAACTATGCAGACATTTGTCTTTTATGCAGACATTGTTTATGTTCATACACTGGGTCAGTCCAGTGCTTATCTGCAGCATAGGAGCTGTTCTCTTCTATTCAATATAAAAACCCAGCATAATATCATATTATACTGGGTTACATAAAGGGTGCTTGTTAACTTATCGTAGTATTTCTCATATTTGGTGCTCATTTTCGCAATCCGTTGATCACTTTACTGAATCAAAGAACCCTACCGGCACAAAGGTTCTGCCGTCTATGATCAGCGAGGCTTCATCCAGCTTAATCTCTGTACCTTTTACAGTAAAACTGTCCTCTCCTATTTTAAGCATTATTTCATTTCCGATCGAAACACTCCGCTCAGAGCCGTTCCAGGTGACTTCAAGCCCCATAGCCTCTGCTGCCGCACGAAGGGGAACCATCTGCACTCCTGCCTTGCTGACATAAGCTGCTGGTGCCGCGATTTTTTTACCACCAACAAACACATCACTTCCAGATACACTCACGATTGCTGATTCGGGTTTTTCATCCGGCTGTTGGTCTGAACCGGCTGCTTTATCAAGTACAACTATTTTCTGGGGTGTTGTCTGTGCAGGAATACTCCTTGTTGATATGGTATATACTGCCGCCAGCACCTTATCCTTCAGGTCACCTTTATACGCTGATCCATCCTCATTGACAATATCCTTTACCTCTGAAATATTCATTAGCTTAAGCATACCGTCGGCGCTGACCAGTTCCTCGTCAAACTTATCCACCTTGATATTCCTGCTGTCATTCTCGACCACAATGACTTCCGCCTTGTACTGCGGCGGGTAGATCATGATCATCATTGCATTTGCATCGTAGTAAACTGTTATCTCGGAACCCACCGATATTTTCTCATTTTCAAAGACATATGTAGTTTTATCAACTATTACATTGGCAAGCTCCCCCGAACTGCCTTCGAGCGATATGAACTTAGCACCTTCTATTGACCAGTGATCTGATATTTCCTTGACTGTCCCTCTGAACTGTCCGTAGACTAACTGCCTTTGCGTATCAAGCATCACACTTATCGGGACAACTTGTCCATTTTCAGTACCTGCCTGCAATGGTTCCTCCGTTGCTGCAAACACACCTGCCGCAGATATTGTAAGCACAGCTGCGGTGAGTATTCCGGCTGCGATCCTTTTTGTATTCATTGTCTCATCTCCTTTGGTTATTTGTTTGTATACATAATAGACGTAACATATAACCAAAACGTTGCAGCTTTCAATGTTAATTTAATATTACAATTAACTTGCCATTGTTCTGCTTGCGAATATCACACCATGCTCGGTATTCGGCGTCCCGACACTTAATAACCCATTTCTTCACCAACAATAATGACCTTGATTCTGTCTTTCACCCTTTGGTAGCCTGATACTACGTAGCTGCAGCAAATACGCGACTGGCTGTTGCAGCCCGCCGCCATACTTTCTTCCCCTGACTGGATCGACATGCACTCCCCTTTTTCACTACAATAGGTCTTACATGACAGTCTCACGCAATTAGCCGGTGCTGCGGTTCTTTTCACCCTGCTGACTGCTGCATCGAGATAGTCAATTATCTTATTGTACCCAATAATTATGATCACAGATTTAGGACCATAGCAAATGGCTGCAACTCTGTTACTGTTGCCATCGACATTATAAAGCTCGCCATTCTCTGTTACTGCATTTGTGCTGCTGATATATGTATCTGCAAAAAACGCCTTCCTGAATATTTCCTCAGTCTCAGGTCTTGTCAGCCCTTCCTTATATCTGTCCTGGAAGTTATACCTTCCAGAACGGAGATGGTCGATCACTCCGCATTCAAACAAAGTCATCGAGCCGCCCACCGAAACCGTCTCGCCGTCCTGCATCAGTTCTGCAATCTTATTGACAACATCATCCTTTGACTCGACATAGCAGGCCATCATATTGTTTTTTTCAAGATTCTTTATGGTTTTAGATATCCTTTTATCAATAATTGACTTCAAATTATTGTCCACTCGTTATCCATCTCCTATCTTTATGATACTATACTTCTAATAAGCCACTGAGTACATACACAGACATCTGCCCATCCATGTAAACTTAATGATATAATACCTCATCAACCACCACAACTGTTCCTTATATAATACTTTACAGCCACCTATGCTGCCTCTTACAATTTCATATTAGCATAATACTGATCCCAAGGAAACCTGCGGAGTCTTTCGCCAAGGTCAACTTACCATCTGCCCACACATATTAAGCGCTCTAGAACTGCTACTATGCAAGTTGTCACAATGTTGGAGATAACTATAGATAACACCAGATTACGTCGGTTTACAGTATTCTTGCGGAGGAGGAAATATACAACAGGCAGCTCAACTATGACTGTCAACAGTAAAGACCCGGCAAAAACCATATAGTATGGTCCTTTGTTGAAAGCAGCCGACAGATAGAAGCCACCTGTCACAGCCATGAAACGGTACGCTCTTTCCAGATATGGAGCAAGGAATGAAAGCAGATTTGCCAGGCCGATCACCAAAAATGCCCTCTTAGTATTGTCGACCTTTGCAAACTTTTTTACCGCGATCACCTCTATCAGCAGTGTAAAAACAACTGCAAGCGGGAATATCGTCATTGGGCTCACAGTGACCCAGTGCCAGGATGAGTTGGCATAAACAACAGCTGGCAAAAACATGAAAACAGCTATCAAACACACGATTGCTCTTAAAAATGCAGATCTCACATTGATCCCCCCCAAACTAATTGCTAATACTATGGACACTTGCCGCATTCTTCATGTCATAATACATTTTGCTAATACTATGGACACTCACACATATTCCTCATGTAATATTGCAATTATTAGCCTATCCAGCTGACCCTTTCCATCTATAGTAGCATATTATAAACCTCGATTGAATATGCAGCACCCTTATGCGAAGTAAGATGTGTGAAAATTGAGTTCCCGGTGCGTAATGCAGTGTGTGGTGTACAATTGAATGAGCTCCGGGCGCCTAACGCGGAGTGTGGTGTGTAATAAACTAAGTTCTGGGTGCATGATGCGGAGTACAGTGTGCAAAAAACAAGTCTTCTGGGCGCATGATGCGGAGTGTATGTCTACATAAATCTATTATATTTGTTTTATGTCCACTATTTTGGGAATATTATCTATAATCTCAATAAAATTCTGCCCAGAACTAATGGTTTTTGCACACCGCACTATTTCAATACACACCGCACAACTCCATTGCACCTCACATTATTCTAATGTGCACAAAGATGTTCCAATAATGCTTTCCTTCACTAACCAATTTCTCATGCCCTCCCTCATTCTCTTCCCCACTTCACTTCCCCCTTTCTCACCATCTCAAGTGCCATATCCTACTCAAAAAGGCAGCCTGGCATCTGTGCAAAGCAGCATACCAGGCTGTTTTCGGGCTCATTTATTCAAATCGCATACCAGAGTGTTTTCTCGAATAGCATAACATACTATTCTTAAGACTCTTCTATCCAAAGCAGCATATCAGATACAGTTCAATCCGCTATGCGTATCGCCTTGTCAACGAGTTCGAGGAAATTGCTCCTGTAGTTCTCTTCATCTCTGCCGAGTGAACTCTGAGCACGGTTCTTCACGCTGTTGAAGGATGATGCGCCCTTGTACTGGGAATCCCTTAGCAGCAACCCGAACTCGGCAACAGCAGATGCAAACACAAAGTTCTCTGATGGATTCTCCCTGATCTCGCTGTTCGTAACAGTATGTACCAGCTTTTCGCTGACATCGGAGTCCGGCTTCTTGTAACGCAGCCTTACTTCCATCCACTCGTTTTCCCACTCCTGCCTGACATCCGATGACTGATACTTCAGCTGTGCGCTTTCAATTTCTTCGCCTGCTTTGTAGGGCACAATTTCATAAAAGGCTGTAACACTGTGGCCTGCACCGATTTCACCGGCATCCTTTGTGTCGTCGTCAAAATCCTCATTCTGAAGCATGCGGTTGTCATACCCGACAAGCCTGTATTCCTTGACCTTCGCCGGATTGAACTCCACCTGTATCTTCACATCCTTGGCAATCGTCAGGAGAGTTCCGCCCATTTCACTGACAAGTACCTTTTTAGCCTCCAGCAGGCTGTCGATGTATGCATAGTTTCCGTTGCCCTTGTCAGCCAGCGCTTCCATCTTGTTATCCTTTATGTTTCCCGTGCCAAAGCCGAGTACGCTGAGGAAGACACCTTCTTTTCTCTTCTTTTCTATCAGCCTGGTCAGCTCGCCTTCGCTGCTGACGCCCACATTGAAATCACCGTCCGTAGCAAGTATTACACGGTTGTTCCCACCGGAGATAAAATTCTTCTTTGCTATCTTATATGCAAGCTCTATGCCTTGGCCGCCTGCTGTTGATCCCCCTGCCTCAAGTCCGTTCAGCGCTTCGAGTATCTTCTCCTTTTCATCGCCGCGTGCACTGTCCAGTACAACTCCGGAAGCGCCTGCATAAACCACAATGGAAACTCTGTCGTTTTCACCGAGCTGTTCAACAAGAAGCTGGAAGGAAGATTTGAGTAATGGGAGCTTCATAGGTTCATCCATTGATCCCGAAACATCGAAAAGGAAGACCAAGTTCGACTTCGTCAGATCCTCATTACTGACTTTCTTTCCCTGAAGGGCGATCATGGCCAGATAGTTATCTTCGTTCCACGGGCATTTCCCAAGCTCTGTCGTAACAGAAAACGGTACTTCACCATCAGGCTGAGGCAGATCATATGAAAAATAGTTGATCATTTCCTCGACCCTGACTGCAGCTGCAGGCGGATTGATACCATCCTCAAGATACCGTCTGATATTGCTGTAGGAAGCAGTATCAACATCGATGGAAAATGTGGACAGAGGAGACATGCTGACCTTCATCGGGCGGTTCTCTTCGATGGTGTTGTACTCTTCAGTGTTGAATTCAACGTCATCTTGCAGCATCTCAGGAGCCATTCCTTCCTCTGTCTGAGCATCCATTTCAAGTACCATATCCCCTGCCATGCCCGTAGCCGGTGATCTGTTAATTGAGTAATTTGCAGAGTCCGCAGTCGAATACAAAGCATTAGCAGGAGTTGCGGGAGCTTCCGATTTCTGCGTGCCTCCGCATGCCGCCATCGTCAGTGCCGTTGTTGCCGCTAACAGGGTCGCCAATAAAGCCTTTCCTCTCTTTTTCATTTTTTGTTTCCTCCTTTTTTACTATATCTATCTCTCTATATAATAGATTAGATTGGAGGAATGGCTTAAAAGTTCCATAATATTTATAATTATGCATTTATGTTTATTATTGATAATTTATCTGGGATTTTATAGAATGATAATGTTCCTCTGAAGACTTGCACCGCCTATAGAGGCGGGTTACTTCCTGACGCTCTAGTAAAAGTGAACTTCTATATATTTGACATGAAAATACAGAAAAATGTTCCCCTTATTTCCCCACGATGCGCGCCTCCAACGAAAAGAAAACCACATATGCACAGGAATGGGCATTGTTCCTGACATTCATAATTCAAATGGCTCCCCATGTCCTGGGTATATATGCTTGACACCCATACTTTTGATTCTTTCGATACTTTTGTTGAGGATTGCGAAATCCAGTGCATTTGGTGCTGGTTCAGGTTTTTTCACATTCGTTAAAACGTCCCCCGCTATCAAGCTGCAACCGTCTGCCAATACACCGATCGAACCTTTTGTATGACCGGGAAGGTGCACAATTTTTGCATCAAACCCATATTCCGCAAGATCAGTTCCCTCTTCGAGCAGTATATCCGGTGTGAAATTAACAAAGTCATTGAGAGTTTTTACGCAAACCTTGCAAATTGTACTTTTTATTAGCGCGAATATAATCCTGTTAATTAGCGAGCGATAATTGAAGCTTTCCATCATTTTTTTCAGGTCCGTATCTGCTACCAGTTCTACATCACCGGTATGCATTGCAATTCTTGCATTATAGTATTCTCTGGCAAAAGCGGCATTTCCGGAATGGTCATTATCGCCATGTGTCAGTATCACAAGTTTCAGATTGGCAGGCTGGCAGCCTTCCTCCCCAAGTTTCTCCAGCAAAAGCTCCCGCCGGTTTGTAAATTCTCTGTCCAATAGCATATGCCCGCCGGTGTCGACAAGTATAAAGTCTTTGTCTTTTTTAATCAGGTAACAATTTACCCCGCCCAGATCTATTCTAATTATTTCCTGCATTTATAATTAACCCCCTTTTAATATTTTTTACGGTTTTTGTGGTATGCTCCATGCGTTTCGGTGTAAATTTTCATAAACATCTTATCAAAGACATCCCTCCCGATGTTGAAATAATTTATCCAGCTATCAGCAAAGCAGATATAAGCACAATTAGTGATAAAACTGGTAAAAAACTCGGCGATCCTTCTTTCCTGAATCTCATCAGCTGCAGCAGGATAAGCTTCTGTTTCCATATTTATCATCGCTTCAACAGCTTTGAATAAGGCTGGCTCCTCCTTTGACTTTTTCAGCGAATCAATGAAAATAACTCTAATCAAATCTGCATTCCGTGAACCGAATTCGAGATATATATTTTTCATCCTGCCAGGCAGGTTTTCTGCTTTCTCCTGATCAGACTCATTTCGATTAGCTGAAATAATCTTTATATATTCATTGACAAATTGATCTGTAAGTATCTGCAGTATTTCATCCTTGCTCTTGAAGTGGTAATATATCAGCGACTTGGGGACATTTGCTTCTTTTGCGATCTCATCGATCCTTGAGCCTTCAAAGCTTTTCTCCGCGAACACCTTTACCGCCGATTTGAGAATTCTATCACGTGCATTTGGATTGTTCATAAGTTCACTCCTTTTTTACTTACTTTATCGCTTGTATTAGACTTATGTAATAAATTTTTGTACTGAATGTTCAGTTCTATAATATGACTATAATCACTGAATGTCAATGGATATTTTCAAAATAAATCCAGTGCCACAACTATACCATCCGGCAGAATATGATCAATGGTGATGAATAAGCAATTTTTTCCGTAAGGCTGAATTGTAGACCATCCGACATGCAAGATATAATAGAAAGCCCAGTATACCGCCTGCAGTATTCAAGATAAGATCGTCTATGTCTGCAGCACCGACACCTATTATGTATTGAGCTGTCTCAATAAGGAGTGAAGCTGCTGCAGTAACAAGAACCACTCTTAAGAACCCCGAGAGCTTTTTTGATACCAAAGGCAGCAGAAAACCCATCGGCATAAAAGCAGCAACATTGCCAAGCAGATTTGTAACAATTATATTTCGGTTTATATTGGCGTTCAAATATTGCAATATTGTCTTCATTGGTACAAGGTTCATACTGCGGTGAACATAACCTCTGCCGTAGTACCTGCTGTACATGGTAAGAAACAATAGCAGCAGAATATATAGTATAAAAAGAATAGTACAACAAATTTTGAATGCCTTGGCGAATTTGGAGGTAGAAACCGCACTTTTCATATAATCCTGTGTGCTGTCTTTGGCATAAGGTCTGTCGAAGTAATCCATTATGTATCTCCTATCCTGTGATAGTCGTCATTGTCGTGTCCTATTCCGATTCTTATACTAATGATATCATACTTACATCAACAATCAACCGTTCGGATATGTTACATAAAGCTTGACTGTTTTTGCGATTTTCATGATATGTTCGGAATCCGCAGCCAGTACAAGGTAATGGCACATCCTATCATCCACCTCAAACGGTCCCGGGCACTTTATAACCAATATAGATTGACTGCCCATGTTATCAGATGAATCAGCTGTTTCATGATCAGTAATGAGTATGGCGTCCTGATCCCTTATTTTCATGACTTCGACTTTCGGATGCGGACCAAGCTGAGAAATGCCATATATATGGAGCTTGTGGTCCAGTACATTCCTGACCACAGTTTCGATATTATCGGGTTTCAGGTAGACACCACCGCCAAGCGGCGTAACAAAGAAATATCCATCAGTGCCGCTGTACCACTCCCCACATCTGGGAGCTTTCGTCCAACCAGCAGGGTACTTTAGTGAAATATGATATTTGTCATTGAGATAAAGACTCCATGGAGGCACTTCATCATGCTCAAAATTCTCGACCCTCACGCTCTTGAAATCCTTGATTACTGTCATCGTATCGATGCCATACGGGGGGTTATGTGCCCCGTTAAATGTCTCAAGCCTTACCCCGATCCTGTATTCTCCTCCAAGCTTCTCAATGCCTGTAATAGTCTCATTCATATAAGGCTTATAATATCCATAATAGTCTTTTATGGCTTCAGCAATATGGTCTCTGAGAAAGGACAAAATCAGGAAGTCCTTCATCTCATCTTCTGCACAAAAATTATTATCTGCGAGCGCAGCTTCGCACTGTCTGATCGAAAACCATTCGCCGGTCGGTACATTGGCTGGATAACGGAATAGTGTCGCCAACATAATGGTCAAAGCTATTGAAACCGTAATATGATTACTCAATTAACCATCTCCCGAAAATAAATCATAGTATATTTTATGGAGATAATAACGAAGCTATTTGAAGTGAAATTTGCTGATACCTGTATTTTATGGAAAGGTCGCAGCGGCATCTCCATACTTGTTAGAGTCTCGCACGTATAATGTAGATGATGAGACAGATTAGGCAGGTGACAAATGGAATCTTACGAATATAAGGCTCTGAGTGAACTGATGAGCTGGAAGGACGAAATGAGAAAGAAGCCCCAGTTGTTTGAAAATACTGCGAAGGATATACAGAACAGCATAAACCGGCTGCTTCCGCAAAAATACCATGAAATCGTTACTTCTGCGATCAAGAATCTTACCAGGACGGTGTTATTCGGCTCAAAATACCTGACGAAGCCTCCTCTTGAAAGGCTCTCTCTAATGGAAAGAGAGCGCCTGGTCAGAGAAAAAATCGGCATTTACAAGACCGCTGCCGCAGCAGAAGGCGCTGCGACCGGCGCCGGCGGCTTTCTCTGGGGCTTGGCTGATTTTCCTTTGCTGCTCGGCATAAAAATCAAGTACCTTTATGATGCTGCAAGCATTTACGGATTTGACGTAAGTAATTATAAAGAAAGGTTGTATATATTAAATATATTTCAGCTCGCTTTTTCAAGCAAAGACCATGCAAACAAGGTATTTGAGAAAATGGATAAATGGGATGAGTACAGCCGTTTCCTCCCGGCAGATATCAATCAGTTTGATTGGGAAAGCTTTCAGAGAGAATACAGGGATTATATCGACCTGGCAAAATTATTGCAGCTGGTGCCGGGAATAGGTGCATTTGTAGGACTATACGCAAATAACAAGCTGATGCACAAACTCGGCGAGACCTCGATCCAGGCATACAGGATGAGATTGTTGACACCGTCAGGGAAAGGTGCTTCAGGAAGATAGTTTTACGAACTCGTCCGGAAGGGTGCTTCAGGAAAGGGTGCTTCAAAATGATATTGAGGCACCCTTCTTATGACCGGGACATTAACTTTATGTCAACAAATCGATTTTATTTGTACGGATCCATTGTCTGAATGGTCCCGTCCTCATTATATTTCAATTCCCTGAACTTAACGCAGCGCTTGTTATCCTTTCCGCCTGACAGGGTGCTGTCATGGTAGAACAGATACCATTTGCCATTGAACTCAACTATGGAATGGTGAGTTGTCCAACCAACCACAGGGGTGAGTATTTTTCCTTTATATACAAACGGTCCCTTCGGGTTTTTGCTGATGGCGTAAACAATATTATGTGTAGTCCCGGTAGAGTAGGACAGATAGTAATATCCATTGTATTTATGCATCCAGGGGCCTTCGAAATATCTTCTTTCCTCGTCACCTGCGAGAATGGGATTTCCGTCCTCGTCGACTATGGATATATTCATGGGGTCTTCCTTAAGGCTCAGCATATCATCACTGAGTTCGGCTACCCTTGGCCCTAATGCAGGCTCTGTTACAGGCGGTTCTGCTCCATCCGGGTTGAAGCTGCCAGTCTGCCATTTTTCCAGCTGTCCTCCCCAGAGGCCTCCAAAGTAAATATATGCCTTATTGTCATCGTCCACCAGCACAGCAGGGTCTATACTAAAGCTGCCTTTAATAGGCTCACTTTGAGGCACGAATGGACCTGCAGGATTCGGGCTGGTTGCTACGCCGAGACGGAATATGCCCTCTTTATCCCTGACAGGGAAGTACAGGTAATATGTACCGTTCTTATAAGCGGCATCAGGAGCCCATAATTGAGAAGATGCCCATGGGATATCCCTGATATGGATCGCTTCTCCGTTATCCACACAGGGTGAATCAATACTGTCCATGGACAGTATGTGATAATCCTCCATCATATACTGATCGCCATTGTCGTTTGAGGCTATGTCGATGTCAAGATCGTGAGAGGGATAAATGTAGAGCTTGCCTTCAAATACATGAGCAGAGGGATCCGCAGTATAAATATGTGTTACCAGCGGTTCATTCGGCTTTGCAGAATTATTCATCTCTTCTTCTCCTAAATATTTTTTGTTTATTTTCATTATCTAATATTATACCAATGTTGAGAAAACATGCAATTACCAACTGCTGAAGTCTACTAATAATGATCAGGCTGTACATTATCTCAGGAACTCTTGTTTTGCCTCTGGTTCAGCATTTTGTAAATAGCCTTGATCTTTCTGAGAAGTTCATTATCGACCTCACCCGGTACGAACTTATCTTTTTCAATATGCTCAACCACATCAAGTATCGGGGTTACAAACCTTTTGTCCTTTATCCCTTCAGCTATCTCGCTTCTGGAGCTCGCCTTCAGACTCAGCCCGAAGCAATGCCTGATCATGCTGTTAAAATGATTGTATATCTCATTTTCGTCTTTTGACTTCAGCAGCTGAGCATAAATATCATTCAGCTGCTCGTCACGTCTTACTGGGCGCTTTAACAGGAAAAACGCAGCTCCGCCAAGTAATGGCAGTACTATAACTAACACCAGCACTAAGGTCTTGCTGATCCGCAATACCCAGAACCCCTCGTTCTGAGGAGCGTAGCTGATCTGCTCTATCCTTATTGTCTCAACAATATGGCTGTCTGCCTGATCATTGCCTTCCTGAGCACCGCCTGTCTGATTGCCGCCCGTCTGATTGCTGCTCGACCTTTCGCTGCCCGCTTGTATGATCTTGTCAGCGCCATCGACTGTTACGGTCACGCCGGGTATTTCAGCCTTTTTATAGCTGGCCGATTCCGGATCAAAATAGGATATGTATATCGGGTCAATAGTGAGTGTTCCGTTCTCCTTTGGAATCAATGTGATTTCAAATTCCTTCTCTGCGTAATATTTATTGTTTTCGAAGCTTTCGGTGCCTTTCTTTCCAGTCTCAAAAACAGTGAAACCAGGAGGATCATTAATGAATATCTTATTCAAACTGTCCATATTACAGTCTCCGGATGCTTTTACCACAAGTCTTATCATATCGCCGTCACCGGAATCTGGCGTGCTGTATTGGGCATCAATATTCAGCTTCCCAATTATCCATGAGAAATCCGACGGCTGATTCTTGGATGGAAGGGGTTTTACAATCAGTTCCTGAGGCTCAGTAAATGCTCTTATACTGTATTTATTATCAGGCAGCTGCTCTTTCTCGGAAATATATCCATAACAATCCCGGGCAGGAATGGCAAAAATGCCGGGCTTTATTGGTGTTAAGTATGATATTTCAACATCTCTCCTATTATATTCATTGCCATCCTGGATTACCGTTTCAGTCCTGAGTTTTTCTTCGGGTGTGCCGGTATACAAAATATCTTTGATCTGCAGATTATCTACAAAAAAGCAGGAGGTGAATTCGTATATAGAATATAACTGATATATTAAAACAGTCTTTTGTCCAATGTACACCTCGTTATCCGAAACCGAGGCACTGAGAAATGTATTTTGGTATTGACCACCATCATCAATACTTTCATCAATGACAGTGAGCTCGACCTTGTTTGTCATATAGGTCTTGCCTTCAAATTCGACCAGTACCCAGAAATTGAACTTCCCTCCATAATAGGGATAGATATTGTATATCTCGGTTTCCACAAAGGACATTTTGCCATTTATATTTTTCGTTGTTTTGGATACTCCTTCATATGGCATGTAGAACCAGTTCGTTCCAACAAATTCTTTTATCGTTGCACCTTTTGCATTTACCATATGGATTTTCAGTGTTGTATATGCATCAACATCTACGGTGGTGTCCTCAACCTCCAGAATGAACTGAGGCTCTTCTGCAGCCGATACAACAAAGCCCGATATGCTCATTACTGCCTCAATAAATAAAGTAATTATTATTGCGGCCAGCAGCCTCTTACCATTCATATTCTCCCTCCTCATAGATGTTATTCTGATTCCTGTTGTTCCTAAGGCTTTCAGCTTCCTGTCTTTCCAGGGCCTCCAGAGCATTTTCTATAACACTTCTTGCCTGTTGTTGCTCTGCAGAACCGTCCCCGTTGCTCGGCACGCCATCGATACTGCCGCCTTGCTCGCCTCCGCCTTGGTTCTCTTCGCCGCCGCTGCTTCCGCCGCCCTGCTCGCCCTCGCCTTGGTTCTCTTCGCCTCCGCCGCTTCCGCCGCCCTGCTCACCTTCGCCTTCGTTTTCTTCGCCCTCGCCGTCATTGTTGTTCTGTTCCATCTGACTGATTATATTCAGCGCATATTCATAATTGTATTTAAGCGGAACATCCTGCGGAAACTCCAATATGCCCTGCTTATAGAGCTCCGCCGCCTGCTTGTAGTCATTTTGCTTCAAGCTGCAGTTGCCCAAATTAAGATGCCTTTCAGGCTTGCTGACTGTAGACTTCTCATAGTACTCCGCCGCACGGCTGTAATCGCCCAAACCGTACAGCGACTGCCCTGCATTGTAATTCAATTCAGGATCCTTGGGATACTCCTTCAATCCCCTTTCATATGCCTCAAAGGCTTCCTGATAACTGCCGTCCGCCATCAAGCTATTTCCTTCGGTCAATGCTGCATCTCTTCTGTTGACGCTGAAATCTATGACTCCGGTCAGAGACAGAATAAGCAATATAACTGCCAGGCATCCTGAAATTCCAGAGACAATAAGTATCTTCTTCATTTTGCCCTCCCATTCTCCGGCAGAAACCATGCCGCCAGGAACAAAAGGATCCCCAGACCCAGGAAATACTGAAACAGCTGATTGTAATTATTGATCCTTCTAACATTCTGAGAATCTCTCTTCAAGTTCGAGATATCACCAATGAGTGAATCGACCTCAATGCCTGCTGCTGTCGACTCGTAGTATTTGCCCCCGCTGTCAGCCGCAAGCTTTTTCAGCTCTGCGGGTTCAAGCTTCGAAATGACATAAGCATAATTATCATCATAGAAATAATCGATAACAGTGATCTCATCAACGCTATATAAGGGGATCTTGCCGCCTTCCAAAGTACCAATGCCTATTGTGAAAATTTTAAGCCGGCTGTCATTGATCTCATCGAGCACATTTGAAATATCATCCTTGCGTTCCTCACCGTCACTCAATATTACAATAACCTTGTCCGAGCCCCTGGCCTCGTCGAATGACTCATACGCCAGCCTTATCGCAGGTTCGAAGTCGGTGCCGCCGCTCCCGATCATATGTGTATCGATTACATCCAAAAACATACTGGCCATATTGTAGTCATCAGTAAGGGGCATTTGCACATAGGCGTCGGATGAAAATGGGATAAGCCCGATCCTGTCACCCTTCAGATTTTTCATAATGTTATCCACGATCTTTTTTGCCCTGCTGATCCTGTCGGGCTGAACATCCTGCACCAGCATGCTGTTTGAGGTATCTATCAGAACGTAGATATCAAGCCCTTGCGTCTTTATCTCTGTAAAACCGTCCAGCTTCCGGGGCCCCAGCAATGCTGTGAACATTAGGAAAATACCCGCTGTCGCCAGAATCAGCCTTAATATTTTGAAGTGTGACTGATTCTTGACCCTCAATGCCTCCATTATCCTCCCCTTTTTTCTGAGGGACATCACCAGTATCACAAGCACAAAAACCGGAATCAGCGCATATATGTAATTTTGAGGATTGCCAATTTCAATACCGTTCAATGCTTATGTCTTCCTTTCATCGCACTGGATAACTCATTGCCGCCCAATGCTTGTATCTTCACTTCATCGCACTGGATAACTCATTGCCGCCCAATGCTCGTTTCTTCACTTCATCGCACATAATAGCTCGATGTACAACCTCTACTGTTCATGTCCACTGCCTCATGGGATACGAATAAACAGATACCGATCCATGAATATCCCCAGTACAAGCAGTATCAACGCAGCCTTTATATATCTAAATCCAAGCTCAGTATACTCGTAGGTAACGCCTTGCTGATATTCCGTCTTCTCCAGATCGTCAATATCAGAAAAAATGCCTGCCAGCGCGTTTGGATTAGTTGCCCTGAAATACTTTCCTCCCGTGGTCTCTGCGATATATTCCATCAATTTCTCGTCAAGCCCTCCTGGGACGGTCTCATAGGTAATGCCGTCCGGACCTTCTATAGGGAGAATCATTTCATCTGTGCCTACCCCTACGCAATAAACCCTTATGCCAAGCTCCCTGGCCATTTCCGCCGCTGTACTGGGATTGACGGTACCCGCATTGTTTTCTCCGTCTGTTACCAGCACGATGACCTTTGAAGCCGAATCACTCTTTTTCAATCTGTTCAGGCCTACTGTGATTGCCATGCCGATAGCGGTGCCATCCTCTACGACTGAGTCATCGCTGACATCCTTGAGTGTGTCCTGCAATATTTTATGGTCATGCGTCAATGGAATGAGAGTGTGGGCAGTAGCTTTGAAAACTACTAGTGCGATCCTGTCCTGCGGCCTTTTGGAAATAAAGCTGTCAATGGTCTTCTTCGCGACCTCAAGCCTGTTTGGCTTGAAATCTATTGACTGCATCGAGATCGAGACATCCAGCACAACAGCAATGTCAATGCCATTCTGGCTTGCATCACCGTTTACATTGACGCTCTGCGGCCTCGACAGAGCGACAGTGGCCAACAGAAGGCCCATCACTATCAAATACCTTCCGATCTTGTGCAGGATAGTCTTCTTCATACCGCCGGACATCAGCATCCTGACACTGGAGAACTTCAATGCCGCTCCTTTGCTTTTAGGAAAGAAGAAGAATAAATAAATGATCAATGGTATCAGCAACAGGAAATACCAGTTCAAAATTCTCATCACGATGCGGCTCCTTTTGTTGTCCCATTTGTTACATCCTTTGCAGCTGCTTTCGCGGCTCCGGTTCCGGCTCTTGCTCCGGCTCTTGCTCCGGTTCCGGCTCCGGTCCCGGCTCTTGCTCCTGCCCCGGCTCTTGCTCCGGTTACTGCTACTGCTCCGGCTCCAAATCCGGTTCCGGCGGCTCCGTTTGCCGGCCTGTACATCGCCCTATTCGCAGCGTCGATCTTGCCAACCAGCCCGGCCAGCTTCCTTTGCATCTCCTGCTTCCGCTCCCTGGATGCAGTGGCACCAGAGAACTTGAAGAAGTCGCACTCCTTGAGCCATTGCTCCAGATCCTGCCTGACACCTTGCATGCGAGGGAGTCTGCTGGCAGTAATCATTATCTCAGATGAGGTCATACCTTTAATTTTACATTGATAAACTGCTTCGAGATATTCTTTGAAGAAGCAAGTCTGTTTAACAAGAAACTCGCTTTCCTCGGACGAAACCCCTCCGCTCTGACTCAAAAACCGTTGGTACGGCGAAAGCTGAGCCTTGCTCTTCTTAACAAAACGGCCCTTCACAAATATTGCACCAGTAACAACAAATACGGCCAGCAGTGCAATAAAAATATACAGCCACGGCATCGTTGGTTCAGGTGCTTCAGGCTCCAGCCCGCCCTCCATAGGACCTTCGGACTGGATCTCCTCTAGAGCAGACTTCACAACGATAACTATTTCCTTATCTCCAAGAACGACTCTCTTCTCTCCGATATCAAATGTCCGCAGCTTAACAATGAAATGATCGGATTCCTGAGTCAGTCCGACTATTTCAAAATCTTTGAATTTATCCCTTATGATATCTTCCGTCAGCTTCTGCGACGATATCTTCAGCTCAATGATATCACCCACATAAATATTACGCTCTGATGCAGTTTCACTCGACAACAAAGTATTCCTCTCCGATGCCGCTGCATTCGAAAATAAAACATTTCCCTCCGATGCCGCTGCATTCGAAGGCATAAGCGTTATAAACATCATCACCAGCAAAAAGAAAGTCGTTATTCTGGTTATGCTCATCTTCCGGCCCTTCTTCTGAAAAATTGTCTGAATGGATTGATATAATCCTCATCCGTATAAACGTTGATAATATTTCGCCCCTTCATCTCCGGATCATTCCGTCTGAATTCCCTCTCGAGGTTATTCAGCTCGACGACCTCTCCGGTTTCAAGATCCTCAAAAACAAAGACTGCTCCCGACGGTATCTGCTGCTCCGCTTTATCAACAACCCGCACCAGGATAAGATCATGGTGCTTGGAGACGATTTTCAGATCCTTTTCGAATCCTTCGTCCAGAAAGTCGGATATGATAAACACGATACTCTTCTTCTTTTCGACGCGGTTGAAAAACTTCAATGCCTCGGAAATACTGGTGCCGGATGATTCGGGCACTAACTCAAGTATGTTCTCAATAATGGCCAGCACATGCTCCCTGCCATTCTTAGACGGTATGAATTTTTCAACCTTTTTTGTGAATAAAACAGCCCCGACCTTGTCATTGTTCATACTCGCAGAAAATGCAAGCATTGCTCCCAATTCGGCAACAATATCCTTCTTGTTCCCAAAATTGTTGGAACCGGACATATCGACGAGGAGGAACATGTTCAACTCGCGCTCCTCGCAGAATTGCTTGACAAACACCTTATTCTGCCTGGCCGAGACATTCCAGTCAATACTCCTGACATCATCACCGGGGTAATACTGCCTGATGCTCTCGAATTCCATCCCCTTGCCCCTGAAGCCGGAACGGTAGTCGCCGGTGAAGCTTTCCTCCACCAGCTTTCTCGCTGTGATCTCTATCCGCCTTATCTTTTTGTTAAGCTCGCCCGGCTTCACTGCAGTTGCCCCCTTTATGACGCCGCATTTATTGTCGCTGGTCCTGTGATTTGTTTCTGACTCTGCTGCAGCCTACGGCAGATTTACCTGTTCCATGATCTCACTTATCAGCCTTTCAACTGTAATGTCATCCGCTTCTGCTTCGTAGGACAATATGATCCTGTGGCGCAGCACATGGAACACCATCGCCTTGATATCATCAGGCGTGACAAAATTGCGCCCATGCAGGAATGCCATTGCCTTTGCCGCCTTTATCAAACTAATGGAGGCGCGGGGCGAGGCTCCACAGGCAATGTACTGCGACTTGCTCCTTGTTTTGAAAACAATATTCAATACATAATTTTCTATACTTTCATCAACATAGATGCTTTCCACTTTCTTTCTCATATCAAAAATATCATCCCGTGACAAAACCGGCTTGACCTCTGCCTCTTCCTCAACTCCGCCGGTAAAGCGTCTGATGATCTTTTTCTCTTCCTCCAGCATGGGGTAACCCACCTTCAGCTTGAGCATAAAGCGGTCCTGCTGCGCTTCCGGCAGAGGATATGTGCCCTGCTGCTCCAACGGGTTCTGAGTAGCTATTACAATAAACGGCTTCTCAAGGCTGTATGTCTCCTCCCCTATTGTCACCTGTCCCTCCTGCATGGCCTCCAGCAATGCGGACTGCACCTTGGCGGGGGCGCGGTTTATTTCATCAGCAAGTATGAGATTTGCAAAGATCGGTCCTTTTTTGATAACGAACTCCCCTGTGTTCTGCTTATATATTTCGGTACCTACGATATCTGCCGGCAGCAGGTCCGGCGTGAATTGTATCCTTTTATAGTCAACCCCCACTGCTTTTGCAATAGTGCTGGCAACCAGTGATTTGGCAAGTCCGGGGACGCCCTCGAGCAATATATGCCCTCCTGTCAGTATACCTGCAAGGATCCTGTCAACAATATAATCCTGTCCTATGATAACCTTGCCTATTTCAGCCTTAAGGGCGTCAATGATCTTCTTTTCTTCCACGAAGCCGTTGCTTTCCATCTTAGGTCCCCCTCGACGCAAAAAAGTAGTATTTTATTTACCATAACATCTTCAACAAAAATACTACTCAATATTTCATTCATTGTCAATTAATTACTCCACAAGCCCTTCAATATGAATAGCTCCATTTGAGTAGTGCCACATGAGTAGCGCCACATGAGTAGCGCCATTTGAGTAGCGCCACATGAATAGCGCCATTTGAGTAGCGCAATTTGAGTAGCGCCACATGAGTAGCACCACATGAGTAGCGCCATTTGAGTAGCGCCACATGAGTAGTGCCTTCTGCTCCATTATCTGCGGAGAATACTGCTCTGTGCTATCTTCGTGGTAGAGCCTTTCTATTTTATACATGCTGATCTTAATGCTTTTCGATTCCACGTAATCGCAATGGTCCAAATTTCAATTAAAGTCCTAGTATAGATGCTATAATCGTCGTTATAACCTGATTATGTTAACAAAGTAGGACTATACTTGAAATTCGGTCCATACCTGAGGACTATACTTGAATTTCGGTCCATCTCATCGCCACCTCGAGGACTATACTTGAATTTTGGACCATCTCATCGCCACCTCGAGGACTTTACTTGAATTTTGGACCATCTCATCGCCACCTCGAGGACTTTACTTGAATTTCGGTCCATCTCATCGCCACCTCGAGGACTTTACTTGAATTTCGGTCCATCTCATCATCTCATGGCCCATTCAAAGACTCTTGCAGACAATTGTCTCAATTCTGCAGGTACATGCTTTCGAGTATCCCGGTTCCTGCCGTGGTCTTGAAATACTTCCGGCGCATAGTCTCTATCGGGCTCTGTTCCATGCCGTCTTCATAAATATTGACAAGAAAATCAGCCTCCACAAGTATCTGAAAATCCAAACCATCGATTTTGTCATAGGAATGGTGGTTTCCAATCAAATAGCAGACCCTTTCGATAAACTCACTGTCCAGATCAAACTCCTTCAATATATCCCGAGCCACCGGAGGTCCTTCTATTTCCTGATATTTTCCCACAGACGATGAATACTTTCTCTCGCTTTCCTTTATACCGATATCATGAAGAACAGCAGCAGCTTCAAGCATATCCAGCTTCTCACCGGCAATTCCCTCCAGCTCTCCAATGCTTTTGGCGAACCCATGAACCTTAATGGCATGATTAATCCGTCTGACATCGCCATCGAAATACACTATCATTTTCTTCATTATCGCAGCTGATATTTTTGACATGTGATACCTCGCTCCCTTTTACTTTACATTCTATAATAAATACCCACCAGACAAAATATTATAACGCTCAGTAAGTGACTTACTCTCACCGCCTATATAGCTAGGGGCTTCTGCGCACAAAGCCCTTTCATCAAGCTCCGCTTCGATAACTGATTAAGCTCTGCTTCCACAACCGCTCAAACTCTACTAGCACAACTGATCAATCTCTTCATCCATATCCGCTCAACCTCTGCTAACACCACTGATCAACCTCTTCTTCAATAGCCAATCAAGCTATTTCACCAAAATATGCTATTTTATGATATAATATATATATAATAATACATAAAGGTGGTGATGGGTTGAGAATTTATAAATTGATGAAAAGCAATTTCATTACACTCCGAAAAAATGAGACAGTCAATGACGCTCTTGAAAAAATGAGCAGCATGAAGGTGAACGGAGCGCCCGTCGTCGATAATGACAACAGGTTGGTCGGCATGGTCGTAAAGGCCGATATTTACAGGTTTTTGACAACACCTGGGCATATTGAAAAATGTCCTGTCGAGTGGGTCATGACTAAGACAGTTATAACTGCGTCTGTGGATGATGATCTTCTGACTGCTGCAAAAAGGCTGAGAGAAAACAATATCATAGCCATGCCTGTACTGGAAGGTGAAACTGTAAGAGGTATGATCAGCATTGAAGATATACTGGACTTTTACATTAATTCTTAGGGATCCGTCCAGAACAAGCTGCACCAGATATAAAGGCCCCCATGCCTTCGGCACCAGTAATACGTCGAAGGCCTCTGCCTCATGGAACGGTTCATGGAGAGCCTAATGTATCTGCCTGATGGAACGGTTCATGGAGTGTATAATGTATCTGCCTAATGGAACGGCTCATGGAGCGCCAAGCGCATCCGCCTCATGTATCCGCCTCATGGACCAGTTCATGCTCATGGAGCGCCAAGCACATCTGCCTAATGGACCAGCTCATGCTTACGTACCGCCTCATGGAAACAGAAATGATACCCCATACTGTTCAAGTATGCTCTTGACCCAGCTTTCCGACTTCTTCTCCGCTTCCGCGAACTCTGTCACAGCAGTCTTCCTGTCCATTTCACCCTTAGCATATGCTCTGGTCCTGATCATCCATTCGCTGAAAATCATTGCCTCAAGGCCGTTGTAATCATGCTTTCCACTTGGTGTATTCAGAACGTCATATATTACAGGGTTGATATCCTGCCCGCCCAGAAAGTCAATTTTGCAATCAGTATTCTTCAGTATAGTTCCGGAGACCACAGCCTTCTTTCCTCCATAGATTTTATAAAGCTGGCTGCTCTCATCGTATAATAAGTCATTAGCCAGTTTATACTGAAGCCCTTCGTCGGAGCAGTCCAGCGTCAGCCATTCGATAAGAGGCCGCAGTGCTTTTTTATTCGGAGAATCCTTGTTGACCATTATCCCGGTATTAAAGCCCGCCTTTATTTTAAACGGCGGCACACATATTGCCCAGTCACCGGCCGTACTCTTCAGATAATGATCGGATTCTGAATAGGCTTTGAAAAAGTCAAACGGTATAACAAATCCAAATACAGGCTTGTCGCCTTTGCCTTTCAGCATTTCGCTCCACCCATCAAACCAGGGCTGTTCATCCTTCGCATAGCCATTGTCGAACATCTGCTTCGAAATATCCATGAACTCCTGCCACTGTGGATTTACATCGTAGCCATTGTCAGCCGCCAAACCGGAAGCAGCGCTGCTTGTATCGATCAGTCCTGCGATATCTCCATTTCCCGGCACTATATAGTAGCCATGCTCCTTCAGTGTTTGTGCCGCTTGCAGGAACTTGTCCCATTTGTTGCTGCCTGCGCCAATGATCTCAGCGATCCTGTCCGGATCATCCGTGCCCCAAACGTCTTTTGCAACAGAGCGCCGGTACATAAACACATTTACACCTGCCAGATACGGCAGCGCAATCACTTCACCATCCGGATTCGTTCCTGCATCGATCTCATACTGCGGGATACCTGCCTTTTGTATAGCGGCGTCAATATCGATGCCCAGTTCTTTATATGTACTTGCGTGTTTGGAAAATTCTCCTTTGATCATCTCATGAGAGTATGTATCAGGAACGCAATATATATCCACAACTTGCTCTCCGCTGCTTTGCATGTTGTCGTTTATTGCACCAAGGGTGCTGTAATTGTCGATCAATGCATAATAATACCAGTTCATCTTGAAATTGAACTCCGGATGACTATTAATATATTGCTTTATCAATTCCGGCAGCTCTTCATCGTACGAATATACATTCAGCTCTCTGGTTCCAATAAGGGAGTGAAGTCTTCCATCGGCTGAGTAATCAAACCCGCTCACCTTGAACATATCCTTGTAACCCTGTTCATATTCCTTTACTGCCTTTTGATAATCTGCAACGGCGGTCTTTTTGTCCTTATCCCCCCTGAGATAAGCCTCAGTCTCATAATACCAAAGGCTGAAAAGATCCATGCCGGGAGCATGATGCTTGTCAGCCGGCATTTGCAGCGCTTCATATATCAATGCATTAATGTTTTGTCCATCCGGAAAAACGCGATCATTTTTTGTGCTATTCAAAACAGCACCAGATACTACAGGCCGTTTCCCGCCATACTTCTGCTGTATGGCACTATCGGCATTACTGTAAAAAGTATCATTTGCTAAACTATATTGAAGCCCTGTTTCGGAGCTGTCTAATGTGATCCATTCTATAAGAGGTCCCAGTGCATCCCTATTTGGCGAATTCCTGTTTACCATGATCCCAGCATAATAATCCATATCCTCAAAGCCTGTATAGAAACCAGTATCCACACTGACCGGAGGCAGACATACAGCCCAGTCACCAGCGTTCTTCAACAACACAGACAGCTCTCTGATATGGTTATCCTCTGTGAACGCACCAAATACAGGCCTATCCCCCTCACCGTTCAGGTCCTTGAACCATTCATCACTCCACGGCAGTGTATTTTTTGCGAAACCCTTGTCAAGCAGGCGTTTGGAAACATCCATGAACTCTTCCCACTTCGGGTCAACATCATATTTCCCGTTTGAAATAAGATCGCCGGAAATCACCGTCCCAACCAGGCCGGAAAGCTCCCGACAGTCGGGCAGCATGTAGAAACCATGTTCCTTCAAGGTTTGCGCCGCCTTCATGAACATGTCCCATTTCTCTGTGCCTGAACCAATGATATCAGCAACCTTATCCGGATCGTCCGTTCCCCATACATCCCTAGCAATAGAACGGCGATACACAAAAAGGTTGACATTTTTTTTAAATGGAAGTGCTATCAATTCACCTTTTGGATTAGTTCCCGCATCTATGATATTCCGCGGGATATCAGCCTTTTTTACAGCGGTGCCAACATCAATGCCCAACTCTTCATATGTACTTGCGAACCCGGAATAGCCTCCCTTGATATACCACTGTGCATATGTGGCAGGAACGCAGTAGAGGTCAACCTGATTGCCCTCGCCGTTTTGCAGGCTGTAGTTCAAATCGTAGAAAAAGTCCTTGTCGTTTCCGCGGCAGACAATATTATAGTCGAACTCCGGATGCATTTTTGCATATTGCTTCACAATCAGCTCAAGTTCCTTATCGAATGTAAATATAGTCAATTGCTTCTTTCCGGCAGAAGAATCTCCGCCACTAGCAGTACTGTCCCCGCCTGTTGAATCCGAGTCCATCCCATCACTTTGTCCGCCGCTCGTTGCGGAATCGCCATTTATAACACCCTGAGGATCGTGCGTCAATATAACTGCAATAGCAGCAACGACAGCAATGATAAGGATAATAACAGATGCGGCAATGATGCGTTTTTTCAAGTCCAAAAACACCTCTTAACAATTGATATACATAATCATATCATTTGAATACAGATTATGAAATACTCACATATTATACCGTACAGCAAGGCGCCATAGCGGTACCATATTGCTTCATAGTATCGCTATAGCGCCTCAGTATAACGCAGTATAGCTCTGTATAACGCATTATTACAACACATCGGTATTATTCATCGGATTATGTTAACTTCACCGCATTACCTTCTATCCCGTTCCAATAAGTCCAGCAAATACCCATACCCCTTTTCCTGCATCTCTTCCTTCGGAATAAACTCAAGCGCTGCACTGTTGATACAATAACGCAATCCTCCCAATTCTCTTGGGCCATCGGTGAAAACATGTCCAAGATGGGCGTCCCCTATCTTGCTCCGTACCTCTGTCCTCATCATGCCATGGCTCCTATCGAATAATTGAACAATATCATCAGGACTTATCGGTTTGGAAAAGCTTGGCCAACCGCAGCCTGATTCAAATTTATCCGTTGAAACAAAAAGCGGCTGCCCGGTCGTTACATCCACATAAATGCCTTCCTCGAAATTGTTGTAGAACTCATTTCTGAACGGCGGCTCTGTGGCATTGTTTTGTGTTACATTGTACTGTAAATCAGTCAGTTCAGCCTTCAAAACCTCCATGGGTTTAGGCTGAAATCGTTGCTCCGGCTTCTGCGCCTGTGCCTGCCTGGCCTCCCTCGCCTGTTTTGCCTCCTGTGCCCACTCCTGCCTGGCCTCCCCCGCCTGCTTTGCCTCCTGTGCCTGTTCGGCCTGTATGAATTTATCCCTTCTGATATGACAATACCCGTTCGGGTTCTTGTCCAGATACCTCTGATGGTACTCTTCCGCCTTAATATAATTCCGCAGAGGCATTACCTCAATGGCGACCGGCCTGTCATATTTCGTTTGAAGCTCTTTTATCGAATTTTCGATAATCTCCCTGTCCTGCTCATCAACATAATAGATCCCGCTGCGGTATTGTGAACCGACATCATTGCCCTGCCGGTTTATTGCCAAAGGATCAATCACATCGTAAAAAAGCTTGAGTAAAAATCCCAGGCTCACCACCTCGGGGTCATACAATACTTTGACAGTTTCTGCATGGCCGCTTTCTCTCCAGCACACGTCCTCATAGCATGGTCTGTCTGTACGGCCGTTTGCGTAGCCTACTTCCGTATATGTGACCCCTTTGATCAGGGAGAAATATTTCTCAGTGCCCCAAAAGCAGCCTCCTGCCAGATAAATCTCTTTATTTTCAACGTTTGTCCTTTTTTCATCATTTCTCATCATAACTCGTCCCTCATTTCTCGATTACACACTTGTGCATATATTCATACTTCAATTTATTTATACCCTCAAATAGTCACATAGACCAACGATCTTACAAACAAAAAACCGCTGTACATATTGCACAGCAGTTATTATTTTTAGGCTCATAGTGATAAATTTATTCGATAACTTCAAGATCCGCAAACTACTACAGATTCCCGCACTGGTTGGCGAGGTGCTTCAAATCGCTTTTGCGGCGCTCATCAGACAAATCATCATAGAGGATACTTTCGAGGAAAGCCCATATATCCTCCAGCTTCCTCCTGGAAATGTAGAAGGACAGCATCTCCTCATCTAATTCAAATTCTGTGCGGATAGCTTTGTAATGCTTGAGGAACACATCCCAATATTCTTTATCTGCAAACATGAACAGGTCAGCCTCAGCCGGCGCCAGCTTCAATCCTTCCCAATCCACCAGAATGAGGCGGTCGCTTTGCATCAGATTCCAACCATGTGCATCCGTGTGGCAAATCACCATCCTACTCCTGCTGTTTTTCTGTTTAGCCCTTTCCGATAACAGCTTGACCTCATTTATTTTCAGTTTGAGCTGCTCCAGGCAAGGCTGCAAGATTTCTATTGCATCCACTGGTGAAGTGTCAAAACTATCGCTAATGTATTCTTCCAGAGAGAAACAGAAAGGCACTTCAAAATGTTCCTTTATCTTATCAATCTTTACAGGGATCTCATTGCCAACACTATGTAAATGCGCCATAATTTCAGCTATTTCGATGATTTGGTAACTATTTAATGGTTTTTCGGCAATAGTTTCACCCTCAATAAAGTCAAACAGGATATAGACATTATAATCATCTTCATAGCGATAACCGCCGCTGACCGTAGCTACAGGACGTATAATCCTCCCATTCAGTTGAGTGTTCTCATTCAGCCACGACAAGATCGGCATATAATTATCAATATTTTCAATCCATATAGGTGTTTGCGTCAGCCTTTTATCATATACCTTCAAAAAGAAGCTTCCATTATCAGAATTTATACTATATGCCGAAGCAGACAACCCGCCAAAAGTCTCCACAATACCCGTGCATTCAACATTAAATTGTGTTCCAAGTATCTTGTTAATTTTGTCCACACAACACCTCAAATCCTGTTGCGCAGCATAAGGCGCAAGCAGCAAATATATCCCAATATTATCAAGCAACTGCTGTACCGTCAAAAAAACATGCCGTTAATAAGGGCATTCCACATTGCATCCCATTGTAATGGCCCACCATCTCAGCAGCATCCATCATTGCTTGAACAATCACAGCTCGGCTCGCTTCCGGTAAGCCAGCCCATGATCACTGCTGAAGCACATCCCACTCCGGCGTCGACAGCGATAGCACTTACCGGACAATTTTTCGCACAGGCGCCGCACTCCATACAACGGTCTTTATCATTAATCTGTGCCTTCCTTTCATTTATAGCGAAAACTCCATGAGGGCAAACCTCAGCGCATCTTCCGCAGCCTATGCATTTTTCATCAGCCAGACAAAGCGTTGCGACATTTTTCAAATATTTATGTTTCATAGCGTCCTCCTTTATGCCCAAAAACAATTTATCAACAATAATACAAATCCCACTGCGAATGAAATAGCAATAAGCGGCACAGCGATTTTCATTTCTTTGATGACGCCGGAAAAGGATGTATATGTTGATGAGCCCGTGAAATTCATCGCCAAATAAGCCGACAATGCTGGCAGTACCAGCAAATACCCTATGGCAAGCAGCAAGAATCCGGGAACAAACCAGCCGCTATACCAGATAAAACCCAATGTCCATAACAGCCCCAGCAGCCAGCCCTTCCATGCGAATGCCCTGCCGGGAATCACAGGGAGAAGCAGAGGCGTTAGGACAGTTCCCGTTACCACAGCACCAGTATAGGCAATGAAATCCGCAAGCCCGAAAGGTTTTGCAGCGAACAGGTTCAGGAGAAACAATACACCAAAAACAATCATTGATAATTTTGCGGCAGTCACCAGTTCCATCGGAGTAAGAACCAATCTGTCTCTCATTGTAAATTTCACTGTACGCATTTCTTGCGTGGCTTTTAAACCTGCATCGAGAAATGCCTTTATATCCTTCGCTCTCACCGGTCCGTAAACCACAGAAAACCCAGTTTGTTTTGTCACTTCATGTGCGCTCACACCGGGTGCACCCAATTGCGGCAAAATCAATTTCCTGTGTGATACGATCCCGGGCAGTTTGGTTTTTGCTATGCGGTTAATCAGCTCATTCGTCCCGAATGTACCTTTGCCGGCGGCACACCAGACATTGATGCCCTTCGTATCCAGGATCAAAATCCAGCAGTCCAGGCCCGACAACTCTTTCCTCAACGCATCAAATGTCAGCTTGTAGTTGGCGCTTACCAGGACAGGAGATGTATTATCAGGTTTTCCAACAGCATAAAGCCCCGGATTGATCTTATAATTCATCCTTCCAATACCCCAACGCACCTTCCACGCTCCGAACATGTCTTTAAAATGAAGATTTGTTGAAACCACAGGCACAGTGCCTTTTGGAGTACGCATCTCTCCTGTTACCCATTCATCATTCTTATCGTACGGTGTGATGGGTTCCGCACTACAACAACTGCTGGCCGAGCAGCAGCACGACTTCTCATTACTCATTTTCATCACATCCTTTGCAATAGTCTGCATCTTCTTTGCAGATACAATTTTGTTTATCGGAGGTAATATCGCAGAAAAACTGCTTTGCTCTATTGACAGCGTCTGTGTTCAATGAGTAATACGTCCACTTACCTTGTTCTCTGCCCTTGACCAGCCCGCATTCACACAAGAGCTTCATGTGGTGAGACAGCGTGGATTGGGACATCTCGAACTTCTCCAAAATCATGCAGGCACAAAGCTCCCCACAGGAGAGCATATCCACGATCATGGCTCTTTTAGGGTCCCCCAACGCTTTGAACATTCCGGCATACTCTATATATGTTTCCATATAGGCACCTCAAATCTAAAAATATCGATATGAGTATTGTATGCGCCAAATCGAAAAGTGTCAATATGATGGTAAAAAGTTATGTGTTAATCTGTGAATACAAGTAAGAAGTGGATTAGTCAACGAAAGGCAGACACTTCTTTCAAACTGCAGTCAACTGCTTTTATATCGAGGGCGAGCACGGTGCAGAAAATGGTGATAGAAATATTTAGATTTGAGAAAATCGTACTGCCATAGAGCAGGGTGCACAGAACGGTGATAGAAATATGAGCTTTTCAGGGGTGAATGGCACCGTCATAGTGCACGGTGCACAAAACAGTGATAGAATTATTAGATTTTTAGGGAGTGAATGGTACTGCCATAGAGCACGGTGCACAAAACGGTGATAGAAATATTAGATTTTTTAGGGAGTGAATCGTACTGCCATAGAGCACGGTACACAGAACGGTGATAGAAATATTAGATTTGAGAAAAGCGTACTGCCATAGAGCAGGGTGCACAAAATTCTGAGTTATGGGGAAATATTCTTATGTCAGAGCATAGTCCACCCTCATATCACAACCAATGAGTAACATAATGTTCTGACATGCGTGTTTATGTATCCTTCACCCACGAGAATTAAACGCTGTTATCAAATATTTCCCCACAACTAAAATTTTTGTGCATGCTACTATCATACCAATACGTTAGACAACCATATTAGCTTTAGATGACTGATAATGCATGACCAATATAGGTGAAAAAGGCTGCCCTGAGAGGGTGACTTTACATAAAGCAAAATTATGTGTATAAACACTGTGTATAACTGTTGCTGAATAAAAAATGGTTGCATACATAGTATTGTACACAACCGTAAAAGCTTTACAGTTGAGCTGTCAAGCAGCTTGCCGCCGGATACAAACCGCCTCAGTTGGCACCACTTAGCCTGCTGCCCGTCAACTTATTGCCGCCAGATACATACCGACCTCGACAGTGGCTCCTCCTAGCTTGCTGCTCGGCACTTTATTGCCGCCAGATGCAGCCGCCCCCGTAGAAAAATCTTGCCTGCTGCCCATCAACTTATCGCCGCCGGATACATACCGGCCTCGACAGTGGCACCACATAGCCTGCTGCATGTCAACTTATCGCCACCAGTTACATACCGACCCAGTTGGAACACCCTAGCTTGCTACCCGCCCGATACATGCCGGCCCCGGCGGTGGCACTGCTTAGTTACCCTCTGATGCCGTGATGGTCTGGTGCTGTGATGGTCTGGACCTTCAGGGTGTTGGTCGTACCGGCTATACCCATAGGCAGTCCGGCGGTCAGCACCACCAGATCCCCGTATTTGACAATGCCTGTCTCAATTGCCTTTTCGATAGCATGCTCGAAAAGCTCGTCGCTGGTCTGCCTTTCATCAAACAAGATGGGTATGACGCCCCAGGACATGGACAATTGCCTGCATACCTTATCATTTGTTGTACAGCCAATGATGGGGCACGCGGGGCGGAATTTTGAAATCAGCCTGGCCGTGCTTCCGGATTCCGTCGGCGTGATGATCGCTGCAGCGTCCAAATCGTGGGCCGTTGTACAGGTGGCGCGGCTGATGGCATTGGGCACATTCAATATAGTTTCCGAAGGCTCCATTTGATTAAAGCGCTTCTTATAATGAATCGCAGCTTCGGTGCTTTCCGCGATTTTTGCCATTGTTCTGACACTTTCAACAGCATAATTCCCCACTGATGTCTCCCCTGAGAGCATGATAGCGCTTGTCCCGTCATAAATAGCATTGGCAACGTCGCTGATCTCGGCTCTGGTAGGCCTGGGTCGGGTGATCATGGAATCCAGCATCTGGGTTGCGGTAATTGATTTTTTCCCATAAAACATGGCCTTCTTTATGAGCATCTTCTGTATTCTGGGAAGCTCATTATAGTTGATCTCGACGCCCATATCACCCCTTGCGACCATGATCCCGTCACTGACCGTCAGAATTTCATCAATGTTGTTAACGCCCTCTTCATTTTCTATCTTGGCTATGATTTGGATATCCTGAGCATTATTCTCTTCAAGGATCCTTCTGATATCCATGACATCTGCCGCCGTCCGGGTAAATGAAGCCGCTATATAATCAAAGTCATTTCTGACCGCAAAAAGGATATCCTGCGCATCCTTTTCACTGAGATAGGCCATATCCAGCTTTGCCCCCGGCACATTAACACTCTTTTTATCCTTGATGACACCACTGTTCATGACCCTGCATATGACATCCGTGGCCGTACATTCAACTACGATCATCTCAACAAGGCCATCATCTATAAGTATCCTGTCGTCTTTTTTTACGACCTTAGGTAGATTTTTGTAATTTACATGAACCTTGTCCTTAGTGCCCGTATATTCCTCGGTAGTTAATGTAAATAAATCATTAGGGTGCAGTTCTACTCCGCCGGTCCCAAACTGCCCAATCCTTATTTCCGGCCCTTTGGTGTCTAAAAGCAGGGCAATAGGCTTCCCCATTTCTTCCCTGACCTTTTTGAGCATGATTACGCGATTTAAGTGCTCCTCGTGGCTGCCGTGGGAAAAATTCAGCCTGGCCACGTCCATTCCTTCATTTATTAGCTCCCTCAGCGCCTGTTCACTTTCAACAGCCGGGCCAAGGGTGCAGATTATTTTAGTTTTCCTCATTTTTCACAAACCTCTCCATCTATTTCAAAATACCACATCATATCTTTACCACCAATTGACCTTCTGAATAACATCAGTATTATACCACAAGCTTTGGCAATATCAATTTAAGTTTATTTATTGGAATAACTTGACATCGCCCCACAATACTGATATCATAATGATATCATATAGATATATAAATATATTGGAGGTTCGCATTATGGAAATGGAAAATAAATCGAATTCAAATGAAATCGAGCTAAAAGCAAGAAACGGCATGGGTATCCTGATACTCTGCATTTTGCTTATGCTTATCGACATAGCAGCGCTTATTTATGGCATTGTACTTCTTGAAAGTGGAAACTCAGTTACAGGCGGTATTATTTTCACTGCAGCCATTCTCTATTTCTGTGTTTCATGGATACCCTTCAGGGGATTGAAAATATTAAAGCCGCAGGAAGCCCTTGTCCTCACACTATTCGGAAAGTACATCGGCACTCTCAAGGGCGAAGGGTTTTATTACGTGAATCCCTTTGTATCAGCTGTTAATCCGTCTACCGGAAAGGGTATGGCAACGGGGACAGATGATCAGAATCCTACAGTGCAGGTCAATCCCTCAGGAACTGTCAACATGAATGTATCTTTCAGCAAGATCATCTCCTTAAAGGCTATGACCTTGAACAATAATAAGCAGAAGGTCAACGATGCTCTTGGAAATCCGATTGAAATCGGTATCGTAGTTATCTGGCGTGTGATCGATACAGCCAAGGCAGTATTCAATGTCGATAATTACAAGGCTTTTCTCTCCATACAAAGCGATTCGGCATTGCGCAATATCGCAAGGCTTTATCCATATGATGTATCAGAGATAGGCGAGGAAATGACCCTGAGAGGAAGCAGCCAGGAGGTAGCTGACAAACTCAAGGCTGAAATCCAGCATAGAGTCGAAATAGCAGGCATTGAAGTGATCGAAGCCAGGATCACGCATCTGGCTTATGCACCGGAGATAGCAGCAGCAATGCTTCAAAGGCAGCAGGCTTCCGCCATTATCGATGCAAGAAAAATGATAGTTGACGGCGCAGTAGGCATGGTGGAAATGGCTCTCGAGAAGCTGAATGAAAACAACATCGTCCAGTTGGATGAGGAAAGAAAGGCAGCTATGGTCAGCAATCTTTTAGTTGTACTTTGTGGTAATAAAGATGCTCAGCCCATAGTAAACAGCGGGTCGATCTACTGATATGGCTGTGAATAATAATGATGGAGAGAAGAAGCAGGTCCTGCTGCGTTTATCCCCCACATTGTGGAAAGAGCTGGCATCGTGGGCTGAAGATGACTTCCGCTCTATAAACGGGCAGATCGAATATCTTCTTTCCGAAGCAGTTAAGAAACGTAAAAAACTATCACAGGATACTGATGTGTAATGCCGTGTATATAACTTAGATTCCCGGGCCCTGGCGCCCGGGACTTTTCCATGGCAACCCGGAGCTTCTCCCCGCTCTCATTTCTTTATAAAGCAACCAGACTCCATAGAAACCACATATCAGCAGAATAATATCCTCATATGCCTGGAATATGACAGACTTTATCCCTGTCAATCCCCAGATTGTCAATAACGCCAATAACAAGAGCTTCTTCTTTTTATACCCGGAATACACAACAATACTTAAACTAATAACAGGGCATGGCATTATGTGTGTTACCATCCTTGGAAACTCACTTCCCAGCAAAATAGATACTAATGGATAGAACACATATAATAACAACAATGCCACCTGAAGAGCATTTGGTTTTGCTAATTTATCGCTCCTGTTCTTATAACTCTCATACAAAAACAAGACTCCGACAAATATGTATAGCGGAAATGCAAAAAACTTCTGAATCGGTTCCGTCCCATGCAATCCAAAAAACACAATACCAATATACAGATTAACTACACCCAGTGTAAATTTTGCTATCCACTTATTCTTACCGGTGTAAGCCAGAAACAGAGCTATTACCTCGAATATCAATAATATAATCTGAAAAAATATTGTTTGTTGATTGTATTCTCCGATAATATTCCAAAATATCGTTGCATCCATATTAACAAATCTCCTTGTTGTCTTATTGCTTAACCTCATAGTCATTGGCAGGCGGTGTAACGATTTAATTCCAATGAACATTACCGACATGATCTACAGGTGACTTGTCGTTTATATTATTTCCGGCCAAATCTACATTTTCCAGACTCGTCAACTTCTTCAGACTGCTGATGTCGCTGATTTTGTTAGACGCCAGGTTTAGGTCCTCCAGCCTCTGAAGCTTTGCCAAACTGCTGATATCCCTTATTTTATTATTACTGAGATCAAGTTCCCTCAAATCCGCCAAATCGCCTAGGCCGCTTATGTCGCTGATCATGTTGCCGGACAAATCAAGTTTTCTCAGCTTTTTAAGTCCCTTAAGATAACTGATGTCAGTGATCTGATTATCACTGCAATACAGCTTTGTCAGGTCTCTAAAATGTACGATATCTTCCAGGCTCTTTATATCTTTGCCGGACAGATCCAGCTCGGTCACATTGAGCAAATAGCTGTTATAAAAATCGGAGACTGGCATTCCCAACTGGCTTCTTACCGCCAGCTCAACTCCCTTGTCTTTAAAGAATACCCGTTCATCCAACGAAGGATCCCATACCTGCTTTACTTTACCGGATTCCCTGATCTGGCTGACATAATCAGCAATCGCAGTGTCCCTGTCTGTTTCTCCGTCGATAAGAGCCTGTATCTTATCTATCCATCCGCCATAAATGTTAAGTTCGTTGTAAATATATCTGTGCAGCCCTTTCGATCCCTTCAATGCATCATACACTAACGGGTTTATGTTTTGCCCACCCAGAATGCTACGGCTGCCATCCACCTTTTTCATGACCGCCCCGGAGCTGACAGACATTTTTGCATCATTATATACGAAACCGCTTTCGCCATTTGCCAAACTATATTGATATCCACTGTCGGAGCTGTCGAGTGTGATCCACTCAACAAGCGGCCCCAGCAAATCCTTGTTTGGCGAATTCTTGCTTACCAAAATGCCCGTACCATAAGGTATCCGGGTGTTGAACGGAGGAATGCATACAGCCCAGTCACCCGCTGTTTCTTCAATCCCCATGAATTGGAACACATCAGTATATGTTACAAATCCAAACACCTTATCGTTTTTCCCGTTCAGGTCATCCCGCCATTCATCAAACCATGGCTTGGTATATTTTATATAATCGTTATCAAGCAAATACTTTGAAACATCCATGAATTTCACCCACTCCGGATCTGCTTCAAAGCTTTCGACCGGCCCCGTGATAAATGCAGGAGAAGAATCCAGCAAATATTCGAGATCACGGAATCCGGGCACTATGTAATATCCGCTCTTTCTAAGTTTTTTTGCCGCTTCAATAAACTTATCCCATTTTTGCGTACCTGCTCCGATGATGGCGGCGATCCTGTCCGGGTCGTCCGTACCGAATACTTCCTTTGCAACAGAGCGGCGGTACATAAATAATGTCGTCTCCGCCAGATAAGGAAGGGCAATCAACTCGCCATCGGGATTTGATCCATCCTCTATCAGGCACTGTGGAATTTCAGCCTTCCTCAGTGCTGCGTCAACATCGATCCCAAGCTCCTTGTAGGTACACGCAAAGTTCGAATATTCACCTTTTATATATTGCGGCCCATAGGCGGCCGGTAAGCAATACATGTCCAGCTTGCTCCCGTCACCGCTGTTTAGCGCTTCACTTGCCATGGAAACAATATCTACCGAACTGTATAACGATGCATCTGTGTAGAAATTTACAGTGTAGTCGAAGTCCCAATGCTTATCGGCATATAGCTTGATTATCCGATCAAGGTCCCGATCGGTAGAATAAACATTTATGCGGGTCACGCCGGGATGTTCATCGTTTGCCTGGTCGGCCGGATTAGCCGGATTGGTCGGATCGGCCGGATTCTGTCCGGCTACGCCCTGTCCATCGCCCGATGTGCTGCCTGATGCGCCGCCCGATGTGCCGCCTGATGTGCCGGCTGGCTCCTGTCCGGCTGCACCCTGTCCTTCGCCCGCCGCCGCACCGTCTGCCGCTGCACCATCCGAATTCTGCCCGGCATCTATCTCAGCAACTGTATCCTGGCCCCTATTCCCGACCGCAAAAATAAACCCCACCACAAAAACCGCAATCACAATGAGGCCTATAGCACCTGCAATTATATACTTTTTCATTGTAGATTTAAGTTTCATACCTTCCTCCTGCGATTTGCCAAAGGCTCGATAGAGGCCTCTCCAGCCAACATCGAAAAATGGCTTTATAGCTAATATTTCATTGTTTCTATTTATTGCATCCATCTGGCAAAGCTTTACATATATTCATTATAACACTTGCTGCATTTTTGCCAATTGTCTGTCCGTATGTATTCCGGCTTTATACGAAAACCCAGGCAGTGTATTGCCAACCACCATGGGTTCTATTTGTCATCAGCGACGTATTTCTTATCATTACATGAGCACGGTGCACAAAATTTGAAGTTGTGGGGTTTTTTGCTGCGTTTGAGTCTACATAAATCTGAAAGCAAATGCGTTATACCCCTTTGGCTTCAAAAATATAGTGATTATTTCCCCACAACCTCGTTTTTTGTGCACCGTCGTATGTTTATTTCCTAGTTCCAGCGCCATCCCGTACTCCTACACCATCCTGCACTCCAACGCCGTCCTGTGCTCCAGCGCCATCCCGTACTCCTGCACCATCCCATACTCCTGCGCCATCCCATACTCCTGCGCCATCCTGCACTCCAACGCCGTCCTGTGCTCCTGCGCCATCCCGTGCTCCTGCGCCCTTGGAAAAAACAAACTGGCGAAACAAACAAATTGCAACTATATGCCAATTATAGTAATATATCTATATAAACATAACTATTATGGATGTGATTATATGTTCAATCGAATCAGAGTATCGGTTATCGCTATTGTTATAATGCTGCTGGCTGTTCAGACGCCAGTCTTTGCTGCTACAAACAATACAAACAATACATACAATACATACAATATCAAGTATGAGGATTATGCGGCCAAGCTGAAGGAACTGGGAGTGTTCAAAGGCACCGGCTCCGGATTCGAGTTGGACAGAGAGCTCACAAGGCTGGAGGCGGCAGTCATGTTCGCCAGACTGCTCGGCGCAGAGGCGAAGGCCACCGAATCGAAGTACACTCATCCGTTCAAGGATGTGCCGGGATGGGCAAGTGATATTGTTGGTTATCTATACAATCAAAAGCTTACCAACGGGACAAGCGCATCCACTTTCGGATCCAATGACACCATAGGGGCGGATGCATATTTTACATTCATACTCAGATCATTGGGTTACAATGATGCACAGGGCGACTTCAAATGGAACAAGGCACTCGATTTCGCCCAGGAAAATGCCCTCTTGCAGGAATCCGCAGTGAAGGAATTCCGTTCTGATATCTTTTTGCGGGATCATGTGGCAAAAATAAGCTACGATGCACTTAACATGCCGGTTAAAGGAAGCGGCGAGCTGACATTGGCAGAGAAGCTTGTGGCCTCGGGTGCACTAGACCCAAATACTGCTGAATCTATCGGTCTGAGAAATTCGACTGAAGAAGAAAACAGCGATAAAAACGCTGATCCTGTCAGCGATCATGTTGACATATATGCAGAGGATCATTTCGGTCCGAACGTTCAGATCCTGTACCGTTCGCCGAGGCAGTTCAGCACTACTGTCAGCGACATCGACTGGGTAAATGAAGCAAAACCTGCAGCAGAATACTTTACCAACACGACCGGAGATCCTTCACAGGATACCGAGGTCATCCGCATTCTCCGACAGGTCTATGAGAAATATATGAACACAGGCTTTAATGGAGGCACCGACGCGCTATTAGAGCTGGTGCATGCTAAATCTCCGCATATGAGAGAGTTATCATCGATATATTCGGATGATCCTTTGTATAGGTTTTCATTCGAATACATCCCCGACAGGATCATATCAGTCTGGAAAAATGACAGATCGGAAGCTGTCTGTGTAATAGTAAAAGGAGCAGGAAGGAAAACAAGTCATGTAAATAGAACCGGAAAGGAAGACGGCGAGATAACTGTCGAAACAGCTGATTATCCCAGCTGTGAAATAATGATAAAGGTTGACGGAAAATGGAAATATTTTGGTAAAACGCTCACGAACTATTCTCCGGAGGAGCTGATGTTGCCCCAGTCCTCTTCAGCCGGGTCCTGGGAAACTCAGCTGAACATGCCGCATCTGACTAAAGGTCTCACTATTGAAATAAAAGATGGGATGGCAATTCTTAAGATTGATAGAAGCGCGCTTCCTGATAAAGCAAAGGACTTCAAGAAAATAAACATTGATATCATAAGCTCCAACAGACAGTTTTCGCTGTCAGATGCCATTTACACAATGCTCGGCAATAGCTATACATATGATGATTCAACAGGTTTCGTCATCGGGACCCGTGATGGCCAGTGGGATACTGATCTCAATTCAGCGCTTGTTGTTCTGCACAACGACAGCGATACACCCTTTGCAAACCAGCTCGGATACTTTATTACGACTATCGAAACAAAATAGGATCATCCACATTTCGAAAAAAAAATGAGGAATGCGACATCAGCATTCCTTTGTAACCATACGCTTCTCATGGAGCTTGTATTTGAGTATCTCTCATTTCGATCTCAGTGCCTTCCGGCGCAATGATCTTAAATAAATACCCATCCTCTACCTTATATATTTCTTCTCCATTCCTAACTTTGAAGCTGTGGTAACCCAATGCCGTTATTCTCTTATATTCATCATGAACGTTATCTACTATAAAGCACAGATGGGTTATGCCTTCATTCATCGGATCCCAGCGGCCCAAAGCTTCACCCGCTTTACCTGTTTGCAGTTCTATCATAAACGTCCCAAGGCTCAGCCATGTATTATAATGACGTCCATGGAAATTCGCTGTTTCTTTAACCAATCTGAATCCCAGAATTTCTGTGTAAAAACGAAGTGATTCTTCATATTTTGAGGTTTGTATACATACATGGTGTATCATTTTTCTGCTCATAGCAAATTCCTTCCGTAACATCATTTATGACATACGCTCGACCATATCTGCATTATTTCTTAATGACCGGGATCCATATTTCGCTCTTGTATTCAGGCGAGCTCATATCACCGTTTGAGTACCACTCCAATTCCGGTGCTTCTGCGTGCTCATAACCGGATGTCGGAAACCATTCGGAAAAGATTCTCCCCCATACATCTGCCATCGCATTGGGCAGAGGGCCGGTTATTTCAAATATTGCCCATGTGCGAGGCTGTATCTCAAGCCTGCTCAACCCTTCAGGACAATCCCTTTCAGTTATGGCGGCTATATAGTAGTCGGTGGTGTTGTCTTCATACATACCGGCATATACGCCCACCAGCCCATTCCCAAGCCCGGCGATCTGCCCGATGGTCTCCGGCGGCGTCTCCCGCCACATTTTCCCTACGTTCTCACCCAGGCCCTCTACATGAGAAAACCTCTGCTTTACTCCTACCACCGCAAATAAATCCTTCTTCTCGATCCTGTAATTCATCTCAACAACTCCTTTCAGAGATAAGGAGAATGTTACACGAGGATACGCCTTCAGGGATATACCTTTTTCCCTTGCTTTTGACGGCGTGATCCCATGCATCGCTATAAATGCACGGGTAAACGAATCAGGCGAATTGTAACCATACTTCAAAGCAATATCGATTATCTTTTCGTTGCCATTCTGCAGGTCAAAAGCGGCAAGGGTCAAACGTCGCCGCCTTATATACTCGGACAGCGGTACACCGATAAGAAAACCAAACATGCGCTGAAAGTGATATTGAGAGCATAACGCGACTTGTGCGATCTTCTCATATTCAATATCGCCGTCAAGATTGCTTTCAATATAATCCATCGCCATTCTCATATTTTCCAGCGTATCCATATGTTTCTCCTCTCATGTTGAGTATAATACGGGTCAAGAAATGAATCCCGACAATACTTGCAAGTATTTGCAGGCTGGAGTGTCGAATTAGACATCAAGCGAACTACTTCTAGTTTGCGTCCACCACTGCTACAGCCTCAATTTCAACCAAAGCATCCTTTGGCAGTCTGGCAACCTCCACACAGGACCTGGCAGGATAACCATCCTGGAAGAACTTTTCGTAAACCGCGTTCATTTTGCTGAACTCCTGCATGTTCTTAATAAAAACCGTGGTTTTAACTATATTCTTTGCGCCAAGGCCCGCTTCCCCAAGAATGGCCAGAACATTTTTCAATGACTGCTCAGTCTGCTCCTCAATGCTGCCCGGCATTGTTCCTGTGGCCGGGTCCACCGGCAGCTGCCCCGATGTATATAACATCCCATTCACCGCGATCGCCTGCGAATATGGGCCGATAGCCGCGGGGGCTTTATCTGTAACAATTACACTCTTCATAATTTACCTCCGTAAATGTTAATATCTTATACTTTACTATATTATACCTTTTTTTTAGTTGCCATTGACTTTTATTACATAATATCACGATTAACAAAATACAGTAACTCAGTTTTACACAACCACAGCGGTAAGCTGTCTGGCACAACAAAACAAAATCTGGTAAAATAGAAGTTGATGCAAATGAATCAACTACAAGATAAGCAGGTGAAACCGTGGTAATACTATCTTCAGAAAAATTAAAGATCCTATGTGCCCTCTGTATCCTTGCCGCTGCTATTACTGGGTTAGTAGTATATTATGACAAGGTCAGTTCAAATGAATACAAGGACGCGAATCCTGTTAGCAGCACCGTATCTGTTGATGAAACCACGCCTGCTGCCGAAACCACGCCTGAAACCCCTTCGCCTGCAGACGAAAAACAAAATCCGACAGAAAAAGTCATTATCAACATCTGCTCGGTGGATCGATTGCTTGATGAAATCGTCGAAAAATATGCCAGTGAGCATTGGAATTTTCCTTATAAGATCAACTATGTATCAGATGAACTGGTCTACAGCACCGAGGAACTTGTCCGAATAACGAATGACAAGCTCCGCGACGGCGCTGCTGTGGACTTATACTGTGTTCCCGCAGTATATACCCAGTATTATGTCAAGGGAGAGTATTCAGGCTATGCATGCCCATATGAAGAGCTTGGCATCGATATAGACGCCGCTTTGAAAAAGGCGGATATCCCACAGTATGCCATCGAGGACGGAAAGAATGCCGACGGCAAAATCATTGCACTTCCCTATTTAGGTGATGTACAGGTATTTGTGTATCGCCGCTCTGTTGCCAGGGAGGTTTGGGAAACGGATGATCCGGACAAAATAGCCGAAATGATTGGCGGAGGAACAAGAAAGTGGGATAAATTCATCGAGGCTGCCCGAGCCCTTAAAAAGCATGGATACTATATCACGCAGGGGAATGTCAACATACCGGGTTTGATCGACACAGGCATCCCTGATACAGACCCGGAAGTATATATAAATGGTTCTGTGACTCCAAAGTGGGATGAATACATGGAGCTCTCAAAAACACTTTTGAGCAATGGCTTCATAATGAAAACCGGTCCGGTAGAAGAGGATTGGTTTATAGAACCGGAGGGCAATGGCAGTAAAGCATTCGGTTATTTCATGCTGACCGACTATTATGACAGCAGACTTTATTTTTCTGACGACGGCGACTGGGCTGTATGCACACCGCCTTTTAAAACCATTTCGAATTACAGTACGGGGATCCTGGTCAACAAGAACTCGCCGAACAAGGATCTGTTAGGCCCCCTGATCGAATGGATCACCCTTGACTGCTCCGAGACCGGACTTCAATACAAGCTGGCCAGCGGTACTTTTGAGGATATCGGGAAATCATCTGTTGTCTCCGGAACAGTTCTGAAAAGTGTTGACAGCAGCCGCGATATTTTGGGAGGCCAGAATATCAACCCGATCGTATATGACATCCTGCAGACGCCTGATGGAAGGCATAATGAATATTATTACGGCGAAGTTCCCCTGGTCCATTTTCTAAATGAAACAGATGCATATATCAGAGGTGATGCAGACAAAGACACTGCTATCGCGAACTTCGTCGAAAAAGCAGGGCTGTCAAGGCCGGTACTGGATCCTGCTCTCGATGGAAATATTGTCTGGAAGGATGAAAATTTCGAACGGGCTGTGCGGAATATCCTTAAAAAACCGCATAACAGCATCAAGAAAAGTGATGTGTATGGTATCACCCAACTGAATATAAGAGGGCGAGATATTGAAAGCATAGAAGATATCGTGCATTTCATGAATTTAAAGTATTTGGATTGCTCAGCAAACAAAATTGCCGATATCAGCAGCTTTAAATCATTATCCGGTTTGGAAGCTCTTGACCTGAGCAGCAATCAGGTCAGTGATATCAGCGTTTTAAGCGGTCTGACAAGCCTGAAGGAGCTGAACCTGAGCGTCAACCCGATCACTGATATCAGCAGCCTCCGAGAATCAACGAATCTAAAGGAACTGTATATTATCGAAAATGAGGTCAGCGATATCTCCTACCTAAGCGGTCTGACAGAGTTGGAGAAATTGGAGATAGCCACAAGCGATGTCAGTGATATAAGCGCCATTGGCGGCATGAAAAAGTTGACCCTGCTCAATCTGTGGGGCAACAAAATTACAGATATAAGCAGTCTGAATGGACTGACGAACCTGGAAGATCTGTACCTGGGAAACAACAATATCTCTGATATCACAGCCCTTGGTGAACTGACAAACCTGAAAACACTTGGTATGGAACAAAACCCAATCAGTGATATAAGCAGCCTGAAAAAACTGAAGAAACTAGAAACCCTGTTCTTAGAAGGAGATAATATTACTGACAAGTCGCCTGTATCTCATGTTAAGGATGTGTATTGGTGAAGCAGCGCCTTCGCTTCGGCCTGCATTTTTTCCCGTACATGTAGCGGTTCCAGAACCTCAACATCCTTACCGAAGCTGAATAATAGTTGATACAGCCAGGCATCATCAGGATAATGGGTCTGCACAAGTATATGGCCCTCATTGTAGCTGATATCTGTATCAGGGAAGTAATCTTCGAGCCGCCCTGCCGCATTCAGAGTGAATTTTAGCTTTAAGGCGATTAATTTATCCTGCAAATCAGCAAACGGTTCTTCTATTATTACAGCTCTTGGCGTAAAAACTTCCTCCAGCACTCTCAACTGCTTTATCCTTATTACTTTAAAATACCTGAAGCCATTTCTCCCCATGCAATATCCGTACAGGTACCATGCGTAACCCTTCATTACCAGCTGATAAGGTTCCAGACATCGGCAGGTGCTATTGCCCTTCTGGTCCAGATATTCTATTTCGATCAGCCTGTGATTAGTAATTGCATCCAATAATATAGATAGTCTTTCCTGTATACCATACTGTGGCAGCCATGGCATAAAATCAATACGAATGCTTTGTATATCAGCGCCAACAGGATCATTTTTACTGATAACATTCATTCTATCCTTTATGTCATTAAAGCCGATTTGGCCAAATAGCTTCTCCAGGCCGCCGAGCAAATCTATCAGCAGTTTCATTTCATCCTTTTTAAGAAAAGTCTTGTCCAGCGTATAGTTATCCATTAAGCTATAGCCACCGCCGGGCCCTATTGCAGATAAAACAGGTATCCCGGCAACACTAAGAATATCAATGTCTCTTTGGATCGTCTTGACCGATACATTAAACCGGCTCGCCAATACCTTTCCAGTAATATGTCTCTCATGCAGCAAGATCATGAGTATTCCTACCAAACGCTCCAGCTTCATGGTTCCCTCCATAAGCTTAATATCCAATGCATTCCACACTATTACCATTATTTTAACATAAAAATATCCATGACATACAGTTGTCGCTTATTCTATGTTACCCTTTTCTTATATTAATGGAATATAAATCAGGAGGGGCCTATATCATGAACAATTTTGAACTGGAAACAAAAAAATTCGAAGAGTTTTTGACTAATCACCCTGTCTGGATCATTGCGTCAGGATCACATAATGAAATCACTGCGAGCAGTGTATCCGTTATAAATCGAGGAAGCAAAATCTACTTTCAGACGGGTTATGATTTTGAAAAAACAAAGCATATCACTGAAAACCCAAACATTGCTCTTTGCTGCGCGAATTATTCGGTTAAGGGTAAAGCAAGAATTCTGGGCTCTACTACCTCTGATGAAAATGCTGAAATCATGAAACAGTATCAGAAAGTCCATCCCGATTCTTACAGACGTTATTCCGGCAGGAACAAATCCTGTCTGATAGAGATTGATCCGGTGAGCATTAAAGTTTGGGATTATATTGATGGCGAACCCTATATCACTAATGTTAACCTTACTCTTGAGACTGCTGAATGTAAAAGATATATCTAAGAGATGATTCTATGGCAAATTACCCGTGGAGCAGGTCTACACTTGTTTATGTATAGCCAACTTCATAAAATCCTGCATTATTTTATTCGATCCATAATGTCCTGATATGTCATTATTCTCTTCTCTGTTGAATAATCTGACATATCGTCATCATATACAGTGATATCAAGCGTAATATCCTCATTGTCTGCTGTGATATCTGTTATCTGTCTTTTATCATCATTTTCACTTATAAGAAAGGAAAGCCTTTTATCGATTGTGTCATAAACATATAAATCTCCGCCACGGCTGACTGTCCCATATGCATAACCCACTATAGCCAGCAGGTACCTGTCATCAAGCCAGAATAACTTTTTGGGCGAATATTCATCGGGGATGTCAGTTGATGTTACAGCATTTTCATCAAGTCTATTAGATGCATCATATATATGTACTTCACCAATCGTTTCAAATTCAAAGGGCGAAATGTAGGCCAGCTTTTTCCTGTTCGGCGAGATACAAGGCTGAGAAGGATTCTTATCCCGGCCGCAAAGGATCCTTACCTGATCGCCTGATATTAATAAGATAGATGGCGGCTGCGGCACATCTCCATCTTCTTCATTAATAATTGTATCGCCGTAAATGACCGTCTCCCCCAGTATAAGATCAGGCCCTATAAGTACATCCTTATCTTTTTCAGTACAGCCTGCAAACATGATAGTTGATAAAAGCAGTACCGCCAATATGAACCTTCTCATAACAAGCACCTCCAAAAATAGATGAAAATCTCATTTTTGCCGCCCGTTATGGAGATTGACGAACGCTATATTATTTTGTTCCCACTTGCAGTACACCTTTTACCTTGGCCTTCTATTTTACGAGACATACGATCGTCTTAGCAATTTTATCTCCAAATCGCTGATTTATAGGCGATTTGTGCATGAAAACGACACCTACCAAATTAATAAGTATGCCATCGATCATTCTTGCGATGTTTCTAATAAAAGACTTCTTTAACGTTATTTTGCCGCCGTCCAGATCATATACTCTGATGCCTACGATAAGCTTTCCCAATGTATAGCCAAGGATGCCTTCCAGCAACATAAAGTACAAAAAGATAACTACTAAAAACACCCCGCAGATGGGATCAAATATGATCCACAGATGATCCTGGGGCTGCATTAACCAGACCCCCTTCACCAGGTATGTAACCGGGAAAAAGATCATACAGAGGAATAGAAAATCTAGTGCTATTGCTACACCCCTTCTAAGAATGCTTGCATACTTCATATGACTCCCCTCAACTTATCAAACCTTTTTTTATTGTTCAGATTTATTGCGGAATGCTCCAGTTGCTTGCGCTGTTCTCCCTTGCAGAAATATCAGCTACCAATATTATAGCGCTCATCGAACTGGTTGATGACCCTTTTAAATCCAGAATCCAACATCAGCCAAACAGTGAACCGAGACTGCCTAATTGGTAATTACGCACCGCACATATTTCTCCAACCCTCATAAATCATTACCATTGCTAAAGTATCAAGTTCACAATATTTCAACAGCGCATTGCTGATTTCTGCACGTTCGTAATCCGACATCTCTTCAAACTGCATCCTTGCATAAGCTGTCAGCGCCGCGCCACCATCACGCAATTCGTCGCTTTCACTAAGCAACTCAAAGTCTTTATCAGAAACATCCAAAAACATCCTGGGTAAAAGCTTATATGGGTCCTTGACCTTTCCGCCCTCATACTCGATCCATTTCCAGTCCTTATAATTCAGGCTCTTTATTCCGCCATTCGCACCATAAATGGGTCTTGAATATTTATTCTGTAAAAAGGCCGAGCTGTTGATAATTGCAGGCAAAACCTGCTTGATTGAATTCGAGCCCTTCGTCGCCGGATTATAATAATATCTTTTAACAAGCTCACACATATCGATCATGTTCCGTTTTCCCACCCATTTATCATAACCAGTAATAGATTGTGTTATTGTTTTGATGAAATCACACAGTTCGACCCTATCGGGGATATCCTGCCTGTCCTCCATTAACTGGCGATAAATCAGGCATAGAAATGTATTCTCATGGGCCGCATACCGAAAAATGCTGCCTTCATCCTGCTTAAGCTCCCTGTAAAGCTCCCTGACAAATTCATAATTGGGGAAGACTCCAGGCTGGGTGTTCAAGTATTGCCCGTAATGCTCAATTGTTCCGTCCTTGTAGACCACGTGATGGGAAAACTGAAAGGCTATTCCCTCATAAGGACGTCTTCCCCTGTTAAAAGGAATGGCAGTCATAGTTGTCTCAAAATCGATAAAATGGAGAGGATAAACCCATTGGCTCATTTCCCTGGACAAGTTCTCATGATCGATCCATTCTCTCAGATCATTGTTTTGTGCCTTCTCAACCTGCAGCCATTGACGCTGACTGACGGAAATGCCGGGTCTGTCATCGCGGCAGGGAGAGATGTCATGAATGGTAATAGTATCAAGTTTTATCCTGCCGCTATTTATAAAGATATCTTTATTACGAAAATTCCAGATATCCATGACGTTAGGTTCGTTAAAATCGCTGTCCGACCACCCTAGCGAAGCCTTCCAGCATTCTTCAAAACCGATCTTCAGTCCTTGCTGCTTTTCCTTCTCATTCGTACAGAACTCACATGTTTTACATTTTGATGATATAACCGGACGAATTTTTACATCCCATTTATAAGCATCTGCATATATGTTTATCATTTCAGCAAAGCTGTACATATTGTTATCAACTTTATAGAGCATATTGTCAATAATATAGCAGCATTCATCTGTATTGATAACGGACAGGATCCTGTTGGAAACATCCGAATTCGAAAGCGTTGGATCAACCTTTATCTTTTTTCTGCCGTCATGATCCCTGACTATCTTAAACTTCTGATTAAGTCCATCTGTTGGGCATACCGTGTTTTTGTCAGCAAGCATGAGGTTCGCTGAAATGGAATGCCCTGGCAGGGCATTGCTTATAACGTATTTCTGGAAAGCCAAATCATAAAGATAAGGTTTCCACATCGCCCTAATACTTCCATCTCTTTCATTAATGAAGCTGTCAGAATTCCTGGAAAAAGACTTTGCTTTAACTTCAATCAGCTCTATATGCGACTTATTCTTAATTAATATATCAGCACGAACGAATAAATTCTTATAGCGGAAAGCAGCCTCATATATTATAACTTGATCTCTTTTTATTAATTCATCAGTTTGGAGCAATGAATTCTCATAATTTAATGTATCTATTTGATAACCACCGGGAATATAGCATTTAGCCAGTTCTCCGACCTGGAACCCACCTTCGGCAAGTGAAAGAAGAAATTGATCCTCAAGGTTATGATCTGCATATTCGGTCTTATTTGAATAATAGAGTTTTGTAGGACAATCCATGGCCATTTTAAAGAGAGATTTTGTCAGATATCTTTCCAGCATTCCTATATAACCTCCATTTGCCCCGGTATTCCTAGTACCTACAATTCTACAAATTAATTTCCATTCAAGGAAAATCAAAGCAAGAAACAATCATCCACTTTCAAAGAATATACCTAAAGACCAATCTTGACCCATTACCTTTCGGCGGTTCTTCAATTATTTCATACTTATATTCCACATCTAGCGTTCTCATCGCTGAGCACACTGTCGGGAAAGCATTGTCCATATTCATTCTCTTATGAATATCTCCCGATCGTACCACAAGCTCCTTTTTACCTTGTGTTTTCGCAGTGTCAATTTCTTTCTGTATGAATTTTCTTACTTCAGTTATTGAAGGGTTCTTTGAATTATTTTGATGCATAATATTACCAGTCATCATTGGAGAGACTGTGTGACTCCTAGTAGTTTTAACATAATCACTTGCTGATTCTGGAATCGAAGTATTGTACTGAGGTTTGTAGTGTTTTATAAGCTCACTTTCAACTTGATTATACCCATTAGTTATATGAAAATAAACAGACACTCTTTGACCTGCTTTTACAGAGTTAAGTACCAGCTTATTAATCTTACAGTTCGTTGACTGTCCACCAACATAACAGTTTTTTGGTGATATATTGCCATAGCCCATATTAAATCTCTTTGCAAAATCAGATGCCTGGCCGATATAAACAAGTTTGTCATCGATAAAAAACGTATATACACCTGATACCCCCGACCACTTAGGATTTATTGAAAATCTGCAAAATGTTCCTGAGCCGTGTCTATTAAGCGCAAATGAATCCCTTTTGTCGTATTGTCCTTGTGGTGAATACTCCAAAATCCTGCCATATCTATCCACCACAGGCTTGATATCCTGGACATACTCAAAATCGTAACCCAATAGTTTTTTCATCACCTCTTACCTCATATCATTTATCATTTTATGTAATTTCGGCAAGCCTAATTATCTCAAATATTCCCATATACTATCATCTGGTGTTTCCAACATAAAATCAATATTCTCTAGTTTCTCATCAATCGAATCATGATTATCATCAGAGCACTCAAACTCAACAACTTTGTTTCTCAAGCTTAATTGTGTCATATCAAAGTAAACACTTGCTTTTAATTTCTTATATGCTTTTTACTGTCTCATGAAACTGCATAACAACCTCACATAATTTTCTCTTTTGGTATAAATTCTACATTTTTTTACTAATTCCTCCATGGTTTATAATATTGGCATGAAATGATGTTGCGTAAATGAGGTTGATCCTCAGCATTGCCTTATCTTGCACATATTTGCTCAACCAACTCAAACATATCCTTAGTAGAACGGCTTAGGATGCAATCTGCCTTTTACAACTATCAAGAGACACTTGGCTGCTTACTTCTATTAAGCAAATTACAAAAGAACATGGAATAACTGATGGGATTAATTATGATGGTGTTGAAATAGAATAATTTAAGCCTTTTTTCGGACGCATTGTAATAAAATATAATAAATCGTATCAAACCCAATATGTATATGCTAAAAGTATATTCGATAAATTAAAAGTATTGCAAATTCTCCCGTCAATATTTGATGGTGAGGATTTCCCCAGATATGATAAAGTACGGTTATCATTTAGTCAACTCGAATCAATTGTTAAAAGGAACAAGAGTGATTGGATTTCCGCCCTTGAAAACCAGAAGGCAGTATACCTGATTACTGACTTAAATAACGGCAAACAATATGTAGGGTCTGCATATGGTGAAAACGGTATGCTACTGCAACGCTGGAGAAACTATATTAAAAGTGGCCATGGGGGTAATAAGGAACTAGTCGATTTAGTTGAAAAAGTAGGTCTTGACTATGTAAAAAAGAATTTTCAATATTCCATACTGGTCAATTTCAAAACATGATTCCTACAAAAACGTCATTTTTTTTAGAAAAATATGGTTATGCTATGTTTATTTTGATATAATTTAGTTAACATTGGAAACTATTTTGCTAAAATCGATTTTGTTAAAAGACAGGCTTTATAAGTTTATTTGATACCACTTTAAATTTGAAGGGACAGTTCCACCACACTAGCAAGAAAAAACAGGAGGATGAATTTTATGAAACTCTGCACCTATTGCAATACTACTTATTCGGTAGCGGAAACATCTTGTCCATCATGTGGTGCCGTAGACTTCGAAACGAAGTGCAACAACTGTGGCATTATACACAATGGTGCTTTTTGCCCAGATTGCGGGCTTAACATAAACGAAAAGCCCAGTTTTTGCCCCAAATGTGGCAATCAAACGAGTGACCGGGTTTGTCCGAAGTGTGGTTATGACGTTGCGGCGACATCTACAGTGAAGGATGCCGTTGCATCGCTAGCCTCTAAGGCTGCTTGTAAAATTGGTGGTCACCGTTGGCTTGGCTGCAAATGCACCCGCTGTGGTGAAACGCGAGACGAGGGGCACAATTTTCGGCCTGTTGCAGGCAAGTGCGAGAAAAAATGTTCTGTGTGTGAAAAAAACGAGAGCCTTCCTCATCAGTGGAACGGCGATAGATGCACTCACTGCGGTGCTGCCAAAGGGTTTCTTGATAAACTCTGGGATCCGTTTATCAAACGTATACCTTTCTTGCATTTGGAGAAAAAGAACAACAGAGTTATGGCAGGTTTGGGCATATTTTTAGTTCTGATGTTTGCCTTTATAGGCATTATGGCAATGTTTGAATCGGCTCCGGCCGGAGATGGTGAGATACGTATACCTAGCTCTTCAAGTACATTTGAAGGCAAAGACTACCGGGATGTATTGACCGAACTACAAACAGCTGGTTTTATTAATGTTGAGGTAGAGGCCATTGATGATTTAGTTATCGGTTGGCTGACTAAAGACGGGGAAGTTGAAAGGGTATCAGTTAACGGAGACACCGATTTTAGTTCAAATAGCAAGTTCCCTAAAGATGCAAAAATAGTAATAACATATCACACATTCTCTAATAAAGAATCCGCGGAGGTCTCTGAAAAAACAGACACAGCCAAGGAAGTGGCCAATAGTGAACAACCTAGTGAAGATAGCAGCTCGAATTCTGTTGAGGAATCGAAAGCATATAAGTACGATGGAAGGCCGTACGAGGTAGCAGATTCACATAGTACAGGCATAGGGCTTACCCAATATTGGGTATATACTGACAAGTTCGATTATTCGACAGATGAGTTCAGAGAACAGGTCAAGGCTATTATTACGGACATAGCCCACAAAGAAAATACTAATAAACTCATAGTAGATATCGTAACAGACAAGGAGATAGTATATTTCGAGAGCAACAACACTATAAAAGAAGCCATGGATGAGTATGGGATGGAATATTTTGATAACACTATAGCGCCTAAAGAGAAAACAAATTGGGTCGCTACTTATTGCGGCGGTTACGATTTCAACACCTCAAAAAAAAGCGATGAAGACTCTGCCTTTGAAATTGCTTGGTTTATTGCACAATATACCGACCGTGACGATTTGATCACCGAGCAATGGAAACCCAATTTAGCACCCTGAATCATGGAAGAAGGCATATATTCAATATTACATCTGAATATACACAGATATATGCCAGTAAGCCTTTCGGCTGTCTACCGCCATGAGGGAAGAGTGGTGGAGGGTTATCCCCTCTTCTATGGTAGTGTCAAAAATTTTGTGTAAACTCAAGGATAATATATTTACTAGTGGCTGGGATGCTTGATTTTGGTATCCCAGCTATTTTTACTCTATCATTCGCTCATATTTACATCAATATTTGAATTTAGATTTAAGGCCTAGATGCAAATAGCTTTTATGCCGCGAAAGCCTCTTGATAATAGCAGTTCGTTGGGTAATTTTTTTCTAGCCAATAGAAAAACCTCCAGTTTGTTATTATTTTATATCACCTTGGATGTTTACATAAAATTATTTACACTCTCGAATATTATATATATAAATTGTTCTATTGTTGTTTGCGCCGCCGCAAAATGTCAGTAAGCTGACAGTATTGCCTGTCCAGGGATTGATGGATATAATGTCCATATCATAGAGAAAGGAAAACGCTTCTGTTTTGATGTACCTTTGTTCGTTGCAAGGGTACCAGAAGCGCCATCCACGGTATGGTTATTGTATCAAATTATGAACTGATTGAAAAGAGTAATTCTGGCATTTTTCGTTAGGAATCTGGAGCAGGTATCTTGCCCATGTTGTGGCGGGCAGTTATCCGTGATTGGCAGCAGGAAGAGAAAATATATTGACAGCGAAGGAAACAAAATTGTTCTCAGAATACGGAGGCTTCGCTGCAAGGTGTGCAGGAGCATTCACCATGAACTGCCTGATATCCTGGTACCCTACAAGCGGCATTGCAGTGAAAGCATCGAATCCGTGCTCACCCCCAAGGGAACCCTTTGTGTGGCAGCAGATGATTCGACGATCCGACGGTGGCGGAACTGGTTTAGAGGATATACGGATCACTTCTTGGGCTGTCTTGAATCCATCGCCGTAAGGCTTGGCAGGAAAACTGCGAAGAAGATAACCCATTCTTCCAAGTCCAGATTCCAACGGGTCATAGATTTTGTGGGGGATGCATCAGGTTGGCTGGCAAGGATTGTCCGCCCGGTAGCCAATACAAATAATTGGATACATACCCGTTCTGCATTTTTGTCCTAAAGGACAGAGTGTAGACTCATGTTGAAAACCTGAAAAAGAGGAGGAGATCAACATGAGGGATCAAAAGAAAGCGGAAGAACTGGCAGTACAGAGGGTTCAACTACTGTCACCATTACTGGCGGAGGGGTTGGATCCGGCAAAGGCTAGAGAGCTACGGGCGGGAATATGTGAACAGACTGGTTTGTCCGAGCGCACCTTGAGAAGGTACATAGCAAAGTATTCGAAGGATGGGTTTGCAGGATTGAAACCCAGGGGCAGAGGACAACGAAGGACGGAGGATGCAATACCTCAGAATATACTGGATCAGGCCATTCTGCTTCGCCGTGAAATACCGGGCAGAAGTGTTGCTCAAATCATCCAGATTCTCGAGTGGGAAGGAAGGGTCGGCCCTGGACAGATAAAGCGGAGCACGCTTCAGGAAAAGTTATCTGAGCGCGGCTACAGCACGAGGCATATGAGGATGTATTCCCAATCGGGCGTTGCGGCCAGACGGTTTCAGCAAAAGAGCCGCAATATGCTTTGGCATAGTGATATCAAATATGGCCCGTATTTGCCGATTGGCTTGGGTGGAACAAAGAAGCAGGTATATCTTGTTACTTTTATTGACGACGCAACACGCTTTGTACTTCACGGTGAGTTCTACCCCACTTTGGATCAGGTGATAGTTGAGGATTGCTTCCGGAAATCAATCATGAAGTATGGGATTCCAGATTCCGTGTACTTTGACAATGGGAAACAATACCGGACCAAATGGATGGCGAGGACCTGCTCAAAGCTCGGCATCAGGCTGCTTTACGCGAAGCCGTATTCGCCTGAAGCGACCGGGAATGTAAAGTATATGAAAATGTAAAGTTAGGTCTCAGAGCCCTTGTAAGATAACAAATAGCAGTGATACACTTAACATTTTCATCCTCCGATAGTTAAAATAGGCTCAAAGCCAAAAAAACTATGGGAGGGATCTAAAAAATGAATTCAATATTAACAGAAAAATCGTTTGACACCATGGCGGACGAACTGATTTCCTTTCTTAAACAGCTAAGTTTTCATCCGGTTCATATTCAAAGATATCGCCACCATATCATAAGAATAAAGAATTTTATGGATATGCAAGCGTTATCCAGGTTTACCAGCGATGAGTGTGACATATTTATCAAACACATTATAGGGCATGGTGAATATAGAAATCTAAATATTTGTGATAAGGAGGCAATCCGATGTGCCAATATTCTGATAGAATATCAATTGACCGGAATGATTTCATACAGGATCAAACAAAAACAGGAATTGCTTCATGGACTAATAGGATGCGACATTCAATCATACCTGGATTACCGAAAATCTATAGGAATTTCATCTGATACATTGCAAAGCATAGGGACTTATCTTGGACGTTTTCAAAAATATCTTGATTCCGTCAATCGCAGCACATTTATTGAAATGACGCAGCAAGATATCCTTGGCTTCATAAAAAGTCTCAGCTATTCCACAAAGGCCACCGTTCATTGCACCCTTTGTGCCTTAAGAGGACTTTTGCGATTTCTTCATAGCGAAAGGATCCTCGAAACAGACTGGTCCTATCTGGTTCCAAGGGACAGCTATAGAAAAGAAGCAAAGCTTCCAACTACCTATACGAAGGATGAAGTCGAACGCATGCTGAATGCAGTTGACAGAGGAAGCCCAAAGGGAAAGCGTGATTACGCCATGATGCTTCTTGCCTCTAGGCTTGGCCTTCGTGCTTCAGATATCTGTGGTTTGACATTTGAAAACTTGCTATGGTCCCAAAATTTGATAGTTCTGATTCAGGAAAAAACAAAAAAGCGAATCGAACTGCCATTACTCACTGAAATTGGGAATGCTATCATTGATTATCTGAAATTCGGACGGGCGATTTCGGACTTGCCATATGTATTTCTTCATGCCAACCATGGTTATCACAGGCTTCAGGAACCAACACTTCACAGTATTGTTTGCTTCTACATGCGGCTTGCAGGAATAGAAAATATTAATGATAAAAAACATGGTCCCCATGCGTTGCGTCATAGTCTGGCGGGATTCCTGCTTGAGAAAAAAACGCCACTCCCCGTGATATCAGAGGTACTTGGTCATTCCAATACAGAGTCAACAAAGACATATTTAAGAATCGATATGGAATCTCTACGCCAGTGTACCCTCCAAGTCCCCCCTGTCAACACCAACTACTACCGGAAAGGGGGCTTCTGCAATGAATGAATTAAAGAGTAGCCTTGCCCCTTTCATTAAGTCGTATGTGGATTTCAAACGCAGTCTCGGATACAAATACAGTGATATGTATACTTTTAGCAGTCTCGACAGGTTTCTTTTTGATCAGTCCTATGAGTCGCTTGGGCTCAGTGAAGAAATATTAAGGCAATGGAGTCAACTCCGTCCGAATGAAACAGATGTTAACCGGTACAAAAGGATAGATACCATCAGGAACTTATCTATCTATCTGAACGGAATCGGTTACCCCTCTTACGTTCCAATGCTGCCAAAACGATATACCACATCATTCAAACCATATATTTTTACGGACGATGAACTCATGCGTTTCTTCGAGGCATGTGACAATATGGAGTATAACCCTAGCTACCAGTCGCTTCATCACATATGTCCTGCTCTGTTCAGGCTGTTATACGGATGTGGTCTGCGTGTAAGCGAAGCTCTTTCTCTGAAGCGTGAAGATGTCAACCTGGTTGATGGTTTCATAATTATTCATGAAACAAAAAACGGAGAAGAACGCAAGCTACCTCTTTCAGAATCACTAAAGAGTGTTTTGTCACAGTACTGTAACTATTGTCGCATTAATGCATATGGGCAGGACTACTTCTTTGTAAAACGAAATGGTGAAAGATGTTCATCCGATACTATCTACAGAAGGTTTCGAAAAATTCTGTATTGTGCAAAGATATCACACTCTGGCAAGGGACACGGCCCACGGGTACATGATCTCAGGCATTCGTTCAGTGTCCATTCACTGGCAAACATGGCTGAACAGGGATTGGATTTGTACTACTGCCTTCCACTTCTATCGAAATACCTTGGCCACAAATCTCTTGCAGCTACAGATGGATATGTCAGGTTGACAGCGGATATGTACCCAAAGCTCATAAATGATGTTAACAAAATATGTGCATTTGTTTTTCCGGAGGTGAAACAGCCGTGAAACCGACAGATTTCGCATACTACCTGACTAACTTCTTTACGAAATACCTTCCAATCGAGTGTGGTGTAAGTCCAAACACAATATCGTCTTACCGGGACACTTTCCTGCTTTTCATTTCATTTGCCAAAAACGAAAAAGGCAAAGCTATTGAACGGCTACAGTTAAAAGACATCAATAAAGAAGTCATTACAGACTTTCTAAACTGGATTGAAACTGGAAGGAATTGTTCAATACCTACACGAAATGTGCGGTTAACTGCTATCCACTCATTTTTTCAATACCTACAGTACGAGTTTCCAGATTTCCTGCTAGAATGGCAGAAAATACTTGCAATACCTGTAAAAAGGGGCGAACGTGGAACCTTAAACTATACATCTCTTGATGGCATTAAGCTTCTTCTTGAAATGCCGGATCAAAGTACAAGATCCGGGCGAAGGGATTTAGCACTTTTATCATTAATGTATGATACCGGAGCAAGAGTTCAGGAAATTGCAGATCTCACTCCTTCAATGGTGCACCTTTCTAAGCCAAGCACCATTAAACTTATTGGGAAAGGCAATAAAGCTCGCATTGTTCCGTTAATGGAAAAGCAAGTTGATATCCTGAGCAGTTACATAAACGAGCATAAGCTGAATGCTCCTTATGCAAATCAATATCCACTGTTCTCCAATAGCCGAAAAGAAAAACTCACCCGTGCTGGAATCAGCTATATACTTGATAAATATGTGAAAATGGCAAGGGCAAAAGATGCATCACAAATTCCTCAAAAGTTCAGTTGCCACTGTATGCGGCATAGTAAAGCTATGCATATGCTCCAATCTGGGGTCAATCTCGTGTATATCCGGGATATGCTTGGACATGTATCCGTACAAACTACAGAAATGTATGCAAGGGCTGATTCCCGCAAGAAACGCGAAGCAATTGAACAGGCTTATACAGATGTGTCTCCAGATACAAAACCGCTGTGGGAAGGAAATCAAGGGCTTATTGAATGGTTAAGATCATTCAATAAATGACATTCGTGTGAAAATGTAAAGTGAATTGGTAAGGTTCTGGTATATTCCAAGGGGTTCACAACTTCACTTTACATTTTCATATACTTTACATTCCCCTTAATATGTAAAGCTTCACATATCAAAGGCAAAATTGAGAGGTTCAACTCCACTGTGGAGGAGTTCTTTCAGGAACTGTCACTGGAGAAGGCAAAAACCTTGGAAGAGTTGAACCGAAAGTTCAGGGTATGGCTGGATGAAGGTTACAACGGAAAACCTCACAGCAGCTTAAAAGGGATACCCCCGTCGCAGGCCTACGCAAGCGATCCGAAGAAGGTTCGGTTTGCGACACCCGAAGAATGCCGGGAAGCCTTTTTATGGGAAGACACAAGGAAGGTTGATAATACAGGCTGTTTCAAGCTTCAAGGGATTGAATATGAAGCAGGTATCGAATACATAGGCAAAAAAGTGGACGTGCGCTATGATCCCTTTGATTTGGGCCTGTTGGAGATATGGTATAGAGGGGAATGCCGGAAAATGGCATCACCTTTGAAAGTAGGAGAATACTGCCCGAAGGTGGAAAAAACGGCAGCAGCAAAACCAGCGACACATTCGCGGCTTCTTAAGATATACACAGATGAGAACGAAAAAAGGCAAAAACAGAAGACTGGCGCTCTGACATTCAGAAGCATGAAGGGCGGTGGCGGAAATGTTTGAGCAGTATTACAACTTTCTGTATACGCCCTTCGCCCGTGATATACCAGAGAAGCATTTGTACAGCAATCCGGAGCTGGATGAGGTTTGCAGCAGATTAGAGTATGTTGCAAGGAACCGGCTGTTTGCAGTGATATCCGGCGATGTAGGCACGGGGAAAACGACAGCTATACGGAAGTTTGTAGGGACACTGGATACCAACCGATACAAGGTGATGTACATAAGCGATTCAGCGTTGACGCCGAGGAACTTTTATTGGGAAGTTCTGAACCAACTGGGCTGCGAAGCAAAGTTTTATAGAAGTGACGCAAAGCGTCAGCTGACAAGGGAGATCAGCAACCTGATTGAAATACAAAAACGAATTCCTGTAGTCATTACGGACGAGGCACACTTGCTATCGAGAGAGATGTTGGAAGAAATACGTTTTCTGCTGAACTTCAAGATGGATTCATACAACCCACTGAGCCTGATACTGGTAGGTCAGAGTGAGTTAAAGGATATCCTGAAGAAACAGATTTATGAGGCGATTTGCCAACGGATAGACATTCGATACCATATGACACCGTATGATCGAGAAAGGACCGGTGAATACATCAAAAAGCACCTTGAATATGCTGGTGAAGGCCGTGAAATATTTACTGACATGGCTTTGAATGAGATTTATGAATATTCACACGGTATACCACGAAAAATCAATCGAGTATGTACAGCCTGCTTATTACATGGGGCCCAGGTGCAAAAAAAGATCATCGACGATCATGTAGTAAGACTAATCATTGAGGAAGAATTTAACTGGTAGTAAAAACCCTGTCCGTACACCCTGCGGACAGGGTTAATGAGCAAAATTGGCGGTCAAAATTGGTGAGCAGACTCCGGCCAAAGAGGTCGAGCAGCGACAATCATATGTTTTAAACGAAGCCAATAATTATACCAATAAAAGGATAGACTTCTACAATAAATAAGTTATGTTGGTATATGTGGTGTATGTACTAGAGTTCGTGAGCATCAATTTCTCTTTAGATTCCACAATAGTAGGATCCTTGAAAGGATATAAAGGTTTTATATCTTTGCCAGACTCATCTATTGTCAAACAAAACTTTTACTCGCTTAATTACCACAAAAATATTCAGTACAACTACAATGATCAAATAATATATAATAAAGCTAGCAATCTTCAAATATAGTGAGACTGTATAATCATTTATGAAAAGCTGAACAAAAGAAATAACTAAAATAACCAGACACAGTATATTTTCAAAAATAATAGTATTAAAGGTTTCTTTAAGTAAATCATTATATTCAGAATTATTTCCGGCCTTTTTCTCAATCCCAGTTAAAATACTTAACATAGCAAAAAACATTGAGATGAAAATAGATAAAACAATATTAATATTGTTTATAATATCTTTATCAATTGTCTTAATTAATACTATTCCAATTGAAATCAATAATGGTGTAATAAAAAAAACAACTATTTGAAAGGGGGCACCTAAAAAAATTGCAAAGTGCTGTTTAAAAACACCTCGAACATCGAAAAAATTATTATTTCGACTGAAGAAATTTAGAATCAGGATTAATATAGATACTAAAAATAGTATTGTAGGTAAAGATAATAATTTTTCACACTCCAATTTAATAGCCTCCCTACCTTATCTGTAATACCATTTCACATAAATATTCACTTGCTACCTGCTCAAGATGTTTTATTAAGCTTTCCCTAATTGGATGACCATCCACTCCTTGTATATTATCAGGAATACCTTCTATTATACTAAGATTTTCCAGATTATGCAAGTCTATGGTTCTATCCCTCCCGCCAACACTTACTAAAAGCTTTAATGTATCATACTCTTTCTGTTCAAATTCGAACAGATTAAACCTTCCATTAGCTACGTAACTAATCTTTTCAAGAAGCTTCCCCCACATTGTATCGCTAAAGTGAAAGTTCGCTATTTGCCTTACTTCAATACCATATCCCGTGTTAATATTATCTGCTAAATCACTCGAAATGTGGTTCTTAACCATTATAAATTTTTTTATTGTGTCTTTACTAATAACTTTCTTAATAAAAAGTTGAGGGGCAATTGTGCTACATTTCAATGTAATGCCATATCTTCTACTGAAAAACTCTTGCATATAATGTGTTGTTATTGTTTTTACTCCATAAGGGCCAACATTCTGAAACAATAACATTCCTTTATTTACTTTTACATTAATACTATCCTTTGGAATAACTACAAATAAATAAAATGGCCTAATATCAGCATCAGTTGGCTTTTTATTATATTTTATTTCTCTAGTTTGTATATCACATATTTCGGATGCACTACCATAATTTCCAGAATGGATTACTGCATAAATATATTTAAATTTTTCGGTATCTCCAAAAAAAACTTCTTTGTATTCACAACTAAATGTTTGTTTTTTTGCTTCATTATTTATAGAATCAGAATAATTCTTAAAAAAAGCTTCAAATAGTGTAATTGCGTTTGCTATTTCATGAACTTCTTTTACTTTTATAGCATCATTTAAAAAGTAGATCTTCTCTTGACTTTTTGTATTAAATTGCTTCAGGCAAAAACTACAAGCTGTTAGGCTTAAATTGAACAATAATTAACACCCCTTTTCAATTATGAAAATAGCCATGTGCATAAACCAAACCCGTTGATGTATGCGGGTTCTATGCACATAAAATTTGTTTACCACTCAATATATGATAGGATTTCCTCCCATAAATGTCGAATTAAGTAATCACCACAATCAA
>JAEYRV010000026.1 GCA_023435305.1 Bacillota bacterium
CTTGAGTCATGGTAGGAAGATGAATGCTTCCTGATATGATAGCAAATATGTATAACTAGGGCTGGGATGACCCGAAGTCACGCTTGTGGAGACAGTAGGTTACGACCTCGATGAAGCAAGAATCCCCCAACTTCAAATCGCTCGCGATTAAGTGGGGAGATTCAAGTCACAGATATTTTGGCAAGCCGCACAGTGTGGTATAATCTATGACAGTAATAATAATCGATCTGGTAGTCGTTGAGGGAATAATGCAAACAGTTAAGCATAATTAGCTGAATACAGGACACTGATTACAGGTAAACAAACTATGTTACAATAGAACCAAGGAGGATATAGAGAATGAAGAAACTAAAAATCGCAGATGGGATACATATGCTTACTATGAATGTTGAGGACATATTGTTTGAAGGGATCTGGGAGATCGCAAACGGGGTGACACTCAACTCCTATATAGTTCAGGGAGATAAGACCGCAATAATCGATGGCGTGATCGGCTGGGACGGAGTACCCGAGACCCTCTACAAGAATCTGGAGGAAATAGGTGTCGAGCCCAAAGATATCGATTATCTGATCGTCAATCACATGGAGCCGGACCATTCCGGATGGATCTCAAGCTTCAGAAAAATAAAGGATGATTTCACCATAATATGTACCGATAAAGCAGCAAAGATGGTAGCCTCCTTTTATGGTGAGGACAAAATAAGGATCGTCAAAGAAGGAGATACATTAGACCTGGGCAATGGTAAGGTATTGAGCTTCCATCCGGTACCCAATGTACATTGGCCGGATACAATGTACACATATGAGAGAGACACAAAAACTCTCTTCTCATGTGATATGTTTGGAGCATTCGGCAGTATGGGCGACCATTGCTTTGATGATGAAATGACACCGGAAGAGATCGAGTTCTTTGAATCTGAAGGAATGAGATATTACTCCAATGTTATGGCAACCTTTACAGCTGTTTTGAAAAAAGCGATCGATAAGGCAAAAACGCTTGAAATAAATACTATCGCTCCCGGACATGGCCCGGTTTATAGAAAGGAACCTCAGAAGATCATAGATGATTATTCCAGGTTTGCCCGGTATGCCGAAGGGGCAGGCAAGAATGAAGTCACCATATTGTGGGGATCCATGTATGGAATGACTGCCAGAGCCATTGAACGCGCTGAAGCAATTCTTAAAAGAGAAGGCATCAAATACAGCAAGCTGCATATGCCTCAGGAGAGCGAAAGTGAAATGGTCGCAGCTGTTTTCAGATCTGCAGGTGTAATCATTGCGGCGCCTACTTATGAGTACAAGCTTTTCCCACCGGTTGCTGAAGCTATGAATGAGCTTGCCAGAAAGAGGATCACAGGCAAGGCGGCATTCAGATTCGGGTCATATGGATGGTCCGGCGGTGCAGAGAACGAGCTGAAGGATATAGTCGAAAGAAACAGGATGAATTGGGAATTCATCAGTTCAGTTGAGTTTGAAGGGGCGCCAAAAGAAGAACACCTTGCTAAAGTGGAAGCTGGAGTTATGGAGCTTATCGATAATATGAAAAAGAAGTTGATATGACAATTGTTTTAACAAAAAAGCATGAAAACGGCTGTCCTGCGGGACAGCCATTTTTTATGGTTTCATTGATTAAAGAGTTTTTGCATACTGGCCTATTTTCTTGTCCATGTTTTTTATGTGGGTCGTAAGCCAGTTTATGACGATTTTATTAGCATTGAGTATAACCAGGATATTGCCGCCCCCCTCATTATAATCGCTCTTCAGTTTGGCGAGGTCATTTATAAAGCTTGCATGTGCTTTCTTTTGAGCATCGATCTCGGGATAGCCAATTTTTGTCATATAAGCTTCTTCGTCTCTGAAGTGCTTCTTTGTATATTCATCCAGGAAATCAATCATCGTATTGATGTAATCCTTCGCTTTCTTTTGCCTTCCGGCTTCAAACAGTTCATCGGCCTTATCGAACCATATCTTGTGTTGTTCATCAATGTTTTCAACACCTACCGACAAGTCAGGAGTCCATACTATTGCCATATAAACCCTCCTTCATATTATTGTTATTATGTTAATTTTATAGGTTTTTTTTGATAAACACAATAGAAATTCATTTATTTGAGGATGAACGGGGTGTTGTGACATTGATGTGATGATTTTTATTTGATAACACATATAAATAATAAAAAACCTCACATTCGACCGCAGAATATTGAAAAAATATTTTCAATACCTCACATCCATGTAGTTTTTTGTTTATGTATTTGTTTTTATAATCAGATTTGAGAGTACATTTTGATGAAGATGAAATGTGAAATGTTTGGAGGGAATTTCAATGTTGCGAAAAATATTAGGAGCTTTATTGACAATGGCGATCCTCATCTGTGCCGTATCATGTGTTGCGACAGCAGAAACAGCGTCGCCTGCATGGAGCAAAGCCAGCCAATGGGCAGCAGCAGAGCTGGAAAAGGCTGATGATGCCGGATTAATACCGGGTATACTTCGGGGGTCAGATATGACAAAGCCTATCACCAGGGAAGAGTTTGCCGAACTGGCGGTTGAGCTGTATGAAAACAGTACCGGAAAGGCCGCGATACCTGCATCGCCCAACCCGTTTTCCGATACCGATAATCCTGGGATCCTAAAGGCCTATCAGCTTGGTGTGACCACCGGCATTTCAACTGAAAACGGACTTGTATTCCTGCCTGATGATCTCATCAACCGTGAGCAGTGTGCCGCCATGCTCTACAGGACGCTAAGGACCATTGCTCCTGAGGGTGAATATAGTATAGCGGGGATCAGTGATTTTCCGGATCAAAAGCATATTTCGAGCTGGGCAGTCGAGGGGACCAAATATATGTCGAAGCTTGGCATAATCAAGGGAGACAACAATGGAAACTTCATGCCGAAGGCTGTGACAGCAGCGCAGAAGGCATCAGGCTATGGAACAGCCACACGGGAAGCGGCTATCCTAATGAGCGTGCGATCGTATGAACAGATCGATAACATCAGGTCAGGCGAGTCTGTTGCAGCGCCTGGAACGGGAGCGGCTGATACCGGCAAAACTTCTACTGTTCCCGGCACTGATAAGACTGATAAAGCCGTTCCGGCAGAGCTTAAGGATATGGATAAGTGGATCGTTGGCATATGGACGTATGGTACTGCAACAGGAAATGTAGGATTATATGAAAGTATAGAGTTTAAAGCGGACGGGACATTCGACAAAGGAGTTGGGACAATCATTAATCTAACACGTTCAGCAACAGGCTTTGAAGGTAAATATAAAATATCAGGAGACAAGTTGACTCTTTATGATCAATTAAAGAGTCAGTCCAGAATAGCAACAGAGGTGAACAGAAATTATTGGGCACTGATAATTGGGCAGGATCAATACAAGGATATTCCTGTGGATGATGTTGAGTATCAAATTACCAGAACTGATGATGATGAGCTTTCGATTAGCACGGTAGTAGATGGAACTCCGGTAACAATAGTCTTTACTCGAGTTGATGAATAACCTGGGAATCTGATTTTTGGAAGTGAAAAGAATAGTAAAAGATAAAAAAGCGGTTCGCTGTAAAGATTGAACCGCTTTTTTTGCGGATTTATTTCGACAAAAAAGAATTTATACGGAATGTTGTTTTAAAATTTATATATATGGTATATAAATATTAAGCATTCATTGATTATATTTTAACAGATTATGTGAGGTACATCTTCATGCAAAGGATTCTTATTGTTGACGACGCAGCATTTATGAGGGCAAAAATCAAGATGACACTTGAAAAGGCCGGATATGCAGTTGTCGGTGAAGCGGCAAATGGTTTGGAGGGCGTCTCTCAATACAAGAAGCTCAAGCCGGATCTGGTAACACTGGATATCACCATGCCAGTAATGGACGGTATTGATGCTCTGAAAGAAATAAGAGAATTTGACAGTAATGCAAAAGTTCTGATGGTTTCTGCCATGGGGCAGGAAGGGATCGTAATGGAGGCAGTTTTATCCGGTGCCAAGACTTTTATCGTAAAACCATTTTCTGATGAAAAACTCGTTGATACAATTCTAAAAATGTTATCTGTTTAATCAAACAGCAATTGCTGTATTCCAAGCGGTCACATAGCAAAGATGAAGGAGAACGATAATGGCTGAGAATTTTACAAACGAACCATTACTGGATATGTACATCTTTGAAACAGAACAGCTCCTGGAACAATTGGAACAGTTGATGTTAAGCTGTGAGGAAACCAACGGGTTTTCAAAAGAAGCTATTGATGAGATCTTTCGTATAATGCATACCATCAAGGGTTCTTCGGCAATGATGATGTATAGTGGTATTTCAAAGCTTGCACATTGTATCGAGGATCTTTTCTACTGCCTTCGAAATGGAGGCCATGACAGCTTTGAAAGCTCTGAAACAGCCGATCTGGTTTTTGAAGGTATCGACTTTATAAAGGAAGAGATACTTAAAATCAAAAGCGGCGATTATGTCGAAGGTGATCCTTCCGAAATAACCGAGAATATAAACAAGTTTATCAGCGTGCTTAAGAGTGATGCACCTGCTGCAGCAGCCAAGGCCGATGTAAATACGGACAGTATCAATACGGATAAGGGCATGCCGGATAGCAGCGGACATGTATACGGGCATGCGTATAAAGCGACTCTGCATTTCGACGACGGCTGTGAAATGGAAAATATCAGGGCGTTTTCGGTCGTTAAACATATCGAGGATATAGCTGCGGAGATTTCACACAAGCCTGACGATCTGATCGATAATGCCAGCTGCGAAGAGATAAAGCTGAATGGATTTTATCTGACGTTCAAGTCGGATCTGGAATACGGTAAAGTACAGGAAGTCCTCATGCAGACCATATTCCTCAAGCGATTTGAGCTTTCTGAGGTCGAAAACGGGGAACCCGCTGAAATAAAGAGTTCAGAATCCGATAAGGCCAACACGGGTGAAATGTCTTCGGCTCCGGTAAAGGAAAAAAAGCCGGCAGCCCAGACAGAGAAGGAATCCCAGTTGTCTTCGGGTCATCAGAATATGCTGAGTGTGGATGTTATAAAGCTGGATAAACTGATGGATCTGGTTGGAGAGATGGTGATCGCGGAGGCGATGGTCATTCAGAATCCTGATCTGGACGGCCTGGAACTGAATAGCTTTCAGAAAGCTGCTCAGCGTCTGGATAAGATAACAAAAGAGATACAGGACATGGTCATGTCCATCAGGATGGTCTCTTTGGCGGCAACCTTCCATAAGATGAACCGGATCGTGCGGGATATGTGCAAGAAGCTTGATAAGGAAGCAAAGCTGGTTATTATCGGTGAGGAGACTGAGGTCGACAAGAATATTATCGAGCATATCTCTGATCCATTGATGCACCTTGTGAGAAACTCTGTCGATCATGGGCTCGAGTCCGCACAGGACAGACAAGCTGCCGGCAAGGACAAGTGCGGGATAGTCACGCTGGAAGCCAAAAGTGCAGGCAGCGACGTTCTGATCACTGTCCGCGACGACGGCAGAGGCCTGAACAGGGACAAGATACTTAAAAAAGCCCAGGAAAAGGGCATGATCTATAAGCCTGAATCTGAAATGACTGACAAGGAAGTATATAACCTCATATTACTGCCCAGCTTTTCAACAAAGGATGATATAACCGAGTTTTCTGGCCGGGGCGTCGGAATGGATGTCGTCGCGAAGAACATCGAGGCCATAGGCGGCTCCGTGCTTGTAGACAGTATGCCCGGTTCAGGCACCGCCATAACATTGAAGATTCCACTTACTCTCGCCATCATCGATGGGATGAATATCAAGGTTGGGAAGTCGCTTCTTACATTGCCCACCATTTCCATAAGGGAATCCTTCAGACCGAAGCCGGGTGAGACTTTTACCGATCCTGACGGCAATGAGATGATTATGGTGAGGGGCGAATGCTACCCGATCCTCAGACTTCACCGATACTTCAGGATAGCTACGGAGATTACCGACTTCACGAATGGCATTATCATAATGGTCGAACATGACGGAAAGACACTTTGCATATTTGCAGATGAATTGCTTGGTCAGCAGCAGATCGTGGTCAAGACTCTTCCCAAATACATCAGGGACTTCAAAAAAGTAAAGGGACTGACGGGGTGCACATTATTAGGGGATGGGAACATCAGCCTGATTTTGGATATTGCAGGATTGATCTTCAGCTAGATATTCAACACAGAATCCAATAAAGAAAGGAGAAAGTTGCTATGGCCGACATTATTGAGAACATGGCAGAGTTGGAAGAAGATACGCTTAAGGGCAGATATCTGACCTTCTCAATAGGAAATGAAAGCTATGGTATAGAAGTAAGATATGTAACCGAAATCATAGGGATCCAGACGATTACTGAAATACCTGAGCTGCCGGAGTATGTCAAAGGGATAATAAACCTGAGAGGCAAAATCATTCCGGTAATGGACGTAAGGCTGCGGTTCAAAAAGGAACCAAGGGACTATAATGACAGGACATGCGTGGTTGTAGTAGATATCGGAGATATAACCATCGGTTTGATCGTTGACACGGTTTCAGAGGTCATCACGATACCGGAGCAGGATATCGTTGACCCGCCACAGATGAACAAGGGTTTTAACAACAGGTACATCAAGAACATCGGCAAAGCCGGCGGCGATGTGAAGCTGCTGCTTGATTGCGAAAAGCTGCTAACGGCCGACGAGATCGAAAACCTGAGTGAAGTATTGTAAGTGTATTAATTGTGATAATGTATGGAGGGGAATCGTATGAAATGGTTTTATAATCTAAAGATAGCAACAAAGCTGATCATCAGTTTTCTTGTTGTAGCATTGATCGCAGGTGTGGTGGGTGTAGTCGGCCTGTTGAATATCATGAAAATCACCGAAGCTGATACACTTCTGTATGAGGAGAATACGCTCGGCGTCGAATACTCGAGCAAAGCCGCAATATATTACCAGAGATTGAGGTATAACGCTATTGAGATGATTTTGCTCAAGGATGACAGCATGATAGGGGATTACACGAGCAAGCTGAATAACTTTATAGCTATAATAGACGAAAGCATGGATAATTATGAAGAAGGGATCATAAACCCTGAAGACCAAAAGCTTTTTGATGAACTGAAACCTCAATGGGTGAAGTACAGGGCTTACATGCAGAATGCAATCGGCTATGCCAATGAAGGGCAATATGACAAGGCACAAAGTGAACTCCTCGGGGAAGCAGATGCCACTGGCGGCGCAGTACAGGACAGCCTTGCCGGCCTGGTGGATTACAATGACAGAACTGCCATGGAGAGAGCCGATAATAACTCAGAAATGGCCAGAACGGCACAATTACTGATGGTCCTGATAATATTTGTGGGCATTATCCTTGCTGTTATACTGGGCATCTTCATATCACGGATTATCAGCAAGCCTGTGAAGAGAATTGTTGAAGCTGCTGACAGGTTATCTGTAGGAGATTTGGATATATCCTTTGATACTGCGTACAAGGATGAAACAGGACAGCTTATAAAAGCCTTCACGGATCTGGTCGCCAGTACCAGAGAACAAGCTGTTATGGCTGAAAGAATCGCTGACGGGGATATGACGGTCGATGTTCCGATACGTTCCGATAAGGATCTGCTTGGACGCAAGCTCTCTGAAATGGTGCAAAATATAAATAGTTTGCTTTTGAGTATAGCCTCAGCTGCCGAGCAGGTATCAGGCGGATCAAAACAGATATCGGATTCCAGTATGGCCCTTTCTCAGGGTGCCACAGAACAGGCAAGCTCAATAGAAGAGCTGACTGCTTCGATAGAAGAAATATCATCCCAGACAAAGGTCAATGCAGAAAATGCAAGTCAGGCCAACGGTTTGTCTGATGAGGCAAAAACCTATGCGGTCACCGGCAATAATCAGATGAAAGAAATGTTGAGAGCAATGGATGATATCAATGAATCATCGAGCAATATCAATAAGATAATCAAGGTTATAGATGATATAGCTTTCCAGACCAATATACTGGCGCTCAATGCAGCAGTTGAGGCAGCCAGGGCCGGACAGCACGGCAAAGGCTTCGCCGTCGTTGCAGAAGAGGTCAGGACACTTGCAGGACGTTCTGCCAATGCAGCCAAGGAAACGACTGCTTTGATCGAGGACTCAATAAAGAAGTCATCAGGCGGAACAAAAATTGCAAAAGAAACTGCCGATGCTTTGGAAAAGATCGTGGACAGTGTCGAAGCCGTATCTAATCTGGTAAGCGACATAAATAACGCTTCGAATGAACAAGCTGTAGCAATAGCTCAAATAAATCAGGGAGTCATGCAGGTATCCCAGGTAGTCCAGGAAAATTCGGCGACATCTGAGGAAACTGCGGCAGCCAGCGAAGAGCTTTCAAGCCAGGCTGAAACATTGAGAGACATGGTCGGCAGATTCAAGTTGAAGAAGAGCCACACCAACAGTAATTCTTTAAGTGAGCTCAATCCGGATATATTGAAGATGCTTGAGCAAATGTCTGAAAAGAAGAAGGATGAGCCCAAACAGACGAGTACACCGAAAAGAACCAGAAAACCAAAAGAAGCTATAGTTCTCAGCGATAATGAGTTTGGGAAGTATTGATCTGTTTAAGCAAATAGAATATTCTAAGCCGAGGAATGATGGGGCCTGGGATGACTAGGCCTCATCCCTCTGCAGAGGCAGGTGCAGCTTAGTGTTTTCGATTACTGATAAGGAATTCAGTCAGTTGGCAGCTTACATAAAATCCAACTATGGCATCGATCTGAAAGAAGAAAAGCGCGCCATGGTTGAAGGAAGGTTGAATAACTTACTCATACAGAGTAAAATAAGCAGCTTCTCGGAATATTTTAAACATGTATTGTCTGATAAGACCGGGAATGCTGTGATTGCTCTTGTAAACAAGCTCACGACCAACCATACCTATTTTATGCGGGAAGCTGACCACTTTTTTTATTTCAGGGACAAAGTATTGCCCGACCTGAAGAAAAACGTTAAAAACAAGGATCTGAGGATCTGGAGCGCCGGATGTTCAACGGGTGAAGAGCCGTACACCATCGCTTTTATCCTTGATGAGTTTTTTGGCAGGGAAAAAGCTATATGGGACACAAAGGTACTGGCGACGGATATTTCGTCCGGAGTGCTGGGGAATGCCGCTAAAGGCATCTACAGCAGCGAATCGGTAGAAAGAGTACCAGCTCAGTGGCTGACGAGTTACTTCAGGAAGATCGAATCCGGTTATGAGATCGTTGACAAAATAAAAAATGAGGTCGTATTTAGAAAATTCAATCTCATGGACAAAACCTTTCCTTTCAAGAAGAAATTTCATATAATATTCTGTAGAAATGTTATGATCTATTTTGACAAGCAAACAAAGGCGGAGCTTGTTAAAAAGTTTTACGAACAGATGGAGGACGGAGGCTATTTGTTTATAGGGCATTCCGAATCCATTTATCATGATGAATCGGCATTTAAATATGTGATGCCATCTGTATACAGAAAGGAATAATGCTGATGTATACCGGGAGGAAGATCAGGGTTTTGGTGGTGGATGACAGTCCACTGTTCAGAGAAGTGCTATCGAGAGGGATCTCCACCGATGATGATTTAGTGGTAGTGGATACTGCCAATGATCCATTTGAGGCGAAAGATAAAATATTACAATATAAGCCTGACGTAATGACCTGCGACATACAGATGCCGAGAATGGATGGAATCGAATTTATTAGACAGCTCCTTCCTCAGTATCCGATACCGGTGATTGTAATAAGTACAGTAAGCGGGGCAGTATTTGATGCGATGAACGCGGGGGCGGTAGATTTTATCACCAAGCCTTCTGTCAACTCCGCCGAGGGTTTGAAAAAATTTATTTATGAGCTGATATATAAAATCAAGATCGCGGCAACAGCTAAGATCGTAAGCAATAAGGCTGTTGCTCTGTCGGATACACTAAGCAGCCCATCTGCGGCTACTGATGCTGACAGGATCATAGCTATCGGTGCATCGACCGGCGGAACCGAAGCGATAAGCAAGATCATCAACCAATTACCGGGCGATATGCCTGGTATCGTTATCGTGCAGCACATTCCCCCGATATTTTCCAGCATGTTTGCCCAAAGACTCAATTCGACTTCTTCCCTTGAAGTCAAAGAGGCAGAGAACGGGGACCGTATCGAGCCTGGAAGGGTACTGATCGCACCCGGCGACAAGCATATGCGGGTGAAAAAGTTTGGAGGCAGCTTCAAGATCGAGTGCTTTGAAGGAGAAAAGGTAAATGGCCATTGCCCGTCCGTGGATGTCTTATTTGAATCGGTCGCCAGAGCAGCAGGTGATAGCGCTGTCGGCATCATCCTCACCGGCATGGGAAATGACGGTGCGAAAGGCCTTCTTGAAATGAGAAGGCGCGGTGCAAAAACGATAGGGCAGGACGAGGCAAGCTCCGTAGTGTACGGTATGCCAAAAGTCGCATACAACATTGGAGCTGTCAGCAAGCAAGTGCCATTGGATCGAGTTGTGGAGACTCTTTTCTCAGTATTATAAAACGGGGTCAGGCTTGAATAATTCCTTTACTTTCGGGGTCAGGCTTGAATTATTCCTTTATTCACCAAGTGAATAAAGGAATAATTCAAGCCTGACCCCGAAAAGGGAATAATTCAGGCCTGACCCTGAAAAGGGAATAATTCAAGCCTGACCCCGCAGTTTACGCACCAAATTTCAAGTAAAGTCCTCTCTAAACTTACGAAGTGGACCGAATTTCAAGTAAAGTCCTACTTAGTTTACCGTAATCGGGAGTTACATGCCGTTATTTAGCAAAAACACTGTTTCCATCAAGAAAAACTGGACTTTAGTTGAAAAATGGACCATCGAACTTGCTTTAGTGGACCGAATTTCAAGTATAGTCCTACTTGGTTTACCATAATCGGGATTAAACGCCGTTACGCCGTTATTTAGTAAAATTACGGACTTTCCCGAGAAAACCAGGACTATACTTGCAAAATGGACCAGTCCGGCACGTCAAGTGGACTGGATTTCATGTATAGTCCTTGGTCGATTTACGAGGTGGGCTGGATTCCAGATATAGTCTTGCAGGTCATCTGTGGGATGGGATAAGTTTGTTTCTTAATAGGAAGAAATGCTCATTGAGCCAAAAATCTGGTAGAATAAATACATAGAGTCTGCCCTTAAAATGGGTGACGCTATAAATGGCTGGAAAGGAGTGCCCGGGCTGCTTGCCTGATGAAATGAAAATGAAACATGTCGATACGATTGTTCTGGTTAAAGATATTGATGTATCAAAGGAATTTTATATTAGTGTGATGGGGCTGGAAATATTGCATGATTGGGGTAACATGGTGACTTTCAAGGATCGTTTCGCTATACATCAGGCGGATGAGCTTATACCTGAACAGGAAACAAGTAAGTTTATCCATACCGGAAAGCAAGGAGACGTAAACTTGGTCATTTACTTTGAAGCTGATGATATTGAAGATACGTATAATAAGCTTACTCAGAAGAATGTGAGTATAATCCATGGGATCATAAGATTGCCCTGGCAAGAAATATTCCGAATACATGATCCTGACGATCATATCATCGAAATCGGCGGCCCCCACTTTGATACATAATACTGAACTCTCATGATATGCGGCGACAAATGAAGTTGAGCCTGAACCTGTTAGCAAGTGTGAGGATGCAGTGCGTAAAATGCAACTTAAAAGTGCGAGACCTAGGGAAATGCAACTGAATATTGGTTGATATCCTATCTGTTGTCATTATAATTAGGTATAGGAGAGGTGATGACGTGAACTTTGGGACAAATATTCAATACCTGAGAATGATACATAAAAATATGACGCAGGAAGAACTTGCATACCAGCTCGGTGTTTCCAGACAGACAATATCAAAATGGGAGCTTAATCAAGGAAATCCGGAACTCAGTAAAATCAAAGAAATATGTGCATTATTCAATTGCAGCGCTGACGAGCTGTTGTTTGGGAATATCAAGATAGTAGATGAAGCTTACTCCGAGATTCAGATAGAAACTCTTGAGGCTTTTAAATACATAAAATATACTGTAATTTCTGCCGAGCCGGAAGAAGATGCTATTCGCAGAATTCGACAACTTGCTAAAGAGCTTGACATCGATAATCCGAAAGTGATCGGCTGGGACTTTTCACATCTTTCTCAGGAACAAATCAATGTCTATCATATGCACGGCTATACAGCAGCTCTGATAATACCGGATGGGGCTGAGATCCAAAACAGATCTGCTGCCATTGAAGAAAGAAAGACTCAAAATTATGTGACTCTTACTATAAAGAATCCAATGGAGAATCCGTTTCATTTGGTTTCAAATGCCTATAAATCAGTTTTTCAATATATCCAGGTCAATAGGTATACCTATGATCATTTCGTCTTTGAAAGTATTTTCTATAAAGGTAACACGGAATACATGAAAATATATGTTGCAACTAAATAAGTGAAAAAGGAGACTTGAAATGAGTAAATATGAAGAGGGAATGAAAATACTTAACGAAAGATTCGGAAATGGAAAGGACAATGTTATTTCGTTGGCAACGATCTCACTGGAGAAAAGTCCGGATGGCAATCCAATGCCTTGTGTCCGTGATGTGGATGCATATTATGAGGACGGGGTATTCTACATCGTTACATACGCACAGTCGAGTAAAGTGAAGCAGCTCATGAGCAATCCGGAAGTATCTGTTTCAGTCCATTTCGAAGATTTTTTCAGCAGCGGCACAGCTAAAAATCTGGGATGGGTGCTGGACCCGAAGAATGCGCAGATTAGGGATACGATGCGCAATGTCTTTAAAGAGTGGTATGATTTTGCAAACAATGAGAACGATGAGAATTGCTGCATTGTAGCGGTTTATATGACAAAAGGCACACTTAGGATAAATCATGGCGAGATGTTCTATCACTTTGATTTTGTAAATAAGACTGCTGAATAGGAATGGGGGTCAGGCTTGAATTATTCCTTTACTTTCGGGGTCAGGCTTGAATTATTCCTTTATTCACCCAAGTGAATAAAGGAATAATTCAAGCC
>JAEYRV010000014.1 GCA_023435305.1 Bacillota bacterium
TGCACTCTGGGACCTAACCTCGACTATGCATAAGTATCATTATCCATCCGTGCGGGTCTTCGCCTGAACCTGCCACAGTTCATCTAGACATTGGCTTTTGTCGCTCTCGCTTTCGCGGTCTTGGCGAACCTGTCATACGGCTTTCCCTCCCCGGGCCACACGGAGAATGTATTCATCTGCTTATATTCAGTTGTCAAAGATCATCGAGCGAATTCTCCTCCTATATACTGAAAGGAAAAAAAGGGGCATGTGTACGGATTTTTTCTTCCATGTTCATATTTTGTTCACACTTCAGTTCCGCGTCACTTGCCCTTCACTCAGTGTAATAAGAAACTTGTTCTATATACCGAAAGGAAAAAAAGGGGCTTGTGTTCCGGTTATTTCTTAAATTTTCACGGTTTGTTAACATTCCAGTTTCACGTATCATTTCTCACCTCAGTGTCTTTAGAAAATTCGCTCTATACTCTGAAAGGAAAAAAACTCACAAATGGTGCAATAAACTTTTGACGTTAACAGTTTGTTTACACTTTTCATCGGCGTCACGCTTCCTTCATTCGGTGTTAATAAAAATCCCTCTGTATACTGAAAGGAAAAAATCGCACAATTGATGCAAAAAACTTGTGTCTGTTCACAGTTTGTTTGCATTTTCAATCAACGTCACATTTTCCTCACTCAGTGTCATAAATAAGAGTTCGCTCTATATACCGAAAGGAAAAAAACAAGGATATGCGGAAAGAAATAAGCTGTTGTTCACAGTATGTTAACAATATTTAAATACATAATAGTTAAATTTCTTTATTATGGGTTTATATTTGATTGTTTTGTCAGCTATAAGTAAAAATAAAGAAACGGCGTATGAGCCGCTTTTATCGATACTATTTCAAATTTATGCACCTAAAGTATTCTTGCATTTCTTGCGAGGGGCATACTATCAACCCCATCTCATTTACGTTGTTTTTGAGGTTCACTACGAGTCTATCTTTTCGCTAGTTTTGGACTTTTCAATTGTTCTTAGCATCAGAAGATGGATGGTTACGGCAAAGCCGACAAACAGCAGAACAGCACGGATGATCCAATTATTGATCAGAAAAATAGATATGGTGAGTGTGATCCAAAGAAAAGTAATAGATACTATTTTGGTACTTAAAGAAATGGCTCGATACGTTATATAGTTATATATATATCTGCCCAGTATCTTTCTGCTGAGCAGCCACCTATGTAGTTTCTCAGAACTGCGAAGAAAGCAGTAAGACGAAAATAATAAAAAAGGCGTGGTGGGCAGTATAGGCAAAAATAGGCCGATCACACCGAGGGAGAGCGAAACACTTCCCAATGCAATGAATACGAGTTTCTTTATCGACATCCGATTCTCCGTGTTTTTTCCGAAAAGAGGCAGCACTGCTGCCCCCTTTCGGCTGATACACACTCTTAGTTTAAATGAAATTGATTCCTATGAATATAATAATCCAAGCGCCCAAATCTCAATATTAGTATTTGATAAATTTGTCCCCCGGGACTCCACAAATGCTGCATTTTTCCGGGACGAATTTTTCTATGTTTCCGCAGACGGGGCAGAGATAATAGAAGACTTCTTCCGTTTGGTCAAGGTTTTCAAGCGCTTCTTGATAAAGCCTCGCATGAACTTCTTCTGCTTTCATAGCAAAGGTAAAGGTCATCACTGCCGCTTTATTTCCCGCCGCTTCCGCTTCCTTCACAAAGTCAGGATACATATCTTTATACTCGTGTGTTTCTCCCGCAACCGCATCTGCCAAGTTCTCAGCTGTTGAGTGAATTTTCCCTGCAACTTCAAAATGCTTTAAGGCATGTAAAGTCTCGGCGTCGGAAGCAGCCTTAAACAGTTTGGCGGCGTTGAGTTTGCCGTCTTTCTCGGCCTTCTTGGCGTAGGCGAGATACTTTCTATTCGCCTGTGATTCTCCGGCAAATGCCTCCATCAGGTTATCAAGTGTTTTGTTTTCATCCATTTTTTTATCCTCCTCATTTTTAAAAGCATCTAATAGTTTTTTAGCAGCCTTTACAGGAAACCCTTCTTGCTCTTTACTGCCTAGCAGTGACAACAGAAAATCCTTTGTGTTATCACTTTGCGGCAGCAAGTACCCAGCTTCGCGAATAAGGTCCTCTGCCATTATGTGATTAGATTTTTCTATAGCGGCAGCGAGTTTATCGGGTAAACCTGCAGCGATACTCTCTTGCTTGGACTTGCTTCGCAAAAGTACTTTCAGCGCGTTAACAACCGCTTCCGTTTTGGGTTGCTGCGGCGGATACTCCGCAGGCACCATAGAGATCGCACCGGATGGACAGGCATCTGCACAGTCGCCGCAGCCCGTGCATTTTGAAACATCAATAATACTGTTCTCGGTATCTGTTGCCCCGGTTGGGCACACATAAAGGCACAAGCAGTCTTTGGTACACAAGCGAACATTTCTTACAGCGTATTTCTTAGCCATACTCACGACCTCCCTTCAACCTTCTCGAATTTCCAATTGGGCACCTTACAAACAGGGCAGATATCAGGCAGGTTGTCTCCTACGTACACAAAGCCGCAAATCGTACAGACGTAAACACCGGTATTTTGAAGCATCGCGTCGCCCTCTTTTTTGTATCGGGTCAATAGGGATTTTAAAATGCGCGTGACTTTCTCGTTCCAAACCAAAGCACGCAGTGCACCTCGGTCCTTGGCTTCAGATGCCACAGCATTGGCATTCGGTAAACCTTCCTGAAGATCTTTTTCAATAAAAGAAAGCAGCTGATCTATATCCGGGTCGATGGCAGGCGATGCTGACGCCTTAAAATACCCGGCCAATTCATTAAATAGAGCGGCTTCACCCGGCTTATACTGTTTTTCACATCCTCGCGCCAAGTTAGAGCAAAGCGCGCTCATCTCCAGCGGCGACAGTTCCTTCATTTCCGTTGAAGCGCTGACGACAGGAATTGATTTCTTCACAGATTCAGCCGATTCGCCTTGTTTCTCAAATTCTGCCTTTGCCGCGCCACAGATCGGACACACCCAATCCTCCGGGACATCTTCGAAGGCTGTGCCGGGCGCAATACCTGCTTCAGGATAACCCTTTGATTCGTCATAGATGTATCCACAAACAGAACATACATATTTCGTCATATAACTCACTCCTTTATCCGCCACTATACGAGGTCAAACCGATCCGCGTTCATGATCTTGTTCCAAGCCGCAATGAAATCGTGTACAAACTTCTCCTGTGCATCGCTTGCGCCATAGACTTCTGCGAGCGCACGCAGCTGCGAGTTCGAGCCGAAAACCAGATCGACACGGGTCGCTGTCCATTTGAGCTTGCCTGTCGCGCGGTCGCGGCCCTCAAATATATCTGCGTCCTTCGAAATCGGCTTCCACTCCGTGCCTATGTCGAGCAGGTTCATGAAGAAATCGTTCGTGAGCGTCCCTGGACGAGTGGTAAATACGCCGTGTGATGACTGCTTGTAGTTGACATCGAGCACACGCAGGCCGCCGATCAACACCGTCATCTCGGGCGCAGTAAGCGTTAGCAGCTGAGCGTGATCCACCAGCATCTCCTCCGCCGACACGGAGAACTTAGCCTTTTGATAGTTGCGGAAGCCGTCCGCCTTGGGTTCAAGCACGGTGAAGGAATGGACGTCGGTCTGTTCCTGCGACGCATCCGTGCGCCCCGGCGTAAACGGAACGGTGACATCAGCACCGGCGTTCTTCGCTGCCTGCTCAATGGCCGCGCAGCCGCCCAGTACGATTATATCGGCCAGTGAAACCTTCTTGCCGCCTGTCTGCGCGCCGTTGAATGCCGCCTGTATCTCTTCCAAAGCTTTCATCACTATTTGCAGCTTATAGGGCTCGTTGACCTCCCAGTCCTTCTGCGGTGCCAGCCGGATGCGCGCGCCGTTTGCACCGCCGCGCATATCCGAGCCGCGGAACGTGGACGCGGACGCCCATGCCGTGGACACCAGCTCAGAAATTGAGAGACCCGATGCGAGAATATCCGCTTTGAGCTGAATTATGTCCTTCTCGTCAATCAGCGCATGATCAACCGCAGGCACGGGATCCTGCCAGATCAGTTCCTCCGCCGGAACTTCGGGTCCAAGGTAGCGAGTGCGCGGGCCCATATCGCGGTGGGTCAGTTTGAACCATGCCCGTGCAAACGCATCCGCAAACTTGTCGGGATGCTCGAGATAGTCCCGTGCAATCGGCCCGTAGATCGGATCAAAGCGCAGCGAGAGGTCTGCCGTGGTCATCATGGGGCGAAGCTTCTTTTTGGGGTTGTGCGCATCCACCACCATGTCCTCATCGGCCACGTCCTTGGCAAGCCACTGATGTGCGCCCGCCGGGCTCTTGACGAGCTCCCACTCATATTTAAACAGTGTTTTGAGGTAGCCCATATCCCATTTGGTCGGATTGGCTTTCCATGCGCCTTCAATGCCGCTGCCAATGGCATCGCCGCCCTTACCGGTACCAAAGCCGCTTTTCCAGCCGAGGCCCATCTGCTCAATCGGTGCGGCTTCGGGCTCCGGCCCCACAAGCGCTGCATCACCTGCACCGTGACACTTGCCGAATGTATGCCCGCCCGCTACCAGTGCAACGGTCTCCTCGTCGTTCATGGCCATCCGTGCGAAGGTCTCGCGCACGTCACTGCCTGATGCGACTGGGTCGGGGTTGCCATTGGGGCCTTCCGGGTTCACATAGATCAGGCCCATCTGTACGGCAGCCAGCGGGTTTTCAAGGTCACGCTCGCCGCTGTACCGCTCGTCGGCCAGCCATTTTCCCTCAGAACCCCAATATATATCTTGTTCCGGCTCCCACACATCTGCGCGTCCGCCCGCGAAACCGAAAGTCTTAAAGCCCATGGATTCCAGAGCACAATTGCCTGCGAGTATCATCAGATCGGCCCAAGAAATCTTTTGGCCGTACTTTTGCTTTATCGGCCAAAGCAGACGGCGCGCCTTGTCAAGATTGACGTTATCCGGCCAGCTGTTGAGTGGCGCGAAGCGCTGTGTGCCCGAACCTGCGCCGCCGCGTCCGTCACCCAGTCGGTAGGTGCCCGCACTGTGCCACGCCATACGGATGAACAATGGCCCGTAGTGACCCCAGTCAGCCGGCCACCAATCCTGTGAATCTGTCATTAAAGCATACAAGTCCTTCTTGACCGCTGCCAGGTCAAGTTTCTTGAATTCCTCGGCGTAGTCGAAGTCTTCCCCCATCGGATTGCCAAGATCCGAATGCTGATGCAGGATGCCAAGGTTTAGTTGGTTCGGCCACCAATCTTTGTTCGACGTGCCGCCGCCAGCCACCGATTTGCGCGTTGCACCCGTTACCGGGCATCTTCCATGACTCATTGATTACCCTCCTTTTAATTATTTATTGCATTTAGAGCAAACGCCTTTAAAGTAGACGTCCTTCTGCTTAATGCTGCAGTGTTTTAGCTCATCTGTCGCCATACTGCAAAATTTGTCGGTATCAATATCAAAGTCGAAAATCGTTCCGCACTGTTCACAGATGAAGTGGCCGTGATCATGCATAATGATATCAAAACGGTTTTCATTGTCCTCCATTGCCAAAACTCTTACGATTCCTTTCTCTTCAAAAAGCCTCAGCGTATTGTATACGGTGGCTTTCGATATGCTTAGGCCCTTTTGAGTCAACTCCTGATATATCTGCTCAGCTGTTGGATGGTCCTGATGTTCAATTAAGAATTCCATTATTTTCATACGGGGCACGGATGCGGATATACCCGCACGAGTCATCTGCTGAGAGATAAAATCAAACGATTTCATTACGGTCACCTGCCTTAATAGGGATAGTATATGTAATGATTAAAACATTTATAATCATTCTAAATACATAATAACCACAAAAGCACATAACGTCAATATAAAATAGACTGATACAATATAGAGAGAATATCTGATTGGTTAGATATTGCCTTGTAAATCTGCGTCCACCAATAGCACCTTTTTGCCTTGCCGAGCAAGGCCTATGCCTAGATTCACGGCGGTTGTGGTTTTGCCTGCACCGCCTATTTGATTAGCAAGGGCGATTACTTTGGTAATTGATTTTGATCCTTCATTTTTGTAATAAAAAACAGCAGGGATACCTGCCGAAAATGAGCAAATATTGAAACGGGACGTTATAAATTATTTTGGATCGCCAGTTATTTTGTTAAGCTAGTTGATCTGTTTTCAGGTATACGATTTAAAAACGCGTGATTAAATCCAAGCTCCGTCTGGGCATCTTCTAGATTTAACGAATTTTTCGTTATATAAGCTCTAATAATTAAAGCAGCAAAACATTGAGCTTGAATAGTTTTACTTCTTTCAAGATCAAATTGAATCTTGCCATAGCTATGTGCAGAGGGATTTCGTAACTCAAAAAATAAATTGTAATAGAATTCTAGGTAAGTTTTTTTGCCTGTTTCAAATAAACTATCAGGATCTATACCAATACTCAATATCCATTTTTCCTTATGTCGAAAAACTGCGCTTTTTTTATCTTTGTTAGGTGGTTCTCCTAATATAGACTCAACACTTCTACAGGCCTGTACAATTGCAGCTTCCATATTGGGTATGAGACTTGCATGTTCCCAGATCTCTGGTTCAAATGTTAGATGGTCGTGATACGGATATTCACTTAATTCGCATATTAAACATATATAATGCATTTCAAAAGACAATTTAAGCATTGAAACAGCGACAAATGCTTTATCGTCTCTTAATAATAATTCTAATATTGGTGCCATATGAGCTAATTGAGTAGCTTTAATTATTCTACCGTTAGTAATGAATTTTTGATCAATCTCAGATATATTATAAAAAACCGCTTCATCGATTTTTGTTGTCTGAGGTTCGAAATAATATATCCATTTGTATTTAAGCGAATTGTCTGTTGCTAGGCCATTTTCAAAGGCTTCGATGTACGAAAAAGATAACTCAATCACCGACAGTATATTTTTCCAGAATATCATTTCTTTAATTTTTTCGTTAGCTTCTATGATTAAAGCAGAATTATTATCTTGCGTATGAGTCCAAACAAATATCTTTTCATCTTGAACTTTAAATAAAAAGTTATACTCTCCGACTGCTGGATTAAAACTATTTTCTATAGATAAGCCTTTTACAAAAGCATGGTTACAGACTGAGTTTGGTGGATTCGGAGGATATTTTTTCAATAGCATTTTCTTCTTCTTTTCTTGGTTTTCATACCATTCGTTGAGAGCTATTTCTAAATCTTCTTTCTTATCCATCACTAACTCCATTTATACAGACAGAATGCCTTTTTCTGTACTACTTTGAATCATATTTTTTTATTATAAGGGATCTTGATCCGTTCTTGCCCTAAATGTTATTCCGCACTTTTCGTCTAAATATTGCTTTAAAACAAAGATCTCAATCTTTCTGCTGCATCTTAGATCATCTAAAAAGTAGCGTGTATAATCGTTATTATTAGCACGTGTAATTATTTTTAGCGTTCGTCTCTCTCCGGCGATATCTTCAATTTCATCATTATGCTTTATACTTTTTGTATCGATATCCCAACAAATTATACTGTGCAGGTTCTCAAAAGAGTGATTAAATTGTTTTTGAAGATAGTACTTAAACTCAATATAATATAGTTTGGAGGTAACAATCGGAATTGAGTCATTAGCCTTTACAATTACATCTATTCCTGAATAAGTATCATAATCTATTATAGAAAACGGGAATAACTTAGGGTCCATAGAGTCAAGTTGCATAAATAAAGAAAAAACTCCGCTCTCACGTTTTGGCTCGACTAAGCGAATACCATTGAAAACTGCGATTCTTGAACTTTTTACTCTTTCCAAGCGCCAAGTAAAATCTTTCTTTTCTTTTTCAATCGTATTAAACGACTGGGCTTGGCTCTCTAGCCAATCCAGATCTCTCCAATCATTACCTTCAGTTATTTCCGTATATATTCTTTCAACAACTGTTTTTAACTCAGATAAAACTTCAGATGGTGTATTCTCAACAGAACTCCGGTTAGCTGTTAATCGAAGGTCTTGGCAATTAATAAAAGCATGAAAACGAGTATACTCTGAACCTTTTTGTGTTATCCAATCATTTTTTCTTTGAATGGGGATAAAGTCTTTGCAAATCCATAATCCATAACGTTCCGAGATAGTGTAAGCCCCTTTTGGCGCTGAATAACCACCATGACGAATCATTGGATTGTATTCATACTTAACCTTTGTGCCTTCAACACAGAAGATTGCATCATATTTGATCTCTGGAAAACTATCCAAGCTTCCGCTACGAATTATTTTTTTGCAATACCATTTAGGCGCGTCAACTAAATATTCGTCAAATAGAGCACTCACATTTTTACTATTATTGGGGAAAACATGACCAAAAGGAATTATCTCAGGCTCAGCTATATCTATGCCTTTTAAAACTAACGATACATCCTTGTACTTGTTAATAGAAAACTCAGTTTCAAATGATCCCATTTTTGTAAACCATTTTATATAATCCTTAACATTTGAATGGGTAAATTCGCTCCTGCGATTATGATTATAACCAGTAATTATTATAGTAGTTCCGTTTTTATCTAAGGTTTCTTCGGATTGGACACTAACTTCCGGCATCTCTCTATTATGGAGCTTTCTACTTGGAGAATCCATCACGGCGTAATATTTTGTACCTTGAAAAAAAGTAACAACTTCAATTTTAGCACTATTCAAATAGACTTTTGTGCCATGTCCTTTTTCTCCAATGGCCGTAGGATTATCTCTTCTTTGAGAATTACCCAAGTCAAAAAAGGATTGTAATCCATTTGCATTCATCCCATGACCATCGTCTCTTATTGTTGTAATAAGTATCTTTTCACCACAATCAGAAACTACGTCAAATAATATTTCAATATTCTTTGCACCAGCATCAAAAGCGTTGCTAATAGCCTCTCGAACCAAATCTAAAGGATTAGAGAAATCATACGCTATTTCTATAAATTCTTGAGTTGGATCTACGCTAGGTAGTATTTTAAATGAATTCACTTTAATACCTCGATAAACATTTTCAATATTATAACATGTTTTGTATGTAGAATGCATTAAAATCGTGTACGATCATTTTTCTTAGTTATAGACTCTAACACCTCTTTAGGTATCCTATCCATCAATTTCTTCTGCCTCCTAAGCGTTTCTCTAGACCATATACCTCTCGCTGTGACCGCACATAAGCCGTGTCAAGCTCATTTGCCTGGTTCCTGCAGTAAGCGGTTCTCAGAGTCCATAAACGCCTCGGCACTGTGAAGGGCTCCCTTATAGTAAGACAGTTTTGCTGGATATAACTTTGAGGGGTGTTTTTTTATATGCCAATATGTTTGAACATGCTTTTTATAATTAATGATATTTTCCATACTGCCGACTAATATGTTGCTGATTTAATGAAACCCCTTCCAGATGCTTTTTATTTTCCGTAATTTTCGTTAACTTCTCCTCAACGTCATCAGATCGATTCAGGATGAGATTGGCTAATTTCAGATCCCTTCTAACCTCTAAAAGCCTACCGTCTATTGATTTAGCTCTCTCGGTGTTATCCTTATTCTTCACCTTGTCAGCCGTTCGTCGCTTACTGTACCCTATTGCTTTACGTTCAGCAATGAGCACAACCCTTTCATTATCCAGACCAGAAATAAAACTCACAAGCTGCTCCTTGGTCTCAATGCGATGTTTACAAAGCAGCTTAGTCTGAGCAGAGAATTCGTCCATCTTCCGAATATCCTCGCGCAGCAGAAAAGGGGCAGACTCCGGTTGACGCTGAGCTTTTCGCAACAGATAAAGATAGTAGAAGTACAAAGCTCTAAGCCCTTTTATAGTAGGTTTCATAAGCTTAAAATCACCTCTATACTTGGCATGCTTAATCGCAGGCTGTATAGACTTTAATACATGTTCTGGGAGGCGCTGTGTCAAAATTCGGCGTTTAATTGCATCTTCAGTATAATTGTCTCCCAATGTTTTCAGTCTAATAAAACGCTCCTTCCCTTGCGGTTTAACCGCTAGATGCTTGCCCGGCTTGATCTCATAGCCCAAAGCTTTTAAATGCCGTATGAACGCCTGCATGGAGACCGACTGCTTTATTGCTATGTCCATATCATTACGGACGATGCTCCACCACGTCGCTTTACCACCCCGTTCAGCTTGCCATGCATCATAGGTGCGCTGTTTACCGCGCTGCGGGTTCTCTATGACTGATAATCCATACTCCTGGCATAAACGGTCAGAAGTGCGCCGCAGCAGGTCGTAGGTGGTCTTGCAGTCGTTGTACCTCTTTCCGTCCTTATACGATACTGAGTTCAGTACGAAATGAGAGTGTAAATGAGCCTTGTCCAGATGTGTTGCCACAATTACCTCAAATCGCTCGCCCCATAATTCCTGCGCCAATTTCAAGCCAATCTCGTGTGCCAGCTCAGGCGTCACTTCGCCCGGCGCAAAGGATTGGTAGGCATGGAAAGCGACAATGCCGCCCTCCTTTGCCCAGTGCTTCTTCGTCAGCATCATTTGCTGTCGTGCGATCTCGGGCAGACAGTTGATGCCGCTCACATAGTGTTGTTTCTCAGTCTTGTAATCCTGCGTCGCATAGTCCATGACATCCCGCAAACCCTGAATATCCGCATTCGAAAATGCGGGGTTCTCGGTTTTAGATGCGTTCTCGACATAGTGAACGACTTGCCCGAGCCAACCACGGACATCCCAAAT
>JAEYRV010000044.1 GCA_023435305.1 Bacillota bacterium
CGTAGCGGCATATATTTTAGCTGTATTGTCAACTGTCTCTTCTACTTCTTGGGTTTCCTTATTTTTCGAAAATAAATCAGGGACAGTAATCAATATTAAAAGAATCCCTGCAAGAAAAATAAGAAAAAGATCCTTTTTACTTAAACTCTTTAGCGAAAATTTCTTTTTTTCAGGATTAGCCCTTTCTTCTTCATTACTCATCGTGGTCCTCCTGTATAGTAATATTTATATTATTACTTTCGATATTATAGAAGTCCGATAATAAATTTTTTATCAGAATTTCCATTGGAGACAAGCCAATTTGCTGACTTTTCTCCAATTTCTCACTCTCTTTTTCAATTACTATTTGTCCAATCTCAACTTTTTCAACTGCACTAATTTCTCCTGTCTTTCCTGGCATATCATAGTTTGTTTTGTAACGTGCAACAAGTGACATAGAATGTATACTTCCAAAATCAACGCTGGTTTTGTCCTCCTCTACTTCAATTGACATTGACACTACCTCCAATCCCTTCTCCGCTATTAATTTGTCGGTTTGTTTTTTTATAACCTCTCGGTATTCCTTTAATATATCAACTGTGCTCTGATTCTCCATTGAAAAAATCTCGTGTTCAAAATCTTGTGCTTCTGTCAGGGACTCATATGATTCTAAGGAAAAATCCATATACTCTGCTTTACCAACTAAAGTTAGAATTGGACGAATCACTAATAAGACCAAGATCAACCCTGTAATTAAACCTACATATTTTCTGTAATTACTTTTTCCAAGTAGATTAAGAATTACAGTTGTCAATATCATGAATACAATGATATTTTTCATCCAGTCATATAATATGTTGATCATCTGATTCCTCCTTACATCGTTTTCATCGTTGATACCGCGACGATTGTAATAACAATCTCGAACATTACCGCTCCAACAAAAACTGTCTGTAATAATAGGCTTGTTGCTTGAGCGCAAGCACTTACGCAATTAACAATTCGTTTATCTGAAATTGGCTGTATTGCAGCTGCCAATATTTTATAGATAAATACATAAATCACAAGCTTAATCAATGGAACTGCACAGATTAAGATAACTGCTACCATTCCGGCAACACCAACACAGTTCTTTAACAATACGCCTGCACCAAGCACAGTCTCTGTTACCCCACTTAAGATGCTACCCATACCTGGAATCATATTCGTAGCTTTCATGATTGAGGAACGTTTTACTTGATCAATTGCAGGTGCTATCAGGCTTTGCACTGTACCAATTCCAATCACAACAGCAAGCAATGTCCGCAAGATCCATTTAATTACCGTTGACAGAAGTTCAGCAAGCTTTGATAGCATATCCTCAGAAGTAATATTATCTGCTAAAGTTGCCATCATATAAATATTCGATAATGGTATAATTACTTTGATTAATACGATATTTACAACCGTAATCAATACTAAGATTGCCTCATAATAAAGTGTTGAGGTTGCAGCACCAGTGCAAAAAGCTACTGTCATACAATAGGTAGGAACAAGCGCTTTCATAAAGTCTAACATTCTCAATACTGTTTGCGACGCTATACTTGTAGCACTAATAAAAGTGGATGCTAAGATTACAAACATCAGCAAATAAGTAACATAAAAACCAGTTTCTGCAACTTGACCATTTTGATAGGTATGAGAAAAATTCGTAAATACTGCAGCAATCACTGCGATTGTTAATAGCTTCACCAAGCTTCCCAAATTAGCTTTTAGCTCTCCGATTAGTAAAGAACCTACTTTTTTTATGATGCCCTGAAAAGAAAAGCTTTCCTTTCCCTTTGTAAGGTCCGTAACATACTCATCAAAATGAAAGGTGTCATCATCGGAAAGTGCATGGTTGATGGCATTCTGGATATCCGTGTAATCAATATCCTCTGACGGTACTTCGGTAGCAAAAACGATGATCGGCTTGTCCAATATAAAGAAAAAAAATAGTAATGAAATAAGAAAAACTCGAATTCCAATTCTCATCATCCTGTGCTTGTTCGCTTCACTATAGTTACTATGAAGGTAGAATGCTCTTCTACTCATATGTTTCCTCCCTCTCTTGTCCATAACCTGAATTAAGTAACTAAAAAGCGATCGATTGTATCAAGCAAAGCAATTAAAATCGGCATGCTGATTGCCATAATGCAAAGCTTTCCTGCCAGTTCAATCTGATTACCAATCGCTGCATGTCCAGCATCTTTACACAAGTTGGAGGCAAATTCTGCAATATAAGTAATACCAATAATCTTTAACAGAATGGATATGTATTCTGAATTCACAGACAGGTATGTACGAATTTTCTCAATGGCGGTTAATATACTTTGAAGCTTTCCAATGCTAAAATAAAAGATAAGAATACATCCAGCAAAACTAATCATCAAAGCATATTCTGTTTTATGACTCTTGAACATGGTTGCAGCAATCACTGCGATTACTCCTACCAATGCAACTTTCTCCATATGAAACCTCCTGATTTGTGTTTCTTCCTACATATTAAAAATCTTTTGGATATA
>JAEYRV010000054.1 GCA_023435305.1 Bacillota bacterium
GCAATGCTTCGGGAAATATTCACATACCACTATTACACACCCCGAACAATTCATCACCCACCTACGCCCTCGCTTCCGCGAGATATGCTGCTTAGAGGTGGGCGTCTTCTTGTATTTAGAGATAAATTCATAAAGTATAATATAAGTAACATTTTTTGCGTTACATTTTTAACTGCCGAATGCACGAAACTTATAATTAACCTTGGAATTTCAAATACTAATGAACAATACAAATCATTATGGAGGTATAATTATGTCAGGCTTAGGTTTAATTATTGCTTTTGTGATCGCGATAATCATCATGATCATTGCGATATCAAAGCTGAAAATCCATCCTTTCCTTTCAATAATGGGAGTTTCACTGCTGCTGGGACTGGTAGCGGGAATTCCTCTTGTTAATGTAACACAAGCCGACGGAACGGTGGTCATGGGACTGCCGAATGTTATAGGAGCCGGTTTCAGCGGCACCTTCACCAGCATCGGTATAGTCATCATCCTTGGCGCACTGATAGGTACGATACTCGAAAGAACCGGAGCGGCATTCAAGCTCGCTGATATGGTCATAAAGCTGGTAGGTCCGAAACGTCCGGATCTGGCTCTCCTGATAATGGGATGGGTCGTTTCCATACCGGTTTTCTGCGACAGCGGATTTGTAATTTTGAACCCTATCCGTAAAGCGCTTGTGCGGCGCACCGGGGCCAGCAGTGTAGCAATGACAGTATGCCTTTCTGCCGGCCTGTATGCATCCCACGTATTCATACCGCCTACTCCTGGTCCAATAGCAGCCGCTAACACACTCGGAGTAGGGAACAATCTGCTGCTCGTAATGGGACTTGGTGCATTGGTTTCGATACCGGCTCTTATTGCATCCTACATTTATGCAAAATTTATCAGCAAACGGGTCAGGGCGGATGATGAAGCCGACAAAGCCGCAAAAGAAGGCGAAGTAGTAAAGACCTACGAGCAGATAGTCGCAGAATACGGCAAATTGCCAAATGGTCTTCTTGCACTCAGTCCGATCATAGTCCCGATCCTGTTAATGGCTCTTGGATCAATTGCATCAATGGCTAAATGGACCGGCACAGCATACGATATCAGTGCATTTCTCGGAACCCCCATCATAGCTCTTGCCGCCGGTACACTTTTTGGAGTCTGGCTGCTTGCCGACACAAAAAATATGAAGAATTTCTACAAGATCACCGATGAAACTCTGCGGACAGTCGGCCCCATACTTTTTGTAACAGCAGCAGGCGGGGTCCTCGGAAAGGTGATAGCAGTATCCGGAATGGTCCAATATATAACGGCAAATGCAGAGCTGCTGCAAACCGTCGGTGTATTCTTCCCGTTCATATTGGCCGCGATCCTGAAGACGGCCCAGGGGTCATCTACGGTGGCTATCACAACCACGGCAGGTATCATGGCCCCTCTGATGGGAGTGCTTGGTCTTGATACAGCAGCCTTAAGCGCCCTCACTGTAATGGCTATAGGCGCCGGATCAATGACTGTCTCCCACGCAAACGACTCATATTTCTGGGTCGTGACAAATTTCGGCGCAATGACACCCGAACAGGGCTATAAGACTCAGACACTGGTAACACTGGTAGAAGGCATAGCCGCTATGATCGGCGTATTTTTACTCTGGCTTGTTCTTTAACACCCGGCTGAAGGCAAGCCGCAATGATTGGCATATTTTTACTCCGGCTTGTTCTTTAACCACGAGGTTATGTGATATAGTAGTCTGGTAAGCTGATATATCAAGGAATGTATCGGCAAAGGAGATGCAAATGCAAAAAATATTACTGATACCCGATTCATTCAAGGGTACGATGTCTTCAAGCGAAATATGCGGCATTATGAAGAAGGCGATCCATTCATATTATCCAAATGCCGATGTCATCAGCATACCGGTGGCAGACGGCGGAGAGGGCAGTGTTGACTCCTTTCTGGCCGCCTTGGGAGGCGAAAGGATCGCAGTGAATGTCAAAGGTCCATACTTCGAAGATATGGAGAGCTTTTACGGCATACTTCCTGACAATACGGCCGTCATTGAAATGGCGGCAGCGGCAGGTCTGCCCCTTGTCGGCGAAAACAGGCAGGCTGGAAAGACCACGACCTATGGTGTAGGACAGCTTATACTGCATGCAGTGAAATCCGGCTGCAGGAAAATAATCGTCGGACTCGGGGGCAGTTCCACCAATGACGGTGGCTGCGGTGCGGCTGCCGCTGCCGGTATTGTATTCAAGGATGCTTCCGGTAAAGCTTTTATTCCGGTCGGTGAAACCCTGAGCAACATCTCCTCGATAGATGTAGGCGGTCTTGATTCTGCAGTGGCACAGGCAGAAATCATAACCATGTGTGATATTGATAATCCGCTGTGCGGGCCAAATGGGGCGGCTTATGTCTTCGCTCCCCAGAAGGGTGCCGACGAGGCGCTGGTAAAGATTCTGGATGAAAACCTTCTGCATATGGCCGTTGTCGTAAAAAGGGATCTTGGCGGCGATATAGCCGAAATGCCAGGAGCCGGTGCGGCCGGCGGCATGGGCGGAGGCATGGCTGCATTTTTCGGCAGCAGGCTCCAGATGGGTATAGAAACAGTTCTTGACACAGTAGGCTTTGATTCACTGCTGAAGGGTGCCGACCTGGTCTTCAGCGGCGAAGGAAAAATCGACTACCAGTCTCTTCGCGGCAAGGTTGTGATCGGTGTGGCACGACGAACAAAAAGGGCAGGAGTGCCACTCATAGCTATAGTGGGAGACATTGGCGACAACGTAGAAAACGCATATAATGAAGGAGTCAGCGCAATCTTCAGCATAAACCGCGTTGCAGTCCCCTTCAGGGAAGCACGGCTGCGGTGCAGGGACGATCTGTTTCTGACAATGGATAATCTGATGAGGTTCATAAAGGATCTTGGGATAGTTCGGAACTAAGCCTTGTCCGGGACTATCCTAACAAAAACAGCGGGAGTATTTTCTACACCCGCTGTTATGTTTTTCCTTATGTGTTTCAAACAAAAACAGCGAGAGTATTATTACACCAGCTGTTATGATTTTTTCCTTGCCTTTCAACCAAGCATGAGATATTCCCGCTGCTATTTTTTTATCAGCTTTTTAACTGCAATCACTATTGGAATTGTTAAAGCAACAGATACTATAATTTCAGGAACACCATTCGTCAGCGCCACACCAAAGATGGCAGCCGCAGCGGTCCCCGGCTCTATTCCCCTGGCCTGTGCGTACTCGGCGGCATAGAGCAGATATATCATACCAAGAACTCCCACTGTATTAGTCAGGGTTCCTATAGCCGCACTGATGCCCGACTTCAGCACACTATTCTTTATGAATGGTATCTTATAGGAGTAATATGTTGTTATACCTATGAGCATTCTCGGAAGCACTGATACCAGCGGATTCAGAAAAGCAAATGAAAGAATCGAAGGGCTCGTAAGATTCTGAATTATGCTGAATACTCCGAAGATAAGGCCTGCCACCAAACCAACGATAGGGCCTTCAAGGATGGCTCCAATAATGACGGGTATGTGCATGATGGTTGCTTTTGCCATGGGAAGCGGAATAAATCCGATACCCGATGCTCCCAGCACTATCGATATTGCAGAGAGCATACCTACTACTGCGATCTGTCTTGTGTTAAACTTCTTTTTTCCAATGACCTTTTCCATTACAATCGACCTCCCGCTCTTATTCCCGAAGGATATAAGTCGTAAATTTGATTTCTCAAAGTACGGTTTCGTTCGAATACCGCCTTTTTCTATGCTAACATATTTTCTCAGAAAATGCTATTTACTATAACACATTGATCAAGAAAAATTTTCGAAGGCGACTTACAAAAGTATTTTCTCCCTGGTATCACTAGCCATAGAACCTAATTCTACTAAACAACATGCAGAATTTAACCTTGCAAATATTCTTACTGCCTTGGTGAATTATAAGGGTAAGGTCGTGTTCCTCAGTCAAACTGGATTATTTTTTATGTGATGCTGCGCATCTTAGCCAATCTGGATGAAATTTCAATTAGGGGCAGCACTAATGCGTCTAACTGGATGATTTTTCAATTAGGGGCAACACTTCTCTGCCAACTTGGATGATTTTTCAATTAGGGGCAGCACTTCTCTGCCAACTTGGATGATTTTTCAATTAGGGGCAGCACTCCTCTGCCAACTTGGATGATTTTTCAATTAGGGGCAGCAGTAAGGCGTCTAACTGGATGATTTTTCAATTAGGGGCAGCACAATCGCCCATTTTATTGCAATTATTCCATATTTAGAATACATAATTCAGGTTTTTCAGCATTATGTTACCATATTATGGAATAATTTCTGCCCCTACTTGAAAATCCATCCAAGTAGATTTTTCGTAACGCGGATTAGGAAGAATGGATGATTGACATCCGTATTGTTTCGTGAACAGTTCCAGACCGAATCACTTACACAAATGTAGTCACAGGTCGCTCACCAACCACGGCTCGGGACACAGCACCGGCAGTATCAGCACCTTCGGTCGTGAGTCCTGTTACCTAGCTTGAGTTAGGTTATCCGGTCATATTTGTAGCACCTGCACTCTATGGCTGTTCTATTCGGTCATCCCCCTGTCCTCTTTATTCTATGGATTTTTGTCACCGATGGATGGCAGATTTCTAACTGTTGGCGTGAATTTTCTTACTGAATGACTAAATCCCCGACTAAGTGCAGATAACTTCATGTTGGCTGGATAGATTTTCAACTAAGTGCAGATAACTTCATGTTGGCTGGATAGATTTTCAACTAAGGGCAGGTAACTTCATGCCAACTGGACAGATTTTCAATTAGGGGCAGGATTACAAGCTGTTATATTGCAACCTCACAATAAAATGGTTACATAATATCCATTATTACACATTATGTCAATATTTTTCGGGAAGAATTTATGTCCTTAATTGGAAATTTGACCACTTACTCGATAAATTGAAACCGGTATAGTGATTTGGCCAATGTGAATGCTTAAATGGCACTGAAAACAATGTGCCATAAAGTCACGTTCAAGAACGGTTTCATTTTGTGGACACAGCGATATGGAAAATGATACAATATTTTAAACAAAACGTTAGGGAGATAAGCTGTGAAGGAACTGGTCAGAATGTGGAAATACGGCATGATGGTCGCGATCACTGTATTGTGCGCGGGCATTTACATGCTTTTTTTGCTGCCGACAAAGTCCATAGTCATCATACCCGGCGTTACAGAAATACGGCCCGCGTCGCTGCTTCCCGTTATTTTCGGGCTGCTGTTCGGCCCTGCAGGTGCGTGGGGCTCGGCGATAGGCAATCTGGGCGGCGACCTTTTCGGCACACTTTCACCCGGGTCAGCATTCGGCTTCATCGGCAATTTCCTGTATGCTTATATACCATACAAGCTATGGTATCACATAAAACAAAGACATGGTGAGGACAGGGCGCCGACGATCAACTCAGCCTGGAAGCTTGCCCGATTCGGCATAACAAGCTTTATTGCAAGCACTGCCTGTGCTGTGACGATAGCCTGGGGACTGGATATTTTAAATCTGGCAAGCTTTTCGGTGCTAGCGATAATAATCACATTGAATAATACTGTGACCACACTGGTTTTAGGACCTGTGCTGCTTCCACTCGTCTATACCTTCGCAAAGAAAAACAATCTGCTCTGGACGGATATCATGCATCCCATGGACATCAGCAGACCTTCATCCGACAAGGTCCACCCTCTTATGATCAGCTCCGGCGCGCTGGGAGGTCTGGTATCTGGCCTGGCTGCAAGCTGTCTCATAGCTGGCCAGACCATATTCGGTCAACAGATATCGACGGCAGGCACCGGTAATCTAGCTGTTGCGCTTATCGTGCTTCCTTTTCTTGCAATTTTGATATATGGCTCACTTAAATCATGATCCTTTGATATATGGCTCACTTAAATCATGATCCTTTGATCTATGGCTCGCTCAAATCATAATCTTTTGATATATGGCTCACTTAAATCATGAACTTTCTCACGTAATATAACAGAATAAAGGAAACAAGAATGCGGCTTGGGTGGGAGACGCTGATGCTGGTCATAATCTCAGATTCTGGCAGCTGATGGGGTTCTTCATTTGATTTCTTGATATATGGCTCGCTTAAATCATGTTCTCTTGCTCTATGGCTCATTCAAATCATGTCCTCTTGCTCTATGGCTTGTTTAAATCATGGTCCTTCTTTGTGTAATATAACATTATAAGGGAATCAAGTTCACGGCTTCGCTTCAGAACGGTGCTGCTGGTCATAATCTCCGATTCCAGCAGCTGATGCAGTTCAGCTCTCAATTTGTTGATATCGTTGATTCGGCATGATAGCTTTCTGTCTTTCAAGGCTATACACCTCCCAGTACAAAAACGTCAACCTGCTTACAAAAGACACCTGCACGACACAAAGCGGGGACTGCCAAACTGCTTGGACCTGGGATAGAGCCCGAAAACCAATTACTTACATTTTTTTCATAACAGCTGCTATATATATGTATATTATATTACATTTTTATTACGTATTCAACATAATTTCCCCTTATATCCCAACAATTGTATGAAGAAAAATGTTGTCAACACCGCTTGTCATAATTATAATAAATGTTGATAACAATGGGGTCAGAGCGATTTATATAATCGCTGAGAAATAGCAGATTTAGAATAAAATCATTTATGTGAGGGGGCGATTTATGGGAAATATTTTTATTTTTTTTGATATGGGGGTGCCGCAGATCGGCTGTACTGATTGCGGCAGCTGCAATAGTATTATGGGAAAAAGCCTTTGCGAAACAGACAAAAGGGGCTGCTGTCATTACTTCCCGGAGTTCACACTGGTCGACATCCAGAGGATGGCTGTGCTGGAGGGCGGCCGTAAAGCTCTTGATACGATACTGTCATATCCGGGCACTAAGATAAATAGGTTCAACCTTTATTCTACCGGTCACTTCGATAAAGCTGCATATGAAAACTATATAGCGTCGGGAGAACTGCTCGAAACAGGCGACATCAGGGATCACACCATATTCTTCAGGACCTGTCCGTTCGTTGTGCCCGGAAAGGGCTGCAGATTGCCTGCCCGGTTCAGGACAACAGTCTGTAACTTTTTCATTTGCTCAGAGATACTGGATAATGTCACAGACTCGGAAATGTTGGAGGAGTATATGAAGGAACGGTCCAGATACACCCGCTGGGTATATCGTGAAAGCGGCATATTGCAGCATCTCCTCGAAGAAAAGGGTCTCGATCTGGTAAGCGACCTTACGGGTACGATCAATATGCTGGCTGAGCTGTACGAAGACAGCTATGATTTTCCGATACTTGACCCGGCTGTATTCAGTTCCGGATCCGGTGCAAGGTGATATGGCGCGCCCATGACGACCTCGATATTATGGCTGCCAGGCGCTGACAAGTCTATATAACCACTGCTGCAGATCTTGCCGTCGGCGATGATGTGTGAAACACCGCAGCTCACACCATCCGGATTTCTGACTTCGATGAAGAATGTTGAATTGCCGTACTTGTAAACAATCTCATACCTTTTCCATGCCGATGGGATACACGGTTCAATATAGAGTCTATCACCCTTTTTTACGAAACCGGCTATGTTCTCGAGGCCGACCTTGTAGAGCCAGCCAGCTGCGCCTGTATACCAGCTCCAGCCTCCTCTGCCTGCATGGGGGCTTACAGCATATACATCGGCAGACATAACATAGGGCTCAGTCTTGTATCTTGAATACTCGAAATCGGTTCTTGTATGGTTGATAGGGTTCAGCATATGGAATATCTCGCTTGCCTTGTCTCCCATGCCAAGCTTGGTGAAAGCCAGCACCACCCATGCTGCGGCATGGGTATACTGTCCGCCGTTTTCACGTACTCCAGGCACGTAACCTTTGATATAACCGGGTTCAAGTACACCTGAATCAAATGGCGGGGCAAGCAGTTTGACTATGCCCTCGCTTGTGTCGATCAGGTGTTTCTGTACGGCAGCCATAGCTTCCCTGGCACGATTCGGCTTTGCTGCACCCGAGATCACCGACCATGACTGGGATATTGAATCTATCATGCACTCTGAATTATTCACCGAACCGAGGGGCGTACCGTCATCAAAATATGCCCTTCGATACCAGCTTCCATCCCACGCCTCCCTCTCGATGCTTTCAATCAGATCCGCAGCCTTTTCACGGTAAAGCCCGGCTCTTTCCAAATCATTCATGAGCGTTGCTGCCGGTATGAATTTGTGAAGTATAGATATAAGGAACCATCCAAGCCAAACGCTTTCTCCTGCGCCTTTATTGCCTACAGTATTCATCCCGTCATTCCAATCGCCGCTTCCTATCAACGGTATGCCATGGGGGCCTGTGGCCAGTGATCTGTCAATAGCCCGCACACAGTGTTCATACAGGCTTACGGCCACACCTGACTGCCTCGGCTCTTCATACCTCTCATCCACGCCCTCCTCAAGCAGATTGCCCTCCAAAAACGGTACGATTTCTCCCAGTATTGATCCATCGCCGGTCCTTTCCACATATTCCGCTGTAACATAGGCAAGCCACAGCAAATCATCCGAGTACCTTGTCCTGATCCCCTTGCCTGTTTCCGCATGCCACCAGTGCTGCACATCTCCTTCTATGAATTGTCTTGAGGCATGCAGGAGGATCTGGTCCCTTGAAAGTCCGGGAAATGTATTCAGCAAAGCCATGCAGTCCTGCAGCTGATCTCTGAAGCCATATGCGCCCCCGGCCTGGTAATAGCCTGACCTTGCCCACATTCTGCAGGCTGTTGTCTGGTAGATGAGCCAGCCGTTCATCAGAACATCAAAAGAATCATCAGGAGTATGCAGCCTAATAGCGCCAAGCTTCTCTCCCCAGTATGACCGCACACGTTCAAGCTCATTGTCAGCACTCTCTACATCTGCAAACCTTTTTACGATTTCCTGTGCCTGTCCCTCACTATCTGCACAACCAAGAAGAAAGACAGCAACACTCTCCTCCTCCGGAGCAGGCTCTGCAATACAGCTGACAGCTGCGCATGGATCCAATCCCGCACCTGACTCTCCGGACATTTGACCGGTAAACAGGCCTGCTGGCTCTGCAGGATCTCCCTTATGACCGATGAATGACGTTCTGTCGCATGTATAGGAAGATACTTCAGTACTTACAGCCACAAAAGCACTTTTTCCCCTGAACTCCTGTGTAAACTTGTTTTCAATATAGAGTATCCCGCTCTTGTCCATTCTTGTTGTAATAAAGCGGGAGGTCCTGCTGTCATCGACACCAAGAACGGGTCTGATGTACCAGGTGATTTTCAGCTTGCGCTGCCTGCCTGTCAGATTCTTCAGTCTGACGATGCATATCTTGACAGGCTGGTCCAATGCCACAAACATCGTCAGTGTCTGAGCTATTCCATTGCTTTCATGCTCGAAGATGCTGCAGCCCGGACCATGACGCACAGTGTATGCCCCATTTCCAGGAGCCGGCATGGGAGTGAGGCTCCAATGACATTTCTCTTCTATATCGCTAAGATAAAATATCTCCCCCTGGCGGTCTGTCACAGGGTCGTTGGCCCACGGCGTGAGCTTGAATTCACGGCTGTTCTGGCACCAGGTATACCCCCCGCCGCTCTCTGTCACGATAAAGCCAAAGGACCTGTTTGCAATGATGTTGGACCATGGCAGCGGTGTATGGCGTCCACTCTCAAGCCTGATAACATACTCCCTTCCATCCTCCGAAAAGCCACCGATGCCATTAAAGAATAACAGCCTTCCATCCTCAGCCTTGTCATGAACAGTTATCCTTACAGCTCTTACCTCATCATTGCAGGTGCTGGCCGAAGGTGCATTATCACTGGAGACCAAAGCACTCCTGATACTGTTCCTGAAGGCCTCGACACTGTCCTTCACAATCAATACAGCTGCAGTATAAAGCAGAGATAGCTGCTTTTGATCTATATCTCCCCTGTTAATTACAAAAACTCCTCCGGGCCTATTGACCATATCTCTGGCATGGCTCGCAGCAATTGCATTCCTCACTCTTTCATTCAGCGGCTGGTTATATCCCTCCACTTTATTGACAAGCACGGCAAGATCGGCCGTCAGGCTCTTAAGCCTCCAGTATTCATGGCCTTTCAGCGCCCATTCCACCAGATCCGCATCATCAGGTTCATTTACCTCAACGAGCATCAGCGGCAGGTCCCCCGATATGCCAAAGGACCACAGATCCTGTTGTGAACCGGTATTCTCCATGATATACTGCGCAAAATTCCTTTTGAAGGAATTGTTATATAAAAGGAACGGAGCAAGCTCAAGGTAGAATATGATTTCATCCGGCTTCAGCCCAAGATATCTGTTCTCTACCTGGCTTCTTGTCCAGGAAAGCTCAAATGCCCTGTCGGATACCCTGAAATCATTGTATTTGTCAGCAATCTCGAGAGCGTGGCTGCGCGAACCGGCTACAGCCACTGTAAACAAAGCTCTGACAGTCTGCCCCGGTTCCACCCTTATCCTCCTTCTCAGACTCATGACAGGGTCCAGGACAGACCCGGTACTGGAGCTGAGGGGCTGGTCCGGTTCCATTGCCTCCGGGTCGGTGATATCGCGATTTCTGCCGATAAATCTCATTCTGTCGGTCTCATACTGCATTTCACCTATGGCATGCTCACCTTCCAGCGACATTGTGTGAACCGCCCAGGATGTGCGCTGGCCTGCCTTTCTCTGCCTTCTTGCCGCCAGCAGACACATGTGTTCCCTGACGAACTCCGTTCTGACAAACAGCTTGCTGAATGCCGGATGCGAAGCATCCTCCTGAGTCGGGGCAATAACAGCCTCAAAAAAACTGGTCAGTTCTATGAATCTCACATTCCCGCTGTGGTTTGTTATCGATATGCGTCTTATCTCGGCATTATCCTCGGGGGATACCGTAATTTCAAGATACGATTCGATATTGCCGTTTTTCCTTGTAAACTCGGCCTTGTCAGGGGAAAATACAGCTCTGTATTTATCGGGTTCCTGTCCAAAAGGCTCATACGTGGCCGACCACGCCGTATTCGAGTTGATATTCTGTATAAAGATATAAAAGCCTTTTTTGCTGATATAGTCAGGTTCCCACCTGTTGACCGCCATATTGCCGGAAAGACTGCGGCCCGAACCGCCGTCGGTTATCATGACGGAATACTCTCCGTTTGAAAGCAGATGAATATTCGGGGGAATGGTAGCCGGAAGCCCATACGTCCTGACTGCGGCACTGTCCATAAGCTCGGCCCTGCGGTTCCGGCCGGCCCATTCTTCCTTATGTCCCTTTGTATGAATTGCCCTGGTCGGCATCTTTTCCTGAAGCAGCAAATCCGCGGATTGTATGACCGGGTCCTTGTGGAAGCGCTTTTGCAGTACGCCGCAGTTAAAAAAGTTGTTCAGCGCTGCAAGGCTCATTCCCTGATGATGTGCCATATAGCTCTTCACTATACGGTAGCTGCTGTCACGTTCCAGTCTGGACGGAGTGAAATCCGCCGCCTCATAGAAGCCGCAGGCGCCTTCCATGCCCAGGTGCTGTAATTCTCTCAGATTTTGCACAACTGCAGCCGGATCTATACCGACGGCAAGCAGCGATGCATAAGGAGCAGTGACCATATCATTGGCAAGGCCCCTCTTAAGACCGAGCTCAGGTACGCCAAATGCCTTGTACTGGTAGCAGAGTCCAAAGTCAAGAGCGCTATAGCCCGATTCTGATATGCCCCATGGTATTCCCCGGTGCTTACAGTATTTTCTTTGTTTTTTGACAACAAAGGAGTAGGTCTCATCCAGAATGGTATTTTCATAGCTCCTCATAATGACCAGCGGCATCAGGTATTCAAACATCGTACCCGTCCATGATACAAGCCCTTTTCCGCCCTCCGACGCGATCAGCTTTCTGCCGAGCCTCATCCAGTGCCTGCGGTCCGCCTCTCCTCTGGCGATGGCAATAAAGCTGGCCTGTCTTGCTTCGGATGCCAGCAGATCATAATACGACTTGCTGAGATGACCATCCTCCACATTATAGCCTATCGAAAACAGCAATCTTTTCTTATCGAAAAGAGGAGAAAATTCTGTAGCATCAATAAGACTACTTATTCTGTCAGTCAGTCCTTCATATTGCCTGAGCATATCTTTTGTATGATCAGCACCCTTCCTGAACAGCTGCAGGGCTTCTGCTTCACCTTTATCATGCCTCCCATTCAGCAATTCTATGGCTTTGTCATACAAAGTCAGGAGTTCATCCGGAGAAGCAGGAGTACATAGCTTCTGTGAGAGTTCGGTGTCACATTGCTGCAGTATGCTTATGGAACCCGGATTATGTAAAAACGGATAATATGAATGTAGTTCCTCCCTGAGCTGATTTACCATTTCGCTCAGCTTCAAACCCCATCCGTCATTTCCATGTCTTTTCCCGTCAGGCAGAGCCTCCAGCCAGGCAGCAATGCTATTCAAGGCACTCTCCCACCCTCTGATGTCTGCACTATTCCCTGAAGCCAGCTCAGACAGCAGATTCTTAATCTTTTTGTCTGTGCCGGACTTATCGCCTTCAAGCATAAGCTCCATCGTATCTGCAAGACCTGATGCCAATGCAGGACATATCAGCTTGCCTGTCCTGTATTCCCTTAAGCCTTCTCTTACAACAATCATGTATCCCACAAGATTGCCGCTGTCAACGGTAGATACATAAAGCGGCCTCAGCTTGTCAAGGGTTATGGTGTCATACCAGTTATACAAATGACCTCTCCATTTTTCCAGCCTTTCCATCGTGCTGACCGTCCTGTCCAATTCGTCGGCCATCCGGTCAGCGCCTATATATCCAAGGTCATGGGCGGACAGCACGGAAAGCAGGAGGAAGCCTATATTGGTCGGAGAAGTCCTGTGGGCTGAGCCTTTCGGCGGGTCCTGCTGATAGTTGTCCGGCGGCAGGTGATTATCATATTCTGTTGTAAAATCCTCGAAATATCTCCAGGTTTTTCTGGTTATCCTCCTCAAAAAAGCCATATCATTATCCGACAGTCTGTTCTGTTTCCTCTCTGAAGGCCTGCTTATCCAATATGCCGCAAGCGGAGCCGTTGCCCAGGCAACAGCTGCCGCCAGGGCAGGTATCAAGGCTCTGTTTGACAATAGAGCCGCGGAAAATATCACGATCACAGCAGCCGGGATCGAGAACCACATTTTTCTGTAATAACCAGCCAGACTGTTATCTGCACCTGCCTCAACATCGGCTGCAGTCACCCATTCCAGCATGTTTCTGCGGGAGCGCAGAACCCTGTACAGCGTGCGAATGACAGCGTCCAGCATCAGACTTGTCTGGAACGGGATAAACATGAAAATAAACAACGACTGGTACAGCGCAGCTTTTATTCCGGAAATAGCGACAGAGTCGGTTTTGCCGTTCCTGAAATGGATCGTTCCCGTTAAAAGGGAGTTCAAAAAGCCTGATGTCAACGGTGTTATGCAGACCAACGCCGCATATCCGATCCAAACCAGATCATCTCCGGGGAGCAAAAATATGCCTGACAGGAACAACAGCAGCAATGAAGGGTAAAGCAGGCTTCTTCTAAGATTGTCAAGTATCTTCCACCTGGACAATCGTGAGAGATCGTTGATCATCTTCTGTCCTGACCTTCTCCTTACATGTCTCCCCAGCCAGGGCAGCAGCTGCCAGTCTCCTCTTACCCATCTGTGCTGACGTGCGGTATATGATTTGTAGCTGCCGGGATAGCCGTCCACGAACTCAATGTCGCTGACGAGTCCTGCCCTCAGATGACAGCCCTCCAGCAGATCATGGCTCAGTACGGTATTGTCAGGTATTCTGTCATGCAGTACCTGAGTGAATATGTCAACATCATATATGCCCTTTCCGGTAAAAATACCTTCCTCACATATGTCCTGATATATATCTGAAACTGCTGTGGTATATGGATCTAACCCTCCCTGGCCTGCGAAAACCCTTGTAAAGAATGACCTGTTTGCGCTTGGTATGCTTACACTGATCCTTGGCTGCAGTATGCCATAGCCCTCTTTCACGATCCCGGTGATTTCATCGATAACTGCTCTGTTCAAAGGGTGGGCTATCGTTCCGATAAGCTTCCTGGCGGTTCCCATAGGAAGTGATGTGTCGGCATCGAGAGTTATGACATACCTGATCAGGGGCAGTGGTGACATATCCGGTTCTGCTGTGGAAAATCCCGTATCGGTTCCGCCTCTCAACAGCTTATTGAATTCAACGATCGCCCCTCTTTTCCTTTCCCATCCCATCCATCTGCCCTGAGAGCTGTTGTATGTCCTGCTGCGGTGCAGATAATAAAAAACGGCGCACCCTCCGGCAGAATACTTTGCATTCAGCTTCTCTATCCCGTTTATGGCAGCCTGTATTATTTCATCATCACCATCCTGCCTTTCCGATGCTGAATCCTTGAAATCGCCGACAAGTGCAAAAAAAAGATTGGACTCTCTATTGGCCAGATAACACACTTCCATCTGTCCCACCAATTCCCTTGCCCTTGCAGGACTGGTAAGAAGCGCCGGGACTATGACGAAGGACGCCATTTCTTCGGGTATGCCGTTTCTGAGCTCCAGCTTCGGAAGCATGGACGGACAGTAAATAAAACCGGCTATTGTATTGGTCAGACTTATTGCCAGCTCACTTGAGGGTATGAGTACCAGAAATGCTGTGATTGCAGGCCAGAATACCGACACTGTGCCGTCATGAATACCTGCATAGTACATAAAATATGTCACCAGAAAAACAAAAAGGAAAATAACGGTTCCTGTGTACAAGCCCTTTGGTCTTGCCGCCGAGAAAACAGAAAGCCTCCATTTTTTTCCCGACGCCTTCCCGATCCTGCCAAGAAGAGTTTTACGACCCTTGCCGACGATATAGAACCCTATATGATCCTGAGGGCTTTTCCCTTCCTGTGCCGCCAAATCAGCACATTCCACAGCCTTATCAGCAACGTGCGTCTCCGTCACGCCGAAGGCTCTGGCGATTTTTTCTATCTCATGCCTGTAGTAATCCCGCGATTCGAAATCCATCAAAGGGTAGATACCTTTGGGATCATTCCTTAATATGTGTTCGACCCTGCTGAGTGTCTCAAAAAGCTCAGACCAGTCAAGTTCAGAAATCAGACGCAGTCCGGTTATAGAATTTCCGATAGCTACCTGCATCTCTGCCTGGGACTGATGCTCGGCAGCTGTCATTTCGCTGGTGGATGTCCCTTCCTGTTCAAGACGCAGATCCAGCAGCGAAGTCACTGCCGACAATGCTTTCCCCTGCTTTCTCAGCCTTCTGATAAGATGCTCGGCAAAGGCCGGCGTGACAGCTTCTCTTTCCAGTCTGCTGCGCAGCAATGTGTCAATCAGGTGTTCATCCGAAATATCAGTCCCGATCTGCTGAACAAGATTCTCTGCTCTGTACCATTCCTGTCTCGAAGAACCGATAGCTTCGCAGGTATCACGGATACTTTCAACAAGGGCAATACGCAGCATGAGAGGAACAGCCCAAAGCTCGCCCATAGAAAGCATCACCTGTGACTGGTATGACTGTATGAAGGCTGTGATGCTCCTTTCATCAATACTGCCGTTGGAATGTGCTACGATTTCAAGCGCTATGGCATAGACCCTGGGATAGCCCTTCAGATATCCCTTTGCCAGGACCGGCAGTCTCGAGCACCTGCCTCTGGCCAGGCTTCTCTTTATGATCTTTACCTGTTCCTCAATTATGTAAAAGTTATCAAGGAGCCATTCTGCTGCAGGAGCAGTCGGAAACGAATCAGCGGCATCCCTGCTGAGCATGCCATAGACCCCCGCGATCAGGTCAAAGTTCTCATTTAGCCGGCGTATGAGCCAGCTCAGGCTTTTCGATCTGCCAACCGGGTGGTTCCTGGCTATATCGGCGGCATGCTTCTGCAATTCTTCATCGGCAAGCGCTGTATCCTTCACTTCCACACTGCACTCGGATTTCTGTAAATGAAGGAGTATGAGCAAATAAACGATCAGACCTGCCAAAATAGCATATGTTGCTCCTATAAAGATCATAAAAAAATATCACCGTTCCATGCATTTTTACGTTCATATAGCATGCCCTGAAACGGCGACATTCATGTTTGACTCCATATTTTACCTATTCATTATACTGCCACATTTGCCAAAAATGTATCATGGAAAAGCTCAGGTTCCTCTGTTAGAATACATGTTGACATAAGGCCAGCGTTTCAACAAATTATTTTCTGCTATCAGAGGAAGAGACGCTGCCGGAAAACAAAAAGAATAAGCCGAATCTCGAAGAGAGTACGGGGGACTAAGCAATACCAGGACAAACATGCATGGGACTTCCCTTCACCTGCAATGACTTTTTCATTACAAGTGAGTGTCCTCATGAATATGTCCGATGGGTGAATCTCATTTTGAGTAGGGTTACCTCGACCCGAACCCGAAAACTAACCTCGGAGGCGAAAAGGGGGATAAAAATGAATATATTCAGAAAAGCAGCGGCATTCACTGCCGGTGTTGTTTTAACAGCTACGCTTATGGCACAGGCTGCCTTTGGTGCGAGCTACACGGTACAACCCAATGATTCGCTGTACATTATCGGCAAGATGTTCAATACATCATATGCGACAATAAAAGCCGACAACAAACTGTCCAGCGACATGATCTATCCCGGTCAGAAGCTTTATGTAAAAGCTCAGACCCATACCGTAAAAAGCGGCGAAACTCTAGGCATCATCGCAGGCAAATACGGAGTAACATTAGCTCAGCTGAGGAAAGCAAATAATAAATGGGACGACATGATATATCCCGGACAGCAGCTGAATATTCCAGGTTTGGCTACCGAGACCAATTCGGCTGCAGTGACTAATATGACCATAAACAACAATAAGGCTGCAGTAGCATATACCGAGGCTGATCTCGACCTGCTTGCAAGGCTGGTAAAAGCAGAGGCTGAAAGTGAGCCCTATGCAGCAAAGGTCGGTGTCGCATCCGTAATAGTGAACAGGATCAAAAACAACCAGTTCCCGAATACTATATCCTCTGTTATCTATGAGGTTAGCAGCAATGGGTACTATCAGTTTACTCCTGTTGAAAACGGAATGATCAAAAAGCCTGCCTCACAGCAGGACAGAAATGCCGCCCTCGAGGCGCTGCAAGGCAGCGATCCGAGCAACGGCGCTCTCTTCTACTTCGATGACAGCGCTACGAACAAATGGCTCTGGTCAAAACCTGTCAAGGCATGGATCGGACGCATGGTATTCGTTTACTGATAATCTGCAAAAAAAGAGGCGGTAATGGCACGTTTCAATAGGGTAACTTATTGAACCATACCCCAAACCGGTACGGAAATGCAAGAGATAGGCGTTGTCCCGCAAGGGATGGCGCCTATCTCTTGCCCTTTCGGGGTTACTGGTCAATAAGGTTTGCGGTTATTTTATACTCTCGCTTTGTATCAAGGGCATAATTAACGGAATTAAAATCACTTCCAACAAAAACGTTATCCAATACAAGTATTTTAGGTTTCTTCGTAAGTACATCGCTTACAAAGTAAATTTCATATTCGGATATATGTTTTGTGGCAAAATCAAATTCGTAATCTGAAAGATAAAATGCGATTTCGCTTAATTTGGATGCTTTTACTTCTACAAATCTCCTGTTTTCATTTTCGTTCAAATACTCTAAATCATATCCAAGCCCGGCACGTCCCTCTGGATTAACGCCCGCAGCTTTAGCATTCTCGGATACCCATTTTACTGACGGGTATGTCTTTTTAAGTTCCTCAAAGACATACTTTTCGCCCTTGAAACCAATTTTTTCAAGGTTCTTTGCGGATGAAAAACCAGTTTTTTTGTTGCCATTGTTTCCGTTGGTCTTCACTTCCTGTGGAGCAGGCACAGTTTTGGGGCGAATCACTTCTGGCACGATATCTTCAGTGTCGTCATTTTCTGTCTCATCTTCGTCCACCGATTGTGCTGCCAATAACTCTTCATATGCCTTGTTTAGCTCATTATATTCACCATAATACAAATAACTCATGTTGGCAGGAAACTTCAAAAGCTCATCAATATAGGTTGTATTATTTAATCCGGCTTTCCATGAAGCAAGATTTGTATTGTATAGAGATATTAAATCAACAGTTGCGGTATCCTTGTTTATTTGCAGCCGGTTTATGAGTTCTGCCTCGCAATCAAAATAAACAGAATCCTTTATCTCAGGTTTTATATATTCATAGTTAAGGAACAATTCAACCAGTTTCTTCTTTTCTTCAATCCCTCTGCCTTTTAACCTATGGTAATGGTGCTGCCTATAAAGCATTTCATATTTCGGCATTAGCCTTGAAAGTTCGGCCTGATAATATGGATACAGTTCAATTTTGGATACTGGTTCCTCGGCATTATATTTATCAACATCAATATTAAGCTGCTTAAAGCAATGTATGATTGGTCTTGCATTACTGATAGATGTAAAATTGTCAAAATCAATGTCGGAGATAAGTTCAAGAACATCAATTGGGCTTTTCCCTGAACATTTTGAAATTATTCTTATAAATTCTTCCTTTGTGTCCTCAGAATAATTCAGCTCGACCTTGACCCTTTCAAGTATTGAATCATCTTCAAATATCTGATGAATAAGTTCCTTTCTTGATGAATCAGAAGCGCCATACAGCTCTCTAAAGGCTGCAAAAGATTCAGTTACATCAATGAACGAACATAACACATTAGCAATAGCAGCAGAAAACGATACATTACGCTTCATATCATCCAGCGACTTTAAGGTCTTTGGCACTTTCAAATAAAAGGTCTTTGAATCCTTCAGAATAAAATCATAATCATCGAGCTCAATTTCATTCCCTGTATATCGTGCTGTCAGGTTAGTGCATAAAACAATATCAAGTTCCGAAAATCTTCTCGCTTCATCTTTTGTAGCGTTTTCTATCCTGTAGCAAAATGCCATAGGCTTGTAAAGAGAAAAGTCTTTTCTGAAAAACTCATTTTCAGGATGTATTAATGGATTTCCAACAACCTCGCCTTTGAGAACAAGCTTTTTAACCCCCAAGAGTCGTTCGATTTTTGAGCTGTTTTGCCTCTTTGATACCTCCAGCAAATTATATGTATTAGCTATTTTCTCGCATATATTTTTTCCATCAAGATACCAAGACTCACTATTTTTTTGATAGCCGGAATTGCAAAGAACTCTACCGGACTCCATAAATTGCTTGTAAGCCTGACAATTAAGCTCTTCGTCGGAAATTGTTCGGTCAGATTTTATAAGCTCTGCATAAAATCTTTTAGCAATACTTTCTCCGCCTCTTATATTAGGCAAGAGGTTTAATATGGTGTATATCTTTTCTGCGGGTAGGTCTGCAAAATCATTTTCAACACCAAGCTTTCCTAATATAAATCCATATTCATTTCTTATTCTGGATTTGCTTCCATCGATATCTTTAATATATATATCCACATCCGGCTCAACCAGGGCAGGTTCAAGCATAGTACCAATTTTAGAAAGAATGCAATCTGACATTTTATAACGCTTGTCCCCAACCTTAAGCCAAGCTATGTTCTCAAACTGCCAATAGATATATGCATAAATCTTATCAAGCGGCAATGTTCTTGGATTTTGCTTCAAATCCCATTTGATTTCGACCCTACTGTTACTTATCTCTTTTCGGGTATACAGAATCTGAGAAAGACCAGAATCCGCTTTTATCCACTCGATTATATGCTGAGTTTCACAATTATTAAGAATGCTTTCAAGTTCTTCAATGACCATTATTTCAGCAGCAATACTAAAAATTCGCTTACTAAAATCGTTCAGATCTTTGAAAGTATCTCCTTCCAAGGTATAAGGATAGTATAATGCTTCCAGAAGCCTTGATTTATAGCTTTCGTCTGGCCTTACCCGCTTAATTTTTCTCTTCGGGAATTTATCAACACCTAATGTCTGCAGAAAAGCTGTTATTTCCTGCAGTGAACTTTCCCCGATATTTATATGAGTTTTAATGTCATCAACAAATCTTTCTTCAAATAACCCTTCGAACAAGTTTTCACATATTTGATTTTCATATTCTTTTCCAAAGTAAAGCTCATCAGATAATCTTACTTCGCCATTCCTTGTGATAAAATAAATTTTTATTTTCTCACCGGCATTTTCTAATATCTGTCTGTTATCCCAGAGCCATTTCATCTCAAACCCACAAAACCGCTTAGCTTTTGTTGTTTTATCGTCATCCAAACGTTTTTTAATGATGCTATTCATTTTTTCAATTATTCTGGGTGTATTATATTCCTTGACGCCAAACGAGCTCAGCTTCAAGGCCAGATTTCTTCCGGTAACCTTTAAGATATTTTCAAATGCACTTCTCATATCAGGGTGCATAAATCTAATCTGTGCGAAACCTGGTGAGCTTGAGATATTTGCGTTGCGATCCCGCAAAAAAATCGAGTGTTCATTTGATGTTAACCTTGAATCAGTATCATAGATCAGTAATGGCATTTTTTTATGAGGTTTTAAGTCATGTTCATAATCTTCGAGAAAACCAACGGCACAATAAGCATGCTTCTCCATCGTGCTTTCGTTTGGTGTATGGGTTTTTGCCCATGCATTTATTTTTTTGACTACATCTTCATACGTATATTCCGGATAACTTCCACTATTAAGTTTACGGATTAAGTTTCGTATAACACGACTTTCAGTGCTAATAAGAAGATCATCAAATCCTTCCCCTTCTAAGAACTGCGACAAGTAGGAAGTGTGGAACTTTGGAGATTCGTCAAATGAAATATAATTACCATTTACAGCCGGAAATACTTTGCTGTGCCTTATCTCTTCATTTAGCATTTCTTCAAAGCCATAATCAACTAATTCTTTGATTATCGGTTTCTCGGGTGCCAATACTAATAAGGGGGAATAAGATACTTCATCTTTTGTTAACTTCAAGGCTGTATCAACAAGCAATTTGCATGCGTGCTTCAAAATGTATCGATTAGCTTCATTGGCTTTTGTCAAATGATTACGATCAGAATTTAGATTAAAGTTTGCGTGTAAAAGTACAGGAAAAGGAAATTCAACATCAGTAGGAAAATAACTGTATATAACTTGACGCTTGCTATTCAAGCCATCAGGATTATATGCAACAACGACTGAAAACTTCTTTTCATTAAATTCTCCAGAATACCGGTTTAACAACCATTCCTGTTCGTCTTCAAGATTTCCGTTAACATATTTTTCTATTAGAATCCGTTCTGTGCTGAAAGGACGCTTTTTGAAACTAACAGTCTTTTCATCTGTTTCTATAATAAGGCCTTCAGCCCTATTTAAAAAAAGCAGTAATTCACAGTCAATATCATAAAGCTGTTTGTAAATATCATTAACAACCGCTTCATCGTCATTTACACAAATTGAAATATCTGTTGTGAAACTTCTATTTTCCGGGGTTTCAATCCATTCTGGAAACACCAAAGTTGCAGCTTTAAGCGGTTTTCCATTGCTTGTGTTCTCTGTGTTTGTGTTTTTAATAATTTCACGCAATATACTTTGAGAATAATCATCTGAAAATCTAACGCTTAAATCGCCACTAAATATTTTTATCTCTTTTGCCCACCCCAATATTGCTCTGAACCCTTTGCCTTTGTTACCAATCACATCTTGTTTATGGGTTTTTGAACTTAAATCACTGATCATTAATGAATCAATGCCTTCTTCGCTGAAAGGGGTGCCATTATTTGAAACAGTAAGGACGTTATCAATAAATGAAAGCCTGATATCTTTACTCATGCCTTCTAATAATTCATCATCGGCATTTTGAATCAGTTCGAGCAATTCCCGTCCTTTATAAATTTCAATCGCTTCTAATTCTCGATTATAGTCAGAACGAATCCGTCTCGAGTTATTTTCATATTCATGTTTCATTAAATTGACACAGTTTTCTACATAGCTTTTCATGTAATATCCCCCGATTCGTTTCCAATGCTCCGCAATAAATATAGTTAACTTTGACCTATTAGCTCTTCAAGGTTTGAAAACATTTTATTCCTTAATGTCTCAGTTTCGACACCAAAAATAACTTTAAGTGTATCAACTATTTCAATGGCCTCCCAAGGCTTATAAGGAATTCCCCGTTTTTCTGTAAATGGAGCATCAGTCTCAGGCAGTATCTTTGAAAGCGGCATTTTTGAAACGAGGCTTCTGCCCTTATTGCCAGAGAGCATTGCAGGATTAACGCTAAACCAGCAACCCAAAGAAACTGCTCGCTCAAGTTCTTCGATAGTTCCGGAGAACCAGTGCAAAACTGGTTTGCTGGTCACGATATCGCTTTCGATAATATCCAGAACATCTTTCACCGCATTTCTTGAATGTATGCTTATTATTTTACCTCCGTTTTTTTCAGTAGTTCGAGCAACTTCTCTGAAAAAATCCTTTTGTGCATGATAAGACGACTTGTATTGCTCCGATCCGTCTATCCCAACCTCGCCAATATATTTACAACGGCTAATGTTTGACAAAAGCATATCAATTTCATTCATTTTTGATGAAAGGACTTCTGGGTGCAGACCAAGTGCTACTTGAACGCAATCGATACCTGCAAATACTTGCTTTGTCTTTTGCCAAGCGCGTGGACTGGTGGTAACAGCAAGCACATATTTACAACGTCTCTTGACTTCGGGGAGTAATGAAAGCGGGTCTTTATATAAATCAAGGTGGCAGTGAAGGTCAATCATAATATTTTATAGCCTCTCAGGAGATTTCCAAGTTCATTGATACCGCGCGCAACCACTCCTAAATAAGAATTTCTGTCATTAGGATTGGCAAAAGACAGGCTCCCCTTAATAAACCTGTTTATACCTGAAAGCTCAACCTGTTTAACGGCTAATGCAACGGCAGCTAAATCCTTTGAGTTGGACTTACTGATATCCTCATGGCGATAGCCCCTTTCCGTGGTGTCTTGAAGCCTGGCTTCTAAAAAGGCCGCTCTTCGCACAAGACAAGGAACACACACTCCGCAATGCCTTAATCCATGGCGTTGAAATTTACCGCAACTATTCGTTGCAAAAACTAATTCTTCTAACAGCTGCCTATCCTTACATTCCTTAAGAACCTCACCCTTAGTCTTATACTTATATGGCAAAATAAGTTTTGCTTTTATCCCAAGCGCGTCCCAAATTTCTTGCAGCAATGCCATATAAACAGGATGAGTAGTCTTTGTGCTTAAGCTCCCAATTCGATTAGAATCTAACGGCACATTCAAGCTAATAAATCCGTTCTCTGGTACAACTATTTCTATAAAATCACCTGATGCCGAAATTGCGGAAGATGCCAAGAGAGCAAAAGCGAAAAAAGCAATGGAACGAGCACGAGTTGATCCCTCGGTTCCACTGAGTTTTCCAATACTCCATTGACAGTGATTATTCTCACCGAAGCGGCTGGCAAAATCACGTTGCCGATCTCCATCACCTCTGATAATCTGTGATACAAACAAAGGATTCCGTTTTTCTGATAATAAGTCTATTGCGCCAGCCAAACTATCTACGCCTCCTGAAAGCAGGCAAACACAATCATTCTCGCGTTTAAGAGGTTCATATTTGGGTTGAATCGCTGGCGCTTCTGCTAGTTGGAATGACAGCGTCCAAAAATCCCCTGTGAGAAATTTAAGCATTTTCTCAATTGTTGTTTTTATTGGCGTCCATTTTTCTGGTTGGGATAAAAATACTGTTAAGTCTATCATCCTTGTCCATCCATCTGGACTTTCGGCTCTCGAAACTAACTTGTCAGAAGCGACGACGGAAATAGCAAATGCAGCAAAATCAATCACAGCAGCGGGAGGCACAATCCGATATCTTCTCAATTCTTGGGGTAATGAAAGCCCCAATGAACTGATATTCGCGCCTGAGACATCTGAATGTGAAAATAATTCAAAGTAGTCAATATCATTGTCAAAATGTAATGGGGCAGAGGAGTGTGGATAGCATATTATCTTTCTCATACTGTCACCTCGAATACTTTAAAAGTCCTTTCTATCGCAGTCATCATAACTTTGTGCAGGTCTGATGTCGGCTTGTTTCCCATTTCGTTTCGGATAACACTTATCTGTGAGCTAATCTCAGACTCTAAATATTCGCGCATATTATTAAGTCTCGTTACACGGTCGACAAGAGGAATGTCATTTGTTTCAAAGGCCTGCCCGATATCAAGTTGAATTCTGCTAAAAGCTTCGTATCCGAGAAACGATGAAACTAATGACCAGACACCATCATCTGAGAGATTAGTAATATCAACATCGGGGTTTTTGTCAAAGAGATCGCTCAATGCCGAAGAAACAGAATCTCTTGGAGATGTTTCATCTAAGCTTCCTCCGTCGGCACAAATATACTCTGCTATTGCATCAATCAGCCCATACAAATCAGCATTTGCTGCCCTGTAATTGCTGATGATACTGCTTATTGTAGGCTCATTTCCTTCTCGAAGTGAACTAAAAGAGGAATACAGTTTCGATGCGATACTTGCGGAATGGCGCATACGATTTGCTACATTTCGTGCGCCTCCCATACCTGTACGCGAATAGTGTCCAAGGGATTTCGTTAATGAATCTCTGCTGCCGCTCCTTATGTAATCGCCCATGCTACGGCGAGCACTCCCAAACCGAGCAGGGGGCGCAAGTGGAGGAGTCGCAGGTGCCGGCAGCGGTTCCTGTGTAGGAGTCACAGGTGTTGCAGGTGCGTTTGGATTATCTATGTCATCCAACCACGGAGGATCGAAGGATACGCCAGACTTTGGTCCGCTATGTGATGCAGATGTTCCCATAGGGTTATTTTCCTCCCTTCGCAGAAATAGCGTTTTTTACTGTTTTGGGTGTGTTATCATCGTTGCTCCATCTGGCCAACATTTCTGATGCCCACGATTTATCAAGTAGCAGAGGAACAAATGCCACGTTCCGTGCCTTCGCCGGAATGGTATCTAATAAATTAACAAGCCTACTGCCTAAATTGGGATAGGCCTCGGTGATATGCAATGTGGCAACAAGATTTTTCTTCTCCCATTGGTTTCCACTGCCTATCCGCCCAAGTCTTACTAATAGTCTTTCTGCTTCTGTTTCACCAATTTTCTTAATGTTTGCCACAATTTCATTGAGAATGTCCTTATCAACGGAAACTAAGGCAGATAATATATCGCTCGCTTCCTTTGAAAGCTCATCATACGCAGCCAGAGATAACGATCTGTCACGGCTTAAATACAATAATGGTCTGATATCAGTATCACCGAGCTTGGGCTCAAGTTTAAGCCATTCTGTAATAAATTGCGTCTTCCAGTTTGAGTCTTCCGTATCATAATCCTCTCCTCTCGCCACTTTTGCTTCTATCTCTTGAAGAAAAGCCAGTTTCCCATCTTGCGACTCAACTGATTTCTTTACAAGAAATTCGAATGCCGCAGGAGAAGCACAGCGCTCAAAAAGCTGCATTTTAACAAGGCCGCCGAAGTCTATCGTCATACCGTTTAGCCGTGCAACTTTTTCTCTTATCACCAAGTTGTTCAAGAACCTTTTTATAAGCCTGGGATTTCCGCTTATATGGTCAGCCGTCACCATAATCCCGGCAAGTTGTTCGGCCAAGTCTATGTATTTACGCATCTTTTCAACGGAAGTTTCATCAAAAATATTTTCTATCTTCGCTTTAGGTATGCCGCCCTGCCAAGCACCGGATAAAAGGGATAGCAAATCGGATTTTGCTTTCTCCCATGCATCTTTTTTTATCTCGCCCGTTCTTTCTGACAATTCTGCAAACAACATAACCAAGTATATCTTAACTTCAGCGACACCTAAGTGCGGAACGGACAGAGGAATCTGAATTAACTTATCAAAATAGCTTGTTACCAGCCCTTCAGAAAGCTCTACATTTGCGAAGTGCGCTCTCACGCTGTTGCGGATCATTTGCTCATCAGCAGCGATAATGAATGCTGTTCTTTCAACAAAGAGGAGAAGCCGCATTGCTTCAAGAGTAGAGATGGCTGTTGACGGTAAGCAGCGGTCTAAATCATCTACCAAGATGACCAGCGTTATGTTCAGTTCTTTTAAAAGTTCAGCAAAATCGGCTCTGAGTTTCTCTATCTGCTGAGGAGTAGATTTTGAGGCATTATCTTTCAGGAGTTCTTTCATATCGGGTGCGAGAGCGTCAAATGCAGCACTAACCGCTTCACTTTTTTCGGTCTGCGTTTCTGTGTCTTTATTTTGAGCAAGGTTTGAAACAGCGCCTATTAAGGAGGCTATTCCTCCGACGGCAACGCCTCCAGGTATCAAACCCAGCGACAGCGGGACAACCATCTTTGCCACTTGAAGCCAGTTGATACGCTTAATAAAACTCTTCACTTTTTCGGTGAGGTCATTTGCTGTATTATTGCGCTTTTTACTTTCTTCAAGGAGCTTATCTGAAACAGCTTGTAATAGGGCTGCTCTGGCGTCATCATAGCCCTGATAAAGCCATGCGTTAAACTCTAAGAAAACATAGTTTTTTTCTTTGTCTTCCTTACCATTGTCTTTGAGTTTAAGTGCTTCGCCAATCATCTTTACCATAGACGATTTTCCTGCTCCCCAACTGCCAGAAACGCCGATGGAGATCGGTTGTCCGCCTGATTCAGAAATCAGCTCCGCAACTGTTTTCGCAATTACGGAAAAGTTAAGAAAATCTTGCGTTGTTTCAACGTCGTTCCACATATCTCATCATCACCCCTTAAAAGTTAAACAATCTCGAAATTAATCAGCGTACTTCTTAAAATTCTCTGCCTGCTCCAGAACCTTTTCAAACACTTCCTCATCCCATTCGGGCGGGTATCCGTTTTTATAAAGCAGAACGGTCAAGTCCATATTCAACTGGTTCTTAATGTCGGCACGGGTAGACCAGTCGGCGAATTGCGCTTTGTCGTCTACCAGTATTTTTATTTCCTTAGCAAGCACAAGGCACTTCTCGTCAGCATATGGGAAGCCGTGATCGTCTCGCACCTTGACGAGAATGTCATAGAATGCCTTCTCCTCATAGGTAATACCCATCGCTTCAAAGGAGGTCCTGTCTGCATGGAGATCGGAGAAAATTTTAATCAGTTCGTCCGACAGTCCGTTGATAAAATCGGCAACAACCTCACTCGTAAATACCAGTTTGTCGCGGTTGTTATAGTTATCAATGACGGCTTTCAGACGCTTGTCAAACTCAATTGCCTTGACCTTATTTACCTTGCCATATCCGGATATTGCCTTGCGGAGCAGCTTCAAGAGGGCGTTGAATTTGGAAATCGGCAAGTTGACTTCATCCAACTGCTTCATAAATTCCTCGCTGAACAAGTCTTCCGGCTTACCTGCGTTGACGATGTTCTCAATGCCCGTGCAAGTGATAGCGTCCTGCACCATCTTCTCGACGACACGGTTCATGACTTCGGCGTCGGGTGCGTCACCTTTTGTCTGCTTATAAATGATGGAGCGGATGGCAAGGTAGAACTGAGCCTTTGCCGTTTCGGTTTCGGTCAATTCTCCGGATGGGAAGCATATTTCATACGCCGCCTTCATTTTGCGGGATAGGCTCATAAAGCGGCTTTCCATCTCTTTGCTAATTTGTACGTACTCTGCGGCGGCATCCAAGCAGAGCAGACGCTCCAACGGTTCGCCGGAGTAAAATTTAGTGGCGTCGAAATCGTGAAGCAGCTCATCAAGCAGAGCCAGATGATTGCGGAAAACTGCCAGTGCAACCGAAATTTCATCAATAGGGCTCTCATGCGGGCTGCCATACTTCTTTAAGGCTTCGAGCATATCCTGCTTGATGCCTATGTAGTCTACCACCAAGCCCATATCTTTGCCGTCAAAAACACGGTTGACGCGGGAAATTGTCTGAATCAGTGTATGCTTCTGGAGGGGCTTGTCTATATACATAACCGCCAGGGACGGCACGTCAAAGCCGGTAATCCACATATCGACAACGATGGCAATCTTGAAGTTGGAATTATTGTTCTTGAACTGCCTGTCGAGCATCTGTCGGTAATCCTTTGTGCCGCAGAGGTCGTACAGTTCCTTCTCGTCGTTATCGCCTTGGGTCGCCACAAGCTTGATTTTCTCAAGCGGCATCAGCTTCTCCAACTGCGCCTTTGAAAGGGCGGCATCGTTTTCAGATTTGCGTGGTTTATTCCAGTCAGGGCGAAGCGCAACAATTTCTTTCAGTAAACGGTAAGCGAGCGTCCTGTCGGCACAGACAATCATAGCTTTTTGCACGATTTCAGGCTTCTGGGCTGTCAAAGCCTCGTAGTGGGTAACGATGTCTGCCGCCAGTTTCTTCATGCGTTCAGGATGACCGAGGACGCGCTTCATTTCGCTCATCGCACGCTTGCTTTCCTCAACCTGTTCAGGATTGGAGCCTTCCTCAGTGCATTTATCGTAATATTTCTGTATCTCACGCGCCTGTTCGTCTGAGAGGATAACCCTCGCCAAACGCGGCTCATAAGCGATGCGGACGGTTATACCGTCATCGCTGGACTCTTTCATTGTATAGCTGTCCACGACATCGCCGAACACGGCAATGGTTTCGTCAATCGGTGTTCCCGTGAACCCGCAGTAGGTCGCTCGCGGGAAGCTGTCCCGCAGATACTTGGCAAATCCGTATGTGGTGAACACGCCTTTATCCGTCTTTTTCAGCTTTGATCCAACACCTGTTTGCGTCCGATGTGCCTCATCGGAAATACAGATGATGTTGGAGCGGTTAGATAGCAAGCCTGTTGATTCACAGAACTTCTGAATTGTTGTCAGGAACACGCCGCCGCTTTCTGCGCCGGTCACGCTGTAAGACGCTGGTTCTTCAGCCACTCTCGGAAGATTAGATACTTCAACGCCCAGTGCCTTCTGCAAATCGCTCCGGCTCTCAATGCTCCGCACATTGCTGTCGTGCAGATAGCGTTTGGAGGATACAAAGAGTTCCGAAGTCTGCCTGTCCAAATCCTCACGGTCGGTGATAATGACCATCGTCGGATTCTCAAAGGCGTCCCTATCGCGTAAAGCGAGCAAACGGGAGAGAAACAGCATCGTATAGGTCTTGCCACAGCCGGTCGCGCCGAAGTATGTACCACCCTTGCCGTCGCCTTCGGGTCTCATGTGCTTTTTAATATTCTCAAACATCTTCCGAGCCGCAAAGAACTGCGGATAGCGGGCAACAATAGCAGTTTCCTTTGTGCTGTCGTCGGGATAGTAAACAAAATCGCGGAGAATAGCGACAACACGGTCTTTTGCAAACGCACCCTTGACCATCGTCAGGAGGGCAGCGATGCCATTGCTGACCTTTTCTTCATCATTAATTTTGTTCCAGGCGTAGTAATATTCATACGGCGTAAAAATACTGCCCATTCGGGTGTTTGCGCCGTCGCTGATAACAGAAAGAAAACAATACTTCATCAGCTTGGGGATGTCGCGGCAGTAACGGATGGTTATCTGCTCCCAGGCATCGTGAATGGTTGTGTTTTCCTTGACGGCAGATTTGAACTCAAAAATTGCCACGGGGATGCCGTTGATGAACAGAATCAAATCCGGGCGGCGCAGACGCTCGCCCTGCACCGAATACTGGTTGACCACCTTGAAAATGTTCTTATCAGGCTCGTCGAAGTTTATGTAATTAATGTGCACAGCAAGTTTCGCGGGATTATCACGCTGCAGATCAAAGCCTTCATTCACCAACAGAAAAGTCTCGCGGTTGCCTTGATACAGCGGGGCAGATGGGATGTTCTCAAGGCGTCCAATGACCTTTTCTGTTTCTGCTGCCGTTAGGTCGGGATAGTGCGCTGAGAGGTAGGAGCTCAGGTCGTCCTTAAGCAGTATCTCCTCGAATCCGCGGTGGATTGTCTCGCCGAGGACATAATCATAGCCCTGTTCGGTGAACAGGCTTATAATCGCCGATTCCAGTTCGGCTTCGGTGAATTGACCTCTGATAAAATTTAAGTCCACGGCGTCACACCTCATTTCTCCGATTTGCGTTCCAACGATTCAATCTCGAGCAAAAAACGGTCATAGTCACTTTCAAAAAGCCTGTCCTGCACAATGCGGTATTTCTCAAACTCTGTTTCGGCATGGAGCTTTGCCTGCTCGTGAGTAATTTTGCCTGCACCCATTAGGATTTCATTTCCGTTGAACTCCAAAAAACCATCCAGTCTTTTTGCCCAGTCCTGCATACTCATCGGGATTTTTCGCTCTGCCTGCAATTCGGCATAATCCAGATATAGCGAAACGATGCGCTCTAAATAAGACATTTCCTTATCGTTTAAGTAGTTTTTAGCAATAGAAACATCCGCCTTGACAATTTTCCCGTCCGGGGCGGCTTCCCAAGTGGTCAGACCCATATGCTCTTTTTCAGCGTCTGCACGCTCAACAATTAATTCTGCCGCCGTATGCCTGTGAACAACCCAGTGCATTTTGTTCTGCACCATTTTGAAAAACTCTTTTGTTGTTTTCGCATCCTTATCATAGTCAAACGCTGTAGCGTAAAGATCGGTGACTTTCTGATAAAACTTGCGCTCTGAAAGACGTATCTCACGTATATATTGTAGCTGGCGGTCGAAATATTCATCCGTGAACATATGCCCTTTTTTCAGGCGTTCTTTATCCATCGTCCAACCCTGAATAGTATAATCCTTTACAATCTGCCCCGCCCATTTTCGGAACTGCACAGCACGGTCGTTGTTAACCTTGAAGCCAACGGCAATAGTCATTTGTAGGTTGTAATGCTTTGTCTTATAATTTTTGCCGTCGGCGGCAGTTATTAAGTATTCCTTAATAACTGAATCGGGGGCGAGCTCGCCATCGTCAAAAATACGTTTAATATGCTGATTTACAGCGGCAACAGAAATATCATACAATTCGGCCATCATTTTTTGAGTAAGCCAGATGTTTTCTTCCTGATAACGCATTTCAAAAGAACTCGCATCATCACCAATGGCGGCAATATATGTGAGATACTCTGCCGCGCTGCTGTGAATACTGACTTCATCTTTCTTTTTCGCCATAACGTAACCCCCAATTGTGCAGACACTGTCTGCATTTTCAAATTCTCGATACATATTGCGAGTTTTACGCGCTCGCTTCTTCAAGTGATCCTTTTATAAGTATCGGGCAGCTATCTTTTAGCTGTGTCTTCATTTTCTCGTTTATCTCCCGCCGCATGATATAGGCGTTGTAGATGTTCACAATCGACTGCTGAACGCCGATATCGGGGATTGGAATTTTTATTTCACCGAGCGTTTCAAACTGTAATATGTCTCGTGTTGAACCCCATGAAATAAAGCCCATGTATCTTTGTGTCTCTTCTCTTGTCAGCCACATCATCAAGTATTCGGAAAGCAGCACACTATTGTCGCGCACCTGAAAAACTTGGTAAGAACCGGAAACAAAGCAAGGTTCACCTTTGCGAAGAGCAATTGGCAATTTCGTACCATTAGATTTCATTACCTTGTTATAGGCGAACTGCCCCTCACGGACAATCCTCCCTGTTTCAACATCATCGGCGACGCGCTTTGCAGGAATGAATACTTTATTGACATCGACACCCTGAGCAAGCGTAACTTTGCCACCATCATTTTTCTCATCAATAGGCTCAATGAATGGAGCAATCTCGGTCAACGGCATTTCTTTACGGAGATTCTCAATATACGCTTCACAGGTCAGCTTCAAATCCTCCAGCCCGGTCTCATATGCCTGCTGGTTGGCAAGCATCGCATTGTAGACATCAACATACTTCTGCTGGAGATGGTGAGGCGGAATGGTTATAGGGACATCGCACATTTCTTCCCAGTTGAAGAATTCTGTTGCGCTGCCCCACGAATCCCAACGGACATAGCGGTCGAATTCGGGTCGACGAAAAAAGATATTTAGGTAGTCGGGCAACAGAACAGATTCGTCTATTATACGAAAAACAACATAATCTTCAGTCACGATAAATGCTTCACCAACATTATTGTATCCAAGCCCAATTTTCTCGCCCATACGAGTTGTGCGCCGATTAAACACAAATTCATATGGCTCTACGATTTGAAAACGATTAAACGAACGGTCAGAGATATCCGCTTTGGTGGATTGTATTTCTTTTGCATTGGAAATACCCCGAACATTGTCTATTCCAAACCGCAAATCCGAATTACGGCGTTCAACACGTTCGATGTATTTGCCTAATTTTTGTTTAGTCAATCCCATAGCCAATCCCCCTGAATGCTTCTTCGAGCATTGACTGCGACTTCTTCTCCGCTTTAAGTACCTCGCGCATTTCGCCCTGAATTCGAGCCATCTCTGCGGCATAGTCAATCTCCAAGTCGTGGTCGATGAACTTGATGTACTTACTCGGCGCAAGAGAGTAGTTCTGCGCGACAATTTCCGCTTTGGTCGCCGAGCGGCACAGTTCTGGCACATCGACATAACCTTCACCCGTCTGCCAGTCAGTATAAATCTTCTTAATGGCGGCTATCTGCTCGTCCGAAAACTGGACGTACTTTTTTTCATAGATATTTTCGCTCCAACGACGCAGGTCGATGAACAGGACTTCGTCTTTGCGGTTGCGCAGTTGACGCCCATTTAAAGTGCGAGCTTTTTTGTTGTTGTTCAATATCCATAGAGTGACAGAGATATCCGTAGAATAGAACATTTCGCGGGGCAGGACGATGATTGCTTCCACCTTATCATTTTCTATCAGGCTCTTGCGGATTTCACCCTCCACGCCGGTGGCATTCAATGCACCATTTGCGAGCAGGAATCCCGCTATGCCGTTCGATACGTCGAGTTTTGAGAGCATATGCAGAATCCACGCATAATTGGCGTTGGATACGGGCGGGACGGGGTAACCATCCCAACGGGCGTCACCGTTGAGATTGTCCTGTGTTACGCCCTGCGCGTTCAGTTTCAGATTGAATGGCGGATTTGCCATTATGAAGTCAACCTTTTTATCCCTATGTAAATCCTCGGCAAAGGTTGATTCGGGGCGTTCCCCAAGGTTGTGAGAAATCCCGCGTATGGCAAGGTTCATCTTAGCCAGCCGCCAAGTTTCAGGTGTGCGCTCCTGCCCGACTACCGAAACTTTCAAACGGTCGCCGTTGTGCCGCTCCACAAACTTGATTGAGGAAACAAACATACCGGCTGAACCGCAGCACGGGTCATACACAACACCCGCATACGGCTCTATAAGCTCAGCGATGAGCTTAACTATGCTCGCGGGAGTGTAGAATTCTCCTTTTTCATTACCAGTACCGGAATCGATAGCAAACACTTGCAGGAAGTATTCGTACACGCGCCCAATAAGGTCTTTATCATGAAATCGTTTCTCGTCAATCTTATTAACCTCGTCAATCAGCGATTTAAGTTGCTCCGGACGGATAGCACTCAGAGTGGTATATCGGTTTTGCGGCAACGCTCCTTTGAGAGACGGATTGCCGTCCTCAATGTCCTTCATAGCGGTATCGACAATGACCGCAATATCATTTGCGCTGGCGTTTTTTACGATATAAGACCAACGCGAAGTTTCGTTCAAGTAAAATACGTTCTTGGAGAGGTAAAAGGATGTCTTTTCCAAGAAAGCGGGAACATCACCGTACTCTTCCTGAATTTCTGCACGGCGCTTTTCAAATTTGTCACCGGCGAATTTCAAGAACACCAAACCCATGACGACATCGCGGTTTGTTTCATTGCCGCCGACCGTCCCGCGCAAGGCGTTGCGGCAGTTCCACATTATTGATTCGAGCGACTGCTCCTGTACTTTTGTCGTTTTAGCCATCTTTATCTCCACACTTTTCGCTTAAGATTTGTCTCTTTCAATTGTCTGATCCGGTACCAACTCCATAATATCACAGAAGTTTACGCCAAGAATGGTACACACCTTTATCAGAACATCCATACTAACGTTTTCGTGATTTGACAGTTTGGCAATGGTTGTTGAGCTCAGCCCCGCAGCCAACTGTAAATCTTTCTTTTTCATGTCTCTGTCGATAAGAAGCTTCCAGAGCTTTTTATAACTTACTTTCATATGCGCCACCTGTTTCAAAAGTTTCAACTTATTATACCAAAATTCGAATGTGTTTTACAATACTTTTTACGCATTTGTAAAGTTTCAGTCCACAATCATGCGAAAATCGAGTGCGTTTATCGAAATAAGTGTAGCTATATCCGCTGACTTGTGATATGTCTGTTGGCGAAGGGAGTTGATCCATATGAAAAAGCAAATAATCGCAGGAATCGGCATTATCGCCTGTGTCGTGTTGTGTGCCGCCGTGTGGCCACGGAGTGCCGAGGTCGGGGATTTACCTGCCGAGCCGATAAAAGCCGCCGTAAGCGCCGAAATTGAGGCTTGGTCAGAGGAAATGTCGCATATTTTTATCTCTGCAGATATGCCTACCCCGTTAGCGGAAGTTCTCGCAGAAAGTGAGCCACAGACAAATGAGGTAACGGCAGAAAAAGAAACAGCACCGCCGATAGCCCCGACATCTCACGGTGTATCAAAATCCGCACCAGCCTCCACCGAACCAAAGCCAGGTGATAGAACAGTCATCGATGGCAAGCCTCATGTCTGGATTCCTAGTTTCGGATGGATAGTCGACGAGGGCGGCGGCAGCGTCGGAACGATGGTCGGCAATCCCGGCGACAAGCTTACTGGCAATAAGGTCGGCATCATGGGTGACGCAACTGTCGGCAGCGAGGGCGACATCAATAAGATAGTCGGTATCATGGGCAGCGGCGATGCTCCAGCCAACAGCAATCCTGTCCCCGGCACAAAAAAATACATTGACGCTGTGCTTCATGTATGGGTGTCGGGATTCGGATATGTTCCTTACAGCGGAAGTAACGTCGGCACGGTCGCCGAAGATATGTATGAGAACGGCAATAAGATAGGAATTATGGGTGGTGATGAATGTCCGTCGAACACGCCAGCATCACCTTCTGCAGAACAGCCGGAGATCACGGGCGACGTCATATATACCGAGCTTCAACCGCCAGTAACAAAGGACAGCACTCCTCCAGCATATAAGCCAAACGGCGAGCCATATAATCCGTAAACTATATAGGACTGGCACTCAGCGCAGCAGACTGAGTGCCAGTCCTTTTCTGTTCTCTAACGCAGGGTTTTGAAGCTATGAGTTACATCTTCGAGTGTTCGTCTTCGAGGAATATAGTACGCTGTGAGCGCACTATCGTCACATCTTGTCATATATATCCTTTAGCTCCAAGTCGGTGATTTTGCCGGCTTCCGCTTTGTCCTTATACTCCAGAGCCGTAGCGACAGCGGCGTTCCATTCGTCGACGGAGAGTTTGCCCCTTGCACGGCGGGTCTTCAGCTTGTTATACACCTTGTCGTACTCAAGGCGGGCGGGTGTTTTTCCTTCCTTGCGCGCTTCCTTTTTGTGCGCCCCGACCTTGCGGCAGGTCTTTTCGGTTTCGCCCGGCGCGATGTTGTTGCAGTAGCAGGTGTCATAGCCTTTGTTCAAAAGGAAGTATCGCCCGCAGTTATGACAGCGGCGCGGAATGTTCCCTGCGATGAGTCCGCGGTAGAAATCCGTATAAAGAAAAAACGAGAGATATGAAAATTCCGTCTCCTCGGCAAGGATAGGCTTGCCTTTCTCTGTCGGGTGGAGCAGCGGGACAAACTTGACCTTGAGATTAAAGCCCTGTTCAAATTCCTGCCCGATAGACAGCATATCGCCTCCGCCTATCATCTCACGAAAATATTTGGCATAAGTCACGGCATACGCCTCGCTGTTCCGGCGGGGCAGCTTTTCAAAATACAGCTCGAGCATATTTGCTATCTGCCCTCTGAAGTTTTCGATGCTCTGCGCGAAATATTCCAGCTTGTCGATGAACACCATAAACGCTTTGTTTCTCTCTGAACCGTCCTTCATTAAATCATTCCATACCGCCTTATCCTGAAGCAGCGCAGGGAACAAATTGCGTGCGCCATATATATTCAGCGGCAGGCTGCGGTAAAAAGGCAAATCGAATATGACGTCCCAGACGGCGTTGAGTTTTTCCTGCACGGGAATAACTGCGCCGTTGTTTTTATCTCTGAAAAGTGTGCGTGCATCCTTGACGAAGTCTCGCGCACGGCGGTGGATCTCCTGCAGTATTTTCACATCAAGATTCAAAAAGTCCGTCGTCATCTGTCCCAAAGGAAAGCTTGCTCCCTCGCCGAGCATAACATTCCCTTCCCAAAACAGAACTGAGAATTCGTCATAAGCGTACATGTTTGTGAACGCCTCCTGTATCCGATGGATTTTCACGATGTACCTGACATCGCCCCAAACTATTGTGCTGAAAATTCTTTTCTGCTATCTTAGTTGTATCCGATAAGAAATATTTTGTCAATCGGTTACGTAAACAAATATTTTGCTCTCTGACAACTAAATAGCCGCAGCCGGAGTGGATACTCTCAGGAGAAGTATGCCAAGACCTTGCGAAAGCAAGCGAGCGTGCCGATGAGATAAAACCGCCGTGTTGGTCACGCAAGACCGCAGGGCAGAAACCTATATGGAAGTGCGGCGCAGAACACAAAAATATCTTTCAGGACGGAGGTGAAAAACAAATGCAGAAAAAGAAAAACAGGCTCATCCGTATGAGCGAAATCGAAACGGAGCAGGTGCGCTGGTTATGGCATCCATTCATCCCCTACGGTAAAGTCACAATCATCCAAGGCGACCCAGGCGAAGGCAAGACATCTTTTGTTCTGGCAATGATTGCTATCCTGACAACGGGCAAGCCATTACCGGAGGATAAGGAAGCGTCGGAACCCATCAGCGTCATCTACCAGTCTGCCGAAGATGGTCTGGCGGATACTATCAAGCCGAGGCTGGAAGCGTCGGGGGCTGACTGTTCCCGTGTGCTTGTCATTGATGAATCAGATAGGGAGCTAACGCTCTGTGATGAACGTCTGGAACAGGCTGTGCGGGAAACCGGTGCAAAGTTGATTGTCCTTGACCCGCTGCAGGCATATCTCGGCGACAATGTAGATATGCACCGAGCCAATGAAGTGCGTCCCATATTCAAACGACTGTGCGCGATGGCTGACAGGACAGGCTGCGCTATTATTCTCATCGGTCATATGAACAAAGCGCAGGGATTGAAATCTTCGTATCGAGGACTTGGCTCTATCGACTTCCGTGCGGCGGCGAGAAGTGTGCTTCTGGTCGGCAGACTGAAAAGCGATCCCGCTGTCCGTGTCGTTGCTCATGATAAAAGCAGCTTGGCGCCGGAAGGTAAATCTATCGCGTTCTCTCTAGATGCTGAAAACGGCTTTCAGTGGATTGGCTATTGCGACGTCTCTGTGGACGATGTTCTCTCCGGCACAGGTACAGTACAGACCAAGACGGCGCTGATGGAGGACGAGCTCAGGCGGATGCTCACAAAGTCTGTACCGGCAGAGGAAGTATTTCGGAGGGCAGCCGAACTCGGTATTTCGGAGCGCACTGTGAAGATTGCAAAAAAGAATCTTAACGTGCAGACAGAAAAGCTTGGCGGCCAGTGGTTTTGGCAGCCTCTTGATTCAAGGGTGTAAGGGTGCAATGGCTTATACACTTTGCACCCTTGCATTCTTCCCGAAAGGGCAGAAGAAAATGATCCATCCTGGCTCATTTTCTTCACCGCCACTACCATACCGTAGAAAAAGTAAACCATCATGGCTCACTTTTTCGTTCAGGAATTGCATAGGTGAAAAATGTGACAGCGGTTAGAGCCGAAAGTCCGCAGAGGCATAAAAAACACCAAATCAGAGGTGAACCATGGGGTCGAAAACCATGCAGGTTAAAGCGCATGTGCTGCAAGCAGCACCAGCGCCACTTACATCGCCCCGCAATGCGGGTCGTGACAAGGGGTTACGGGATTTCACAGAAGGTGCACCTGCACCCCCTATATTACCGGCTGAGGCGACGTACAAAACGTCCGTTAGCAGAAAAACCGCCGATATTCAGCCACTATGACGGAAGTCCCATATGGAATTTTTAGAGAAAACGGAGGTAATTACATGAAAGAGAACAAGAAAGAAAAAGTCCCAATCTGGATGTATCCCGACATGATAAAGCGGGCAGACGCCGCCTATCCGCTACATGAAATCTCAAGCCGGAGCGAGTTTGTCTGCAAGGCAGTGGAGTTCTATCTCGGCTTTTTGCAGTCGGATTCGAGCCAGGAATACGTTAACAAGACGACGCTGTCGTTCCTTGAGAATCAGATGGGTAAGCTCGAAGCCCGCATCTGCCGTCAGCTTTTTCGGATGTGCGTGGAGTATTCCCTGATGGCAAATGTCACCGCCGGTCAGGTAAGAGGCATGACAGATGAGCTGATGGAAAAGCTCAGAAAAAAGTGTGTTGCTGACGTAAAGAGTACCATCGGTAACATCCGCTACGACAGGATATATGCTTTCCAGCAAGGCATTCTCTGGAGGGAGGAAGCGCTTAATGAGCCGGGAGATTGAAAAAATTACGGTGTCGCTGCCCGCCGAAACCCTCCGAATGGCGGACGAAAATCATGAGCGATTCGGGTTTGAAAACCGCTCAGACTTCATAAACGTGGCAATCCGTGAGTACGTCAGCCGCGATATGCTGCGAGAGTTCGGCAGCGAGATTGCCGAGGTGTATTCAAAAATACAGCACAGCGAAATACGAAATCTGGAAGAACACCTCGCCAAGTTGTCATATAAAATCGCGGTTGAGATGGCGCAGATGAATCTGTTTCTGGCGTCGATTATGGAGGTTCCGTACCTCGATATGCAGAAACTTCGGGGCAAAGCCGTAAGCATGGTAAACAACAGCAGAGGCTATGTTCCTTTAAGAGAGGCAATTAAAAACAGGACGGAGATTCGCTATATGGAGGACAGGGATGATGAGAATTAAACAATTGAGGAGGTGTTAACCATGAAACCGCAGCAGGAATGTTTTGACGCATATTTGTTTTCTGAGACGATTATTCTCGTTCCCAAGGGGCATCCGTATACGCCGGAATTCGATATAGTTGCAAAAGAATTCGGCGGAGAAAAGGTGCGGGTATGGCGCCGAAAAGTTGAGGACGAGTACAAGCACTACTTACAAACCGGCATCGGCGGCAGCTATGAAACAGCCGGAATTATCGATACCGCGATTGAAGATAAGCTGATCCCGCTTTTTGAGGATACAGAATTAATCGAGTGGCCAGACAGTATCTGCCTTGAACGGCATATGGAGATAGCCGGAAAGAAGTTCGCCATCAAGTCAGTGTTCCCCAAAACCGCTGCCTCATTGCCCACGGACAAGCTCCTCAGTTTGATTGATAAGGAGCAGGAAAACAAATGAAATACTTTCTGGAATTCAGTAGACTTCCGGCAAACTCTTCGGTATGCTTGGAATTGCGGAGCAATCCGAAACCCAGCATTCCGTATCGGTTTGCCAAACGAAAAGGAGGTTATTATGACACAGGCAAACCAAAAATATACAATACTCTATGGCAGGCTTAGCCAGGAGGACGAGCGTGACGGTGAGTCCAACAGCATTCAGAATCAGAGACTGATGCTGGAGAAATACGCCGCCGACAATGGTTTTGAGAACATTCTCTTCCTTTCTGACGATGGCTACAGCGGCACAAACTTCAACCGTCCCGCGTGGAAAGAGCTTATGAAACTGGTGGAAAGTGACCAGGTAGCAACGATTATCGTAAAGGATATGTCCCGTCTCGGCAGAGATTATCTGCTGGTCGGGCAGTACACCGAGATGATATTTCCAAGCTGCGGAGTCCGCTTCATCGCCGTCAACAATAACGTGGACAGCCTCTATGGGGACAACGATTTCACCCCGTTCGTAAACCTGTTCAACGATTTCTACGCCAAGGATACCAGCCGGAAAATCCGTTCAGTCGTTAAATCGAAGGCGGAGCGGGGCGAACGTGTGGCGACCAGAGCGCCCTATGGGTACAAGAAGGATGAGAACAATCCCAAGAGCAAGATTGTCCCTGACGAGGATGTGGCGCCGGTTGTTCAGAGGATATTTAGCCTCTGTGTCGAAGGGAAAGGCCCTACGCAGATTGCCAAACAGCTTAACAAAGAGCAGGTGTTCTCTCCCGGTTACTATTACTATATCAAGACCGGCACCATCCTGACCAACGTGGATGTAACGAAGCTATACGCATGGAGCAGCGCATGTATTGCCGATATTCTGGAAAATGAGGTTTACCTCGGACATACCATCAACCTGCAATACACAACGCTATCCTACAAAAACAAGAAGCGTATTGAGCGTCCCAAGTCAGAGCATCTGCGATTTGAAAACACGCATGAGCCGCTGGTGACAAAAGAAATCTGGGACATCGTACAAGATATCCGTGAGCACAAGCGGCGCAGGACAAACATGGAAGAGCAGGATATGTTCTCGGGTCTGGTAAGATGCATCGATTGCGGAGAAGTCATGACATTGCACAGGGCGCACACCATGGCCGCCGTGAAAAACAACTTTATGTGCTCCACCTACCGGAAACGCGGCAAGGAAAAATGCAGCTCACACTATCTTCGGGAAGTCCATCTGGCGGCAATCGTTCTGGACGATTTACTGAGAGTGACCCATTTCGCACGGCAGCAGGAGGCGTTTTTCATCCAGTACATCAACCGGAAAAACAACGCCGAAACCCGGCGTGAGATTGAGCGGCTTCAAAGGGATCTGGAACTAATGCGCCGGAGGGAGAGCGAACTGAGTAAATTATTCAAGCGTTTATATGAGGACAATGTGCTTGGCAAGGTGACCAATGAGCAGTTCAGAATGCTGTCCGGCGACTACAACTCAGAGCAAAAAAGCCTGAAGGAGCGAATCCCTCAGACTGCGGAACGGATTGAAGAACTGCAGGCCTCCATCTCCAACGTAACCCGATTTATCGATAAGGCGAAACGGTACACCGAAATTAATGAGCTAAGCGGTGAACTGCTGAACGTATTTATCGAGAAGATTGAGGTCGGCGAACGGGAGCATCGATACTCCAGAACGGCGGAGCAGGAAATCGTTATTCACTACCGTGACATCGGTGTCGTCGGCGCGTTCGCCGAAGAAGCCGAAAAAATAGCTAAAATACGGCAAAGGCAGACAGCTTGATCTGCTGTCTGCCTCAACCAATACCCACGGTTCATAAAATGTCCCTATGGATATGCGCCTAATATCGCCTCTTTTTTTTGGTTTTAAATATTTGCGGCCATAGTATTCATCGACAGCACATTGTTGAGCTCCGAGAGCTTCCCCTCATAGACAGGGATCAAATCGGGTATCTCGTAGAAATCCTGCGGTGTAACAAGCGACATATCCTTGCCGAAATCAAAGATCCCATTTTCAGACAGCATCGTTGCAACGAACTGTGTACAGAAAAATTTGTTTCTTCTTTTCATCGGCCTGTTCATAATTACTCCAAGCAGGCCAAGGATGTTGTAACCATACATTTTCTTATTTTTTATGAATTGACTGACAGTCTGTTCGAGTCTCTCAAACTTATTATCCTCTATATCAAGCCTGTAAATGGCGCACATTGTGTTTCCGAAGGCCTTGTACATACCGCTGTCGGTATGTTCTACGACAAATCCCCCGTATAGCGGGAACCATATGATTTTTCTCCCGAAGCTATAAAATTCGTGAATATTGGAATCCAAACAAAGAGACACGTGATTGTACCTTGCTTTGGTATATAAACCGATACATCTTGAAAAAAGAGTACCCGTAGCAGTCAATACTATATATAAACTCTTCATCCACAAACCCCCACGTAAGTTAACATATTGTTGTCATACATACTCATTATATTTTTCATAATAGTGATAGTCAAGCACTTATGTCTTCTGTAATACTCTGCTCCATCCAATAAAAAACAGCGTTGGCGGTCCACAATACCAAATTATTGGACCGACATCGCTGTTTGTAGCTGCAAGCCTTGTCATGATACAGCGCCTACAAGATTTTCCTTCAGTGTGTTTCTTGCACGGAAGATCCTGTTTTTGATGATGGACATAGGCTTTCCAAGGTACTCTGAAATCTCCTTGTACGACATTCCCTTCTGATGGTACATGACGATAGGCACTCTGTATATTTCAGGCAGATCGTTTATTGCATCCTTTAGTACCTGTGACTTTTCCTTTCTCAGATAATACTCCTCAGGAGAGTTGCCGGTGCCGGTGAAATTCTCGATCTCATCGAGTGATACTGAGTTGAGCTTTTTGCGCCTTACATGGTCAAGACATATGTTTGTGGCAACCTTGACGCTCCATGTCGAGAATTTATACTGGTCATCATATCTGGAAAGCGATCTGTATATCTTGATGAATGCCTCCTGCGCCATGTCGTTGACTTCTTCGTTATCAGTCGAGAATTTATAGGCAACTGAGTATATCAGCCTTTTGTATCTTGAAATAAGCTCTGAAAAGGCCTCATTGTCGCCCTTCAAACATCTGGAAACCAATTCGGAATCTGTTCTTTCCATCTCATCCACCTCCGGTTGTACTCCTAATCCCGATGGAATATTTTGTTCGGGATTTTCTCTTTACACTGTCTATTATATTTTAAAGCCTTTGCATATACATCAGTCAAATGAACAGACTTTTACCAATCCATGTGTTCATTTTTCTACAGTCCATCTGTTCAGTACGCATACTGGCCTGCCGGCCAGGTACTATCCCAGTGAATGAACTGCCAAAAGCAGCTTGTCGGGATTGTCGCCCTTGCTGACAAAAGCGTCAGCCCCTGCAGCCATGGCGTTTTTCTGGGCCTCGGGACGGCTGCTGAGGGCTATGATACTGATACCGGGCACCAGCTCTCTGATCCGGGCCACAGTCTCAGCCATGCCGCGATTTGATAATTCCCAATCCAGCAGAAGGAGATCAGGCTTTGCTGACTCCGATTCATAAAAAAGACTGCCTGTATCATCTGCCTCATAAATTTCATGAGCTTTATTCTCCTGTTCCAGCAGGACCCTTAATGCATACCTTACTTCAGGCTGGTCATCAGCTATCAATATCTTCAATGCAGCCACCTCATAATACTCGGCAGACAGAATGTCTGCAATTTATCACCTTATTCAATTGTAATAAAAAAACCCCATCCTGACTTCAATCAGATGGGGGGATTATTTTTATCCTTCTGGCCGGTTTATGACCTGGCCAGCTGGCCAGGTCAAATCAATTTCTTTTGCAGTGCGATTGCCACGGCTTCAGTCCTGCTTGCCGCCTCAAGCTTTGACAAAATGCTGCTGACATGGAACTTTACTGTCGACCTGCTGATGATAAGGGCTTGTGCTATTTCCGGATTGCTCAGACCGTCTGACATCATTTTCAGCACTTCCTTCTCCCTGGCTGTCAGCTCGTTTTCGTTGGAGTTTCTTCTTCCGGATGCTTTTATAAGCGCCTGTGTCGCTTCCGGAGCGAGGGTAGGGCGCCCGATGTGGGCGGAACGTATCGCCTGGGCAAGCTCATCGGCAGAGACATTTTTCAGCAGGTAGCCTATCGCCCCTGCCTGCAGCGCGCCCTCGATCAGATCGTCCTCCTTGAAGCTCGTCAGGACGATTACCTGAATATCCGGGTAACACTCCCTTATCTCCTTTGTCGCCTGGGCTCCGTCCATTACCGGCATCACCAGATCCATAAGGACAACATCAGGACGGCATTTACAGCAGGCATCCACAGCCTCCTTCCCGTTGGAGGCCTCGCCGACGAGTTCAAAGTCGTCAAATACCTGCAAAAACGCTCCAAGTCCGCTTCTAACCACACTGTGATCATCAACGATCATGATTCTTATAGTTTCGCTGCTCATTTTTATCTTCACTCCTAATCAGTTTCATTCCGTACGGCCTAACTTGTTTCCGACCCATTGAAGCTCTATGGCTGTACCGTGTCCTATCTCCGATCTGACCTTCAGCGTCGCTCCGACTGTCCCGGCGCGTTCCTTCATTATACCAAGACCAAAGTGGCCGGATGTTACTCCACCCTGATCAAAACCATTTCCGTCATCGGTCACAGTCAAACTTGCAACCGTGATATCCAGCTGCTTGTCCTCATTTATATTAAGCTCCATTACCGCATTTTTCGCTCCCGAGTGCTTTATTACATTATTCAGCGCCTCCTGTGCAACACGGTAAAAGACTATCTTCACCTCAGCCGGAAGCATTGAGATGCCTTTGATATCGAGCTTCACAGGTATCCTCGCCCTGCCTGTGACCGCCTCGCTCAGCTGCCTGAGCAGCTCTTCAAGCGGCGCTTCCACCAGAGTCGCCGGGCGCAGCTCAAACAAAAGTGTCCTCATCTCAGCCAGGGCGCCTCTTGTCAGCTGTTTCAGCTCATCGAGCCTCTTCATGCCTTCGTCCTTGCTGCGGTTCCATATCCTTGGCACTACCTCCGCGATCAGACTTGCCGAGAACAAAGTCTGTGTCACGGCATCATGGAGATCCCGGGCGAGTCTGTTTCGCTCAGCAATGACTGCGGTTTCCTCAGCCTGCTTTTTCAATCTGGTATTATCTATCGCCAGCGCCGCCTGATCGGCAAATGTCATAGCCAGGCTGATATCCTCTTTTAGAACGGCCCGGTCGGAAGTCCTGTCATGATGGAAGTAAAGAGCTATCCCCCCGTATACTTCATCCTTGCACACCAGTGGAACAGCCATCATGGTATTGCAGTGCTCCCGCATCCATTCGAAATGTTTTTCCATCAGGGGGTGAGCATGCTCGGGCAGAATTATGTCCTTCATATCGGTTTTTATTACAGGCCTTCTCTCAATAAATGCCTTCTTCAGGATGTCTGCTCCCACATCGGTCTCAGTACTTATGTTTTCAAAATGCGGCAGTCCGCATGAAGCTACCAGATAAAGCTCGCTCTTGCTTCCATCGAGCCTGAAAAGTGCAGCAGCATCAGTGTGGAGAAGCCTTGCCGCCTCTTTTATGATAAAGACGAGTATATCATCCAGCGACCTGTTTGAATTCAACGCCCTGAGTATATCCTTGAGACCTTCGGCCACATGCCTTCTCTGCTCATTTTCCAGGAGCCTTCTTCTCTCCTCCTGGTACAGCCTTGCGTTTTCGATCCCTATAACGGCGCTTGGCGCAAACATGTTAAATATTCTTTCATCCTCGGAGTCAAACTCTCCCTCGGATATGCTGAAGGCAGCAATGACGCCCACCGGCCTTGAACCCGCCATTAAGGGCACCAGCAGGCATGTGTTCATGGAGGTGGCATCGATAAGTTCATGCTCCTGCATCCTTTCCATCTGCGCCCTGCTCATGATGACTGTCTCATGGCGGTGTAAGCTTTCGCCCATGGCAGAAGCCTTCAATGGTATCTTCAGCCCTGTCAGGCTCTTAAGATCGATTCCCGAATATACCGACAGGACCAGCTCCTCCCCTTCCACCAGGAATACTGCGGTGGAATTGGCGTGGGTCAGTCTTCTGGCCTCGCCTGCAATGAGCCTCAGTACCGAATCAAGGTCCAGCCGGCTGGTTATTGCCTGCTGTATGCTGAATAAGGTCTTTATCTCATCCGCCTTTTGGGCTGTTTCATTATACAGGCTGGCATTCATATACTCAATAGCCGCCTGGTTGGCAAATGCGGTCCCAAGCTCTACATGATATGTTTTATAATATCCCGTTTCATTATGGTCGAGAGTCAATATTCCAATGACCTTATCCTTGAATACCATAGGAAGACTCATCCAGCATCTGGTCTCTCTGAAGACCGTGTCCATATATCCGTGCATGTTTTTTCTGAAGGTGACAGCCGGCTCACTGTCCGAAAGGATGTCATCTATAACTACTGGCTTTCCATCCAGCATCATGTCCCTTCCAAGGGGCAGCGGGTAAGTACTCTCCTGTGAAGGAGTGAGTGCAGATCTGTGTGCTATCACTCTTCCGTAATCACCTTCAGAGATAAATATCTTCGCATTGTTATATTCTATTATAGTCCTGAGTTTGTCCAGAATGGCTTCAAGCAGCGGCCTTAGTTCCATCGTAGAGGAAACCAGGTTGGAAATGTCGAGTAGTGTCGTCAGAAGCTTTGAGTTATGCTGAAGCACATCCTTGTAGCCTGTATTCTCCATATGACCTCTTAATCAACGGTTATCTGCAAGTATCTGCGATTACCGGAAACTATTCACTTGATTGTATCCCAAAATAAAATAAATATCAAGAACCGGCAACTCATTTCTGCAGGACACAATTTACCTGTACCGGCGACACATTTCCGCCTGATGCTAAATATAATGATACAAGAGCTTATTGCGCCGCCGTTTATCCATTTGCCCTCCCTGTAAGCGGCAGCGATGAAGGACAGGTGCCCATATGCAGACTATTTCCCGTGGTTCAACAGGACCGGATGTAAGATTGGTACAAAGCCTTATGAACAGGATCGGCTACAATGCCGGTTCAGTGGATGGAATTTTCGGCAGCAGAACTTATGAAGCCATCATTGCCTTCCAGAGGAATAACGGACTCTCAGCCGATGGAATAGTAGGACCTGCGACCTGGTCGGTGCTCGACAGACTGCTGAGGGGATATGATACATACACAGTCAGATCCGGCGACACCCTATACAATATAGCACGCAGATTTTATACAACTGTTGGTGCGATCATAACAGCAAATCCGGGAATCGATCCGGACAGGATAGCAGTTGGTCAGCAGCTCACCGTTCCTTATGGTATTGATGTTGTCACACTCGATGTGATACCGACCTACGAAATCGTACAAAGGCAGATACAAGGCCTGAGGGCAAGATACCCGTTCCTGGAGACAGGCTCCATAGGCAGAAGTGTCATGGGCAGGGAGCTTTATTATGTAAGGCTGGGAACAGGTACAAGAGAAGTGTCCTACAATGCATCACACCATGCCAACGAGTATATCACGACCCCTGTTCTTATGAAATTCATAGAGAATTATGCCAGGGCATATTCGGAGGGCAGAAGCATACAGGGCTACGATATACGAAACTTATTCAATCTCACCAGTATGTATTTGATACCGCTGGTCAATCCCGACGGTGTCGATCTGGTCAATTACTGGCCCTATTATGACGATCCCGCATTTATAAATGCCGCCAGGCTCAACAAAACCGGCCTGCCGCTTCCAAATGTGTGGAAGGCCAATATCCGCGGTGTGGATCTGAATTTGAATTATCCCGCCCTATGGGAAAAAGAAAAAGAGGAAGAGCTGGAGCAGGGCATCACCGGCCCCGGTCCCAGAGACTACGGCGGAGAGGCTCCTCTTTCGGAACCCGAATCCAGAGCAATGGTGGAATTCACCCGAAAGCATAACTTTCGCATCGTGATTGCTTACCATACGCAGGGAGAGGTGATCTACTGGCAGTTTGAAAATTATGCGCCGCCGATAGCGCTGACGATTGCAAACCAGTTTGCGGCAATAACAGGGTATGCTGTTGAAACAGGTACCGCAGAGGCTGCCTATGCCGGCTATAAGGACTGGTTTTTGCAGGAATTCCGCAGGCCGGGATACACATTTGAAGTAGGCAGTGGAGTAAATCCGATATCCTTCGGACAGCTGCCGGCTATCTATCAGGAAAATGAAGGAGCATTACTTTTGGGGGCTGTCGTATAATTCCGCATGCTGTCCGAGCCATTCAGATATATCGCTGTAAACCTCATCCCGGTTTACTTCGTTGATAATCTCATGTCTCGCGTCCTTATACAGTTTTATCCTTACATCACTGATTCCCAGGTCTTTGTATAAATCATACAGCTTTGAGGTACCTGAGCCATATTTCCCTACCGGATCATTGTTGCCTGACAAAATGCAGACGGGCAGGTCCCTGGGTATTTTACCCAGACCCTCTTTGTCATAAAGACCGTTCAAGCCCTTGAAAAACCAATAGAAGAATCCGGTGCTCATGACGCTGCCGCAAAAGCGGTCAGCTTCATATTTTCGGACCTGCTCCTCATCTCTGCTCAGCCAGCAGAACCTGCCTGCCGGATCCGGCATCGATTTGCTGTAGCTGCCAAAGCTCAGCTTATCCAGCAGCTTATTGGGTCTTCGGGTTCCAAAGAGCCTCATTATATATGCCAGCAAAAGTCCAGCTTTTGCCTCGGCGCCCTTCATCAGGCAGGACCCTGACAATATAACGCCTGAAAGCTCTGCCGCATATCTTTTGATATATTCCTGTGCAATAAATGAACCGAAGCTGTGTCCAAGGATAAACAGAGGGACATTCGGATATTCCTGTCTGATCCTTTGAGAAAGCAGCTGCTGATCCTGAACGATACCGATAAAGCCGTCATCCTCAAGATGACACAGGTCATTATTTATTTCGCCCGTCCTGCCGTGACCTCTCTGATCAATGGCATATACAGTAAAGCCCCTGCTGTTCAAATAGCCTGCGAGATCCGCATATCTGTACGCATGCTCTGCCATGCCGTGAAATATCTGCAGAATTCCTGTCGGCTCCCCGCCTGATGCTTTCCAGCACCACGAAAATACTTCATTTCCGTTTGCGCCCTTGAATGTGAAGCTTTTCTGACTCATTTTATGCCTCCTCCCATCCCAGAGACTTGTCGACTGCCCTCTTCCAGTTGTTATAGAGACTTTCCCTGGTTCGCGGATCCATTGAAGGTGAGTATTCCTTAAAGAGCTTCCATTTCATCGCTATTTCATTCCGGTCATTCCATATTCCTGCTCCGAGGCCTGCCAGAAATGCGGCTCCCATTGCTGTCGTCTCGGTTATTTCGGGCCTTTTTACAGTCACATTCATGATATCTGCCTGGAACTGCATAAGGAAATTGCTCACACTGGCTCCGCCATCCACCTTTAATTCACTTATCTTAATACCGGAGTCAGCCTCCATGGCTTCCATTACATCCCTGCTCTGATAGGCTATAGCCTCAAGGACTGCCCGGACAAAATGTTCTTTTTTAGTACCCCTTGTCAGGCCTGTTATCGTTCCTCTGGCATACATGTCCCAATACGGAGCACCGAGGCCTGTAAATGCCGGCACTACATAAACACCGCCCGTATCGGGAACCGTCTCTGCAAGAGCGTTGGATTCCGGGGCGCTGTCTATAAGCTTCAGTTCATCTCTCAGCCATTGGATCGCAGAACCGGCATTGAATACACTGCCCTCCAGCGCATATTCCGGCTTGCCCCCGATGACCCATGCAATTGTAGAAAGCAGGCGGTTCTTTGAGACAACGGGCTTTCCGCCCGTATTCATCAGTATGAAGCAGCCGGTACCGTAAGTATTCTTGACGGAACCCGGCAAAAAGCACGCCTGGCCGAAAAGCGCGGCCTGCTGATCCCCCGCGATCCCGCAGATGGGTATCCTTGCACCGATCACCTCCTGCGAGGTCTCGGCAATAAATCCGGAGGATTGGACCAATGACGGCAGCATGCATCTTGGTATCCCAAGTATTTCAAGCAGTTCATCGTCCCAGTCCAGCGTGTTTATATTGAAAAGCATCGTTCTGGATGCATTGGTATAATCCGTTATGTGTACAGCTCCGCCCGTCAGCTTCCAGACGAGCCATGAATCAACTGTTCCTGCCAGGAGCTCACCATTTTCAGCTCTTTTCCCGGCCCCCTCCACATTGTCCAATATCCATTTTATTTTTGTGCCCGAGAAATAAGCATCTATGATAAGGCCTGTCTTTTCCCTGATCTTATCCTCATAGCCATTTTCGATCAGCTCTCTGCATATGCCGGCAGATCTTCTGCATTGCCAGACTATTGCATTATATATGGGTTCGCCGGTCCTTTTGTCCCAGACTACAACAGTTTCCCTCTGGTTGGTGATACCAAGGCAGGCAATATCCTGCAATGCTGTGCCTGATGCTGCAGCAGCTTCGATAAGTGATTCGAGCTGAGTCCTCCAGATCTCTTCCGGATCCTGTTCCACCCATGCGGGATGGGGGTAATGCTGGGTCAATTGACGGTTCCTCATACATTTGATGTTGATGGTATCAGGATCAAAAACCACCGCCCGCGAACTTGTCGTTCCCTGATCAAGGGCTATTATGAGGCCTCCGGCTCTGTTTACGCTCATACATCTCCCTCCCCGGATGTCCGGCTGCTGCCTAGGATTTGTGATTCTTAAGCTTCATCTGGGCGTTTTCAGCATACCTCTTGATTTTCAGTGTGGTGGTCTTGATAAAATCATTGTCTCTGATAGTAAATGATGTGATGCGCTTATATAAAGGCATATCCTTGTTTGTATTCTTGACGGCATCGGAAATGATTTTTTTGATATCCTCGACCGAAGGAGTATGTATCTTCAGTTTCTCCTTTATTGCATCGACATTCGGCAATATGTGCGCTTTTACAAAGGTCTCACCAGATTTACCGTCTTCGTAGCCGGTCACCATGGACTCCAGCACATACGGGCTTCTGTTCAGGTAGGTCTCGACCTCCTCGGGGAATATGTTTTTACCGTTCTTTGTTACGATTACGTTCTTCAGCCTGCCTGTAATGTAATAAGCACCCGATTTGTCCATTTTACCCAAATCGCCTGTATGGAACCACCCATCCTTGAGGCATCTGTCAGTTGCCTCCTGATTCCTGTAATATCCAAGCATGACATTGTCGCCCCTGGTCACTATTTCGCCGATTCCGTTCTCATCGGCATTCTCTATTCTGACCTCGACGCCAGGCAGCGGCAGGCCTACAGATGCATTCCCATAGAAGCTGTCCCTTTCGCCGATCACAAGAGGTGAACACTCTGTCAGTCCATAGCCCTGAAGCACCCTGATCCCGAATTTGTTCAGCCCGCCGATGACCTCCGGAGCTATGGCGGCGGCGCCTGTAACGATGAGCCTTAGACGCCCGCCCAGTGTCTTGTGTATGCTTTTAAACAAAACACGCCCTGCCTCTATGCCGAAAAACCTCAATATTGCCGAGATACCCAGCATAAATTTGACTATGAGCTTTAATGCCGGCTTTTTGTTTATCTTGTCCCATATCTTTTTATACATGTTTTCCAGAAGAAGGGGTACTGTTACCAAAAGAGTTGGGCCGACCTCTGCCATGTTTTTCTGGATATACTTCAATCCTTCGTTGAAGGCTATAGAAGCGCCGTTATAAATCAAAGTGAGAAATCCTAAAGTGCACTCGTATGTGTGGTGCAGCGGCAGGATAGAAAGAGCCGAATCGTTGCTGTCGACATGTACCGTCTGTGATACGCCCATAACATCAAAACAAATATTTTTTTGGGAAAGCATGACACCCTTTGCAAGATCGGTAGTCCCTGAAGTGAAGAGAAGAACGCTCATGGCTGTCTCATCAATAATATGGCTGTGGGGATCGAATCCACTGTTCCCGATGATCTGCCTGCCCTTTGCAATGAGCTTTTTCAGAGACAGAAAACCATCTGTGTCCTCGTCCAGATCCATGTGGATAAAATATTTCACCGAACTGCCGCCATCCTTTATGGCTGCAATGTCCTTTGCATATTTACCGGAAAAAACAATGGCATCGGAATCGCTTCTTTGAAGAAGGTTTCTTTTTTCCTCTGCCGGAAGCTCCTTGTCAAGAGGTACAACGACACCGGTGTGGCAGGTGACTGCAAGATAGGACATACACCATTCATATCTGTTTTCGCCCAAAACCGCAACAGCCCCGCCTTCCAGCCCCAGTGAGCAAAGACCTGCTCCAAGGGCCTCCACGTCTGACCTGAACTCTTTATATGTGATGTTTCTGAAACCTTTGCCCTCCCTGATCAGAAAGGCCGCTTTATCCCCAAACAAACCCGAACTCTGCTCAAGCAGGTCCCTGAAATCACGTATCGGCCTTACATTATAAAGCGGCTTTGGTTTCATAGCAATTACCTCCGTTATTTCACCGGATCTCTCATCGATCCGCCGATGTAAGTTCAACCGGGCCGGCGGCCCTCGTCTACTATTATAATACCACAAACTTCGGGTACATTACACCTTATGTACAACAACGGTAAAATCATTTTTCAGATAGGACTCTATGAATTCAGCCTTTGCGAGCCTGCCTGCAAGAGGAGCCAGTATATCTCTCACCTCATCCGGGTGGAAATAAAAGTATTTGTCCTCCCTGTCGGGAGAATCGACATGCAGCAGATTGAAAACCACGGCATCACCGGATATGTCCAGGAAAAGCTCCAGCGCATTTTTCAGAAACTCCCTGTTATTCCCCAGATTCAGATTGAAAATGCCCGATGTATATACCACATCGAAGGAATTTCTCCCGAAGATATTATTTTTAAAAATATCCATATGCATAAAGCTGCCGGCAAGCTTCTTGCCTTTGGCTATAGCAATCATTTTTTCCAGTATGTCAATGCCCGTATATTCGGCCTTTATACCCTTGCTGATCATATATTCCAGCAGGTTCCCGGTACCGCAGCCCACGTCCAGCAGCTTTCTGCCATCAAGGGCAATGGATGAAAGCAGCATGTCAAAACGCAGATGCTGTGCTTCTTCACTTTCCCATCCCAGTATGCCGTACTCCGGCAGCTGCTTTTCCATGTTATTGTCGTAGTAAGTCTTAATTATGTCAAGTTTTTTCATTACCACCGCTCCGATCCGGGTTTTTGATTCCATCATAGAACAAACCGCACCCGCGGTCAAGGAAATACAAATCACATTTTTTATTATGCTGATGGTTTATGTGGTATCATAATAGAAAGCTCGCGTATGAGAAAAATCGGAGGTTAGTATGAACAAAGTAATTTGTGTATATAGCTCATCGAGTAATACTATTGAGAAGACCTATTTCGACCTGGCAGAAAGGCTGGGCGAGGCTATTGCCTCCAAAAACGACATACTGCTCTTCGGAGGCGGAATGAGGGGTCTCATGGGCGCAACAGCCACAGCCGTGCACAGGCATAAAGGAAAGGTCATCGGAATAATCCCCGAGGCGCTTAACCAAAAGGGCGTAGTTTACGAGACCTGTGACGAGCTGGTCGTCACAAAGGACATGCGGGAAAGGAAATCCATCATGGATGCCAGATCCGATGCATTCATAGCATTGCCCGGAGGCTTCGGCACCCTGGAGGAGCTGCTCGAGATAATTACGCTCAAGCAGCTGAAGTACCACAATAAGCCCATCGTCATTCTGAATGGGAACGGTTTTTATGATGGCCTTATCCATCTGTTCGATACAGTAATAGAGCAGCATTTTGCCAAACAGGAATCAGCTCTGTTGTACCATATATCGCCGGACGTAGCCGATGCATTGGATTTTATCGATACCTACAGGCCAGTTGAATTCAAGGATAAATGGCTGACTTGAATCACAGCTTGAAGCAGCCTGTTTCTGTAGGCTCGTACCTTATACGAAACTGCGGGAGCTTGTTTATCTGTGCATAATAGTTGTCAGTCCAATCTTCGCCCTGAGCCGGATCATTGATTCCGTCAGCAGGAGGCGCAAACAGCTTGAACATCAGCTCGCATTCGTCCTTGACCGGATTTTCATAAAATGCCGGCATCAGGTCGATTGTATTGACTCCGGGTTTTTTATAAAACCACTTCCCATTGAATTCAAACACCGCATTAAGACTTTCTTCCTCAAAGGTCACCTCACAAAAGACAGGTGACCCTTCAAGCCTGACAGGCAGAGCAAGACCATCCGCATCTTCAGAGCCTCCCCATCTAAGCTTTGCCGGAAGCTCCGCCAATGCTCCTGTTTCCATGGATGGCATAAAATAAGGATCGTGTATTATCTCCCTGTATGCATCAAACAGCGGCTGTCTGATCCCATTGGAGGCACAGTTGGGATCCTCGATCTCAAGGCCCAGGCGTCCTCTGTCCCTGAACTGATAGCACGTGATGCCCGACATCCAGTGTGCCTCTTCATCTCTGATCAGATAATAAAACTCCTTCATCATACTTGCCTGATCATACGGCCCTGTCACATCTCCATCGGCATTGAACTCCGAGATGACGAAGGGTTTCCTTTCACCGTCGTTTTGAATGCTGAAACGTTCATATGCAAATTTACAATACTCTAATATTTTACCGGCGCTCAGCCGCTTGTGCGTAGCACCGCCGCGCTCTGCCACAGTGAAAGGCCATCCCCAGTTCAATGCCATGTAATAATCGCCGGACCATATATCCGTTGATCTGACAGCTTCTTTGAACTCCTTCTCATATTTCATCTCGACAGCGCCGTGTTCATTATCATCACCAATACATAGAATTGTTTTGATATTAGGCGCTTCTTTTTTTACGATATTGTGGAAGCGTATAAAAAAATCCGCGACCTGCTGATAGCTGTACCTCTTGTTAAAAGCGAACCAACTGCCGGTAGCCTCGTGATTTATCCGCAGCAAAAGTCTGCCGTAAGGCTTGAGCTCCCTTGCCAGCTGTACAAGATGCTCATCCGGCACAGCGCAGTCCATGGTCAGCGTCAGTGTCACATCCTGCCCGTGCCGCCGGATATCTCTCATGGACTTGAAGGGCTCACCTTCAGTGCTCCCGCCCGGTCCCCCCATGTATGGAAAATAGTCGTCGTAAGGATAATCCCAGGCGAAGGAAACGCCTTCGCTTTTACCCGTCTGACTTGCCCTGACAGGCCATTCCTTATCCAGCGGATAATAGCAGTACATCAGGTTAATGCTCCTGTGAGGCCTCCCGAGACTGTTCATTATGTAATCCTGGCTGACATATTCGCCCCGTTCGCTGCCGTCCCCGAGGTCCACTGCACAGCATGCCGGCCCCATATGCAGCTTGTACGCCTTCATCCCATCGCTCATCGCTCGTATCTTCCTTTCGTTGTTTACGCAAGCTTTTTCCCATCTTCATGTTCCAGTCTGTTTATCCAACAACATATTAGCAATAATACAAAAAAACAGCAAGGAAAAATGTATGATGACACGGAGGATATAAAAATGCACCCTGACAGTTGGGTACCGCATCAGGGTGCATAATGCTTTTGCTTAGTTTTATACTTTAGCTTAGTTGGTTGTACCGGCTGTAGGATTACTGATGCTGCCTGCCGTATTGCCCGACGGCTTGGATACGGAGCCTGAAATATCGCCGGCTCCGGCTGCAGGCATCTGTATCAGTGGTACAGAATCTCCTCCGGCAACAACACTCGGGTATTGTCCGTTCCACCTGTCTATTGCTTTTTCCTGGTTCTGCAGTTCCTTATACTTGAGCAGTTCGGGAGTTATGCTCTGGGAGACCTTTTGGTTGAACTCCTCTACGCCCTCGCCCTCGAGGATCTTTGCCTGCTTCTCCGCCTCTGCCTCAAGTATCTTCGCCTGTTTGTCGGCTTCCGCCTTCTTTACCTGCTGCTGCGCTTCCAGAGCCTGCTTTTCCAAAGTGTATTGCTGGGTTTCCACCTGTTTCTCCGCTATCTGCTTCTGCTCGATAGCTTCTTTGTACTCGGGCCTGAAGTCAATGTTAACAAGCGAAACATTTTCCAGGATGATATCATTTGCCAGCAGTTGAGTGGCAACATCAGTATTTACATCGTTGGTGATTTTCTCACGGTTGTTGAGTATCTCTGCAACGTTATACTTGCCTGTATGTGTCTTGATTGCATTGAGTGTGAGTGGTATGACCTTCTTATCCGCATAGTCCAGGCCTATAGTCTGGAAAATACGGGGCGCATTCTCAGGTGATATATGATATGTCACAACTGCAAGGATATATACATCCTGAAGATCCTTGCTGGCTGCGGTTATCGGACTGCTCGCATTTGTCCATTCCACCTTTTGGGTCCTGGCTTCCATGGTTCTGACTGTCTGTACAAAAGGAAGCTTGAAATACACACCTTCCCTTCTTACTGTCTGCGCAACGGAACCCATTGTTACTGTGACGCCCACGTATCCTGCCGGCACTGATCCAACGGTCGATGTAACGATAATGATCACTGCCAGTATTATTGCTCCCCACTTCAGTATCCTGGCGACCGGCTTCACATTCGGGCCCGGATTTTTATTGATATTTATGACATCCACAACGATTGTACCTCCAAATCACATTTTATTATGTTTATCTAAACATAATACGTATGAAAAAAGAAAAAAGTTTATTATAATGTTTCAGGCTCTGGGTACTCTACGCCGAACGTCTCGGCTGTCACCTTTTTAATGCGCTGTTCTTCGCGTGGCCTGTCGTTATAGTCACGCTTGACGCTGACGATCCTGTCGGCCTCCTCCATACCCTCGATCACTTTCCCAAAGGCTGCATACTGGCCGTCAAGGTGGGGCGCCCTCTCTACCATTATAAAGAATTGAGATCCTGCAGAATCCGGTCTTGCGGACCTGGCCATGGAAAGGACACCTTTGTCATGCTTGAGCTGGTTGGCAAAGCCGTTGCCCGAGAACTCTCCCTTTATGGAATAGCCTGGCCCGCCCATGCCGCTGCCCTCAGGGTCCCCGCCCTGTATCATGAAGCCCGGTATGACTCTGTGGAATATCACTCCGTCATAAAAACCCTTTTTGACAAGCGACAGAAAATTTCTGACCGTATTTGGCGCAACATCGGGATATAGCTCTGCTTTGATAATGCCGCCGTTTTCCATCTCGATCGTTACCTGCGGATTGTTTCCCATATTTTTTTCTCTCCTCTGCTATAGCGAAAATTTGTATTGATAAAAGTATAACACTTATTCCCAAAGTCCGGAAGGTCACTCGATAGCTCCGTAAAATTCCAGGATCATATCCACATCCACACGAAACTCCGCATCCTTGTACACCTCCCGCCAATCAACGGTCTTCCAGTATTTGTTGTCATATGCCCTGACCAGCTCTCCGAAGCCTACAGGATCAGATCCCACACTCTGAAGATATTTCAGAAGCTTTATTGTCTGTTTCTCTATATCCTGCTCAAAGATTTCCTCCAGCCCAGCCTTAACTTCGGGCTTGATGAGCCTTTCCTCACCCGAATACTCATCCATGATTGCTTTCAATCTCATCCTGATATTCACCACAGGCACTTCTCCTCCCGTGTCTATGTCTATACTGCGTTTGGAGTTCCTGACCATAAATGCCGCTCCTTCCTTTCTCACCTCCTTGTCTTCACCCGGCATCATGCCCTCATAAATATATTCAAAGGCCTCTTTATTGCCGATGAGGCAGTTTAACAGCATTGATTGCCTGATATCTATGCTGCCTGTCATCTTGTCACCGGAAAATACCGCTGACCCGATAACCTCCAGACTTTTATCATCATACGTCATATATGGGGTAACCGGATCGATGGTCCCGGAGTAATGATCGATGGAGAAATTAAATACTCTGTAATCCGGGATTGCATTTCTCCTGTGCGCATCCTGAAGCAAATAGGCGATATAGTATGCCGGTCTTGGTTTGTCCACATAATCCAGGCTCAACTCCATCATTTCCTTCGGACTCCCCTTGACAACAACTACATTTGCAAGCATCGGATTCTCGGGATTTCTGATAAACACCTGCAGGTATCCAAATATGCCTTCACTTTTGGCAAGCTCCTCTGAGAAAACAACATGCTGTGCCTTTCCGCCCTGCAGCATTTTGCCGGATTGATTCCTCAGCTTTTCACGAGCGCTTCTGATCAGCGTCTCCCCGTCGATCGTCAATATCTCTGCTGTCTTCTCCGCATCAGGCATTACTACAGGTGTGGTCATGGAAATAATCAATTCACCATCCGGGCCATTCTCAAAACCAAACTGAAGAATAAACCCGATTTCTTCATAAAGCTTCATGTCCCAGCATCCAGCCTGTATCAGCATCACCATACAAACCAGTATCGATATTATGACCCTGCTGTACAGCTTCATTTTACAACCACTCCTTTTTTTCGTATGAAGGAGAGTAAAAGACAGGCCGCAAGGAAGAAGGAAACGCAGAAACCGGTGATCCTGATAGTACTGAAAATCTGCAGCATCTGGTTGAAGTCCCGGATCAAGCCTGCCAGCACCTGAACGATAAAAAAGTATATTATGAATATGAGTTTTGTCTTTTTTAGTCCAAATACCTTGAGCAGACCATCAAAGGCTGCAAATATGTAGTTCCGTAAAGAGCAGGCCATTGGAACGAGCCATATCGATGTGATATATAGATCCACACGCTCCAGCACAGGGGCATTATAGACACTTGAAAGCCTGAAAAACGGAGTCGACAGGATATTTAGAAAATTATGCCCCAGTACGGAAATCGATATGATGGTCGATATCAGAAAGAAAACCAGTGATGCAAGAGTCGCCCAAATACAGTATTTTGCCGCCTTCCTTTTGTCAGTAACATATGGGTAAAAAAAAGCCAGGAGTTCAAAACCGGCAAAGGCGAAAAAGCCTGTCGGCAGACTGGCAAGCATCCTGTCCGTACCGGCTTCACCGACCGGAAGCAAAAAAGAAAGCCTCATCTCTTTGAATAGAAGACCAAAAAATACAACAATAATCAGATAGGTGAATATCGTTATGTATAGAAACCTGCTCATATTTTTCAGTCCATGCCAAACCAGGTAGAACGAAGGAATCGTAAGCATCGGTGTCAGTATCCATGGCGGTGTTTCCTGCAGCAGGGTACCCCTGATGATGTAAATAAAAAAGCCGCTTCCTGATACCGTGGCAGCGAACATATACAAAACCAGAAGAGTGCTCATCACAGTGCCAATAATTTTGCCGAAAATAAATCTGTTGATTTCGTATATATTATTGTCCGGATATCTTTTCAGCAGGGCAATAGTAAGCATGCTCAATGCAATAGCAATCACTGAAGCCATCACAAGAGTTATCCACCCGTCATGACCGGCTTCCTTGGATAACAGTGAAGGCAGGACAACAATACAGATGCCTGTTTGTGCCGTAGAAATCAGTAAAAGCAGCTGAAAGGGCTTGATCAGATTACGTCCTTCCATCACTGCCACCTCTTATCCTGTTTTTTGTTCTTGATGTGGAAGGCCTCTTTCTCATATGTTTCAGAGGAAATCTCAAAAATGTATCCTTCATGTCTTCCGCGACAAACGGCGCAAGGGGTGCAAAATAAGGCTGACCCAGCGATTCAATACTAATGAGGTGAAATATGGCCATACTGAAAACCATCATTATCCCGATTATTCCAAAAACAGAGGCTGCCAGTGTAAAGCTGAACCGGAGTATACGGGTCGCCATTGCCATGTCAAAGGAAGGGATGATGTAGGATGCAACAGCTGATGCACCGACAATAATGATCAATATATTACTTACTATACCAGCATCAACAGCTGCCTGGCCGATTACCAGACTTGCGAAAATGCTGATCGCAGTTCCTATATATGTCGGCAGCCTGACTGCCGCCTCGCGTATCATCTCAACTATCACCTCAAGGATGAGTACTTCAATAATCGGAGGGAAGGGCACTCGTGCTCTTGATTCGGCTAATGTGATCAAAAGATCCAGCGGTACGATATAATAGTGAAAGGATGTAGTGGCTATATAAAACGAAGGCAGCAGCACAGCAATGATGAATCCAACTATTCTGAGTATTCTGAGGAACGATCCATGGAGCCAGTATGTACTGTAATCGTCAAGAGCCTGAAAAAAAGTGAAAAAACTGACAGGTCCGATCAGAACGAACGGTGTCCCGTCCTGCATAACCACAACATTCCCCTGAAGTAAAGCCGAAAAAGCCTTGTCCGGTCTTTCAGACGATAAAAGCTGAGGGAATATGGAGTTGGGATGGGTAACGATACTGCCTTCGATATACCCTATGGCCGGGAGTCCATCAATATTGATTTTACTGATTTTATCATACAGACTGTTGACAATATCCATGTTCGCTATGCCGTCTATATATGCGATAGCAACTTTCTGATGGGTCTGCTCCCCCAATGAAAGAGTTTTGAATTTCAGCCTGTCACTTTTGACTCTCCTTCTAAGCAGCGAAATATTTGTATCCAGACTCTCAATAAACCCATCATGGGGCCCGCGAACATTTTTCTCGGTGACAGGCTCATCGATGCTTCTCTTCTCGGTATCGGACATTGAACAAGAGACCGCATGCGGTATCATATCGAAAATAAATACACAGCTGCCGGCCAGTATGCTCTCTATGATTTTTTCATCAGTATAAAGCAGACCCTCCTGCGCAGAATGAATATTATTCACAAGCTTTTCATCTGAAAGCTGTTCTGCTGTCATTGCGATAATGGGCTTTATGAAGTCCCGCTGTATCACGGCCTTGTCGATTTGATTGGTATTGTATATAAAGCAGGCTTCGTATTTGTTTTCGATGTAAACTGCCTTTTGTATTATATCGGGACAATCTCTGAACCTGTCCCTGATATGATTCACATCAAAGCTGCCCGGCTGTGTTTTTTTCTCCCTGTGCATGAAAACCACCCAGTAGGGATTATTTCCCCATTGCCATATTAGTATGCAGTGGCAGCAGCCCATAAAGCAGTTGTTCGGTTTGTCGTTGCACTCTCTGCGGAATTTCCCGTCCCACTACCTGTTTGTAATTTTAGTCACGTTCTTAATTACTATTGAAAGTGTTCCGTCAGGATTATTTATGAACTCGATCCTGTCGTTGTTGTCAGTGTACTCAAGAGGAAAATCGATCTCTATTCCCGTATCCGTTTTTATCTTGTGTGTGCGGAACTTCTTCTCTATGATCTTGTCAGGAATGGGGATCTCCTTCTCAACGATTCCCGCCTTTGCGATTTCTTCGACATATTCCCGCCTTACCTCAAGATTTTTTTCAAACACCTTATTGGCTATATGGTCGATCTGTATCACGGCCGATTCCTCGAAGCTCTCAGAAACGGCTTTCTTAAGCTTGACAGCCTTTTCAAAATCCTCGTCGAAATACTTTTTGTTCATGTTCTTTGTGACCTTGTCAATGATCTTCAGCTTCGCATTGTCTGAGAGCTCACAACTGCATCGCAGCAGTCTGCCGGACAGGTAATATTCCTTTTCCCCATCTATTTCATACTGCTTCTCTATGATCTTTATCCTCTGATCGCCCAGATTTATCAGCGCACATTCGTCAAGCTTCTGTCCTTCCTGGGGCAGCAGCGATTGATGCCTGATGATGGTATTGATGCAGCCTTCCTCGTAATTGTTGACCCAATGGGTGAAGCCCGTTTTGTAGTTAAGCTTCAGAAGGCCCAGCCAGGCAGCGCCGTCTATCTCTGCAATACAACAGACAAGGTCTGCGGATGGTACGTCCGGATTTTTTTGCATGAAGGAAAAAAATTTATCTGCTATATCTGCTGTTATTGGCAGAAAATCATCTTCATTATCCTTGAGCATATTGCACAGGTACCGAATATTGTTATCATCGGATGTAAAGACCGCACCTTTGGTGTTTGGGTCGTCCAGTACCCTGCCAATATGTCTGGCAAGATAGTTTTCCATATCTCCGGTAACTTCCAGCTCTCCCTTTGAAATCGCAGGTATGCCTGAGTTAAGATCAAGCACATGCAATACAGCCCTTTTTATAGAAACAGAATAATCCATTTTATCAAAAACCCCCAATATCGTTGTCACATCCATTTAGTTTACCATGCCCGGCTGCCGTATAACAACTCCTGTTTCACCTCATGTTTTAAAATTGAATCTCCCCCACTTAATCGCGAGCGATTTGAAGTTGGGGGATTCTTGCTTCATCGAGGTCGTAACCTACTGTCTCCACAAGCGTGACTTCGGGTCATCCCAGCCCTAGTTATACATATTTGCT
>JAEYRV010000057.1 GCA_023435305.1 Bacillota bacterium
GGCTTGAAATATTCCTTTATTCACACAAGTGAATAAAGGAATATTTCAAGCCTGACCCCGATAGTTTTTCAAGCCTGACCCCGGTTACTAATTCAGATAGCTGTTGAAGAACTGCAGTATGGTGCTGTTCATATTTTCTATAACATAATATCTATCGGCTTCCTGCGCTCCCCCGTTGTTTTTGAATGTATCGCATATAATGCTCACGAGAAATGGGGAGATTAGGGAAAGATCGGTTACACTCATATGATTAGTACCTTTGTAGTGAACTTCAAAAGCGTTAGGATTAGTGGCCGGAATTAGTTTTTCAGGTAGCTCGATGCCTGGATAAACTGACTCTGTCATGGCAATTGCCTGTACCATGGCATCGGTGTTTATAAATAGTATTGGTAATGGATAGATTTCTTTATTAAATATGTGTTTACCATCAATAAAATCCAGCTCCTCACCGATCAAGCTGCCGTCAATATCGATTACAGCATCAATGTCACTGCGTTCTCTGCCAAGCTGTGCGCTAGCAGCGCCGCCCAGAGAATGTCCAAACAAACCGATTTTGCCGGTATCGATGAGATCATATACCACGCCAGGACTTCCAGTCTTAGTGTTCTCAATAATAGTATCCAGCACGAAACTGATATCATCGGTACGGAGCTTTAGCCATTTATGTGTAATGTCGAATTCAGTTTTTTCATCATATATATTGGCTTCAATATTATTTACTTCCTGCATGAATGTCCCATCCACTATTGTAGTGCTGCCGTCAGTACCTTTTGTGAATAGGGAATGATAGGGGTGATCGATGGAGCATACTACATATCCGTTGCTTGCAAGTTCCATAAAAGTAGAGGTGTTGCTGGCTTTTATTCCGAAGGCGCCATGAGAGAATATTACCAGAGGATATTTATCATGACCGTCCGCGGGGTACCAGAATTCAATATTTACATCCCTGTTTTTGCCCGATTCGCTGAAGGTCTCAATACGGCTCATATCCGTGTAAGTAAAAACCGCTGTGTTGACCTTATATTTGCCGGTCACCCTGGGAAGCTTATATTGAGGCAAAATCAACGCGGGCATTATAGCTATAACCACGACCAGCCACATAGCAATTGCCTTAAACACGATACGACCAGATTTGAACTCCTTTTTATCACTCTTCATGCGTATCAGCGATATACTGCCGACAATTGTCAGGATAAGCAGTACTGCAGCTAACAGATACCATCTGAGACCCCACTGGATGACCGAGACCAAAGAAAGAATGACAAATGCGGCAAATGTGCCTATTCGGATCCAACCTCTGATCTTGTTCTGACTAGATTTTGTTATTAAAGAGTAAGCGGCTAGTGCAACCTCAATTATTGTTGCAATGATTAAAATAAATGTTACAATGTTCATTCTTGATTTTCCTTTCTAAAAGAAATAACTGCTTCGTGATGGATCCATTCTATCCTGTATGGCCATTTTGCCATAGTATAGGAAGTAATGACCTTATATGACCGGAGTCATATATTCTGCCGAATACTTTATTGAGGTCGGACCCAACTTCTGTTACTATAAAAGTATTGGTCCATTATTGCTTGAACACCGGAGGCTTTATGATAAAGACATGGCAAATCAAAAAAACAGCTTTCTTCATTAAGCCGTTTACACATTTATCGGCAGTAGTACTAATACTGGTGTACAACGATCTGAAGGATATACCTTCATTAATTTCCCTGATGCTTATTGCAATATTTACTGATTATTTCAGACAGTTATACCTTATTACTTACAGTAAACCTGTAAAATATCAATGGATAAGTACTGTTGTTGAACTATTTTTCCTGATCTGTATAGGTTTTATCGATAAATCAGGTGCGAATATTTTACTGTTTTTTGCTTGTGTATCAGAGGCTACGATAAATTATGAATTCAAGTACTCAGGAATTATTTTGTCCATACCTTTTATACTGTCTAAATACCTTGCAGACATTATGAGCAAAAGATTTACAACTCCTTCGGAGATTTTCATCGATGTTTTCATCAACAACGGGGTAGCAATTGTATTTATAATAGGAATCAGCTATTTTGTCAGGTCTCAGATCAAAGAAAGGGAGAAGCTGGAGAGGATCAACAAAGAGCTTGAAGAAGCTTACAAAAAACTGATCGACGCATCGGCTGCATCAGAGCAGCTTTTGGTCGAAAAAGAGCGTATTAGAATGGCTCGCGAAATACATGATACTCTCGCGCATACCCTGACTACACTCATAGTACAACTGGAAGTATGCAAGAAACTGTCTTCGGCGGATGCAGGCAGGCTGGCAGAAGGGCTGGAGAAAGCCCAGGAATTGACCAGGAGCGGCCTGAATGATGTCAAACGCACCATAAAATCTCTGCGTCCACAGGCTCTGGAAGGAAAACCGTTTTGGGAATCCATACTTGACTTTATCAACAATACTATGAATAACACAGAGGTCCATATTATACTGGATAGTACTCTGCCTCAAGAGATCAAACTTCCTGCAGCTGTCGAAGTAATTATTTTCAGGCTCATTCAGGAAAGTATTACGAATTCTATACGGCACGGACATTCAAATGAGATACAAATTTCAATGAGCCTTGAGAATGATATGGTACAGATAAATATCCACGATAACGGCATGGGCTGTCCCCGTATAAAAAAAGGCTTTGGCCTCAGCGGATTACAGGAAAGAGTAGAGGGTCTTGGCGGGTTGGTGGATTTTTCAAGTTCAATGGGAAACGGTTTTAAAACAAAGGTCTCAATTCCCATTCCAGGCGGATATATTGCGCAGGCAGTAGGTGAGAACCCTGAAACCAGGCAGGAGGGCTAATTTATGAAGATAAAAGTTATGATAGTAGATGACCAGCGCTTAATGAGGGAAGGCTTGAAAACCATACTGGATATGGAACAGGATATTGAAGTTGTCCAACTGGCTGAGAATGGGCAGGACGCTCTTGAAAAAATACCATCGGCAAATCCCGATGTTGTATTGATGGACATAAGAATGCCCGTCATGAATGGAGTGGAATGTACTTCGGCAATCAAAGAGAAATACCCCGGAATAAAAGTCCTGATCCTGACCACCTTCGACGACGATGAATTCATCATAGATGCATTAAGAAACGGCGCTGTGGGGTACATGCTCAAGGATTTGACTTCTGAAAAGCTCGTAATGAGTATACGGGATGCCTATGCAGGCAATTCCATTATGCAGCCCGAAATAGCCGCAAAAGTGATTTCACTGGTAACAGGCGACAAAGCCGGCACAGGAGGAAGTGATGCTGTATTGAAGGGTACAGACATCGACGCACTGACTGAGAGGGAAATCGCTGTCCTGAAGCTGGTAGGCAAAGGATTTTCCAACCTGGATATAGCCAAGAAGCTCTATATAACCGAAGGAACGGTAAAAAACTATATCAGCAGCCTGTATTCCAAAACCAATATAAACGAAAGAAGCAAGCTGATCATATATGCCCAGCGGGGTCAATAACCGGGGTCATAACCGGGGTCAGGCTTGAAATATTCCTTTATTTTCGGGGTCAGGCTTGAAATATTCCTTTATTCACCCAAGTGAATAAAGGAATATTTCAAGCCTGACCCCGAAAAAGGAATACTTCAAGCCTAACCCCGACACAGGAGGAGCTAAGATGAAGATCGCATGTATTTCGGCATCAAATAGTAAGTTGGCTGATGGGAAAAGTACTTCTATCAGAGTCTGTAATATGATCAAGGATATTATTCTCAAGGAAACGGGAGAAGATATCGAGGTAGATATTATTGCTTTGAAGGATTATGACATAAAACCATGCATACTGTGTGGAGCATGTTATTCAAATGGATTATGCATCTATGATGAGGATTTCAATAAACTATTGAAAGCTTTAGAATGTGTTCAGGGGATGTTTCTGGTTGTGCCTCATTATTCGCCGATACCATCAAAGCTGCTGATGATTTTTGAAAAAGTGAATGAAATTACATATGCAGGCTGGATCAATGATCCAGGCTATCAATCTCCGTTTAGTGATATGCGGGTTGGTATTATAGGCCACGGTGGAATGGTTGATAATGAAGCTAATGTCAAATATTATCATGATAATCTTGTTACTCCGGTTGCTAATACTTTGAAAGCGCTTTCCTTCCTTGTAGTACAACCCAATAATGAGTATCCGAATGGGGTGTGCTTTGGCTTGAAGGATGATACCTGCATAAAGAAGTCAGAGAGCTCTGTTTTTCCTGATATCATACAAGATTGGGGGATGATTGAGGAAAGAATAAAACCTTTGATTATTAAGGGAGTAAGGGAAATGTGGTTTGGGGGTCAGGCTTGAGTAATTCCTTTACTTCCGGGGTCAGGCTTGAATAATTCCTTTATTCACCCAAGTGAATAAAGGAATTATTCAAGCCTGACCCCGATGATGACCGATGATGATAAGAAGTATCAAGTATTTATTATTCCAATGATGTATCATATCTATAGAAAGCAAAGGGGAAGGCGTGTTTTGAGCTACTATATCAATTTGCAAAAAGCAATCGACTATATCGAAGATAATTTGGTAAGTGATCTTGAACTGGAAAATATTGCAAGAGCTGCAGGATATTCAGTTCCACACTTTTATAGGGTTTTCGGTGCCATTGTCGGTTGTTCTGTAAAGGAATATGTACGCAGAAGAAGGCTGAGTAAAGCAGTCTTTGATGTGGTGACTACAAAGCGCAGCATAACTGACATAGCTTTTGAACATGGGTTTGAATCGCACGAGGTGTTCACGAGAACTTTTAAATTGGCTTATGGCGCGCCGCCAAGCAGTTTTCGTAAAGCTCATATCGAGCCGGACCTGTTTGAAAGAGCTAATTTGCTTTCAATAAAAAATGAAAGAGGGATGATAGTATTGAAACCGAATATCGTCTGTAAAGATGAAAAAATACTTGTAGGTATTGCCAGAAAGATAAATCAGGGAGAAAACGTCAAGTCCGGGCTTATATCAAAAATACAAAGCGAGTTCATGAAAATGGCAGGCATCATTGAGAACAGGGTTAATACAAATGTGTATTATGCAGTATATGATTATGACCCGGTAGATATCTGTAAGGACGACGATGATCTCAACTACACATATTATTATTGTGTTGAGGTTTCACGGGACGAAAAAATACCTGAAGGCATGGTGAAAAAAGTATTACCGCAAGCAAAGTATGCTGTTTTTACTTATAGCACAAAAGATAATACTCTAAATGGGGAGAAGCTAACACAAACTGTATATGACTATATCGATGGTGTATGGCTTCCCAACTCCGGATTTGAGCTGGCTGAAACTTCTGATTATGAGGCCATCAATGAAGAAGAGAATTGCATTGATTACTACATTTCAGTAAAATAGGCTAAATTGCAAACGCAAGTCCACATGGGCTTGCGTTTGTTCAATCCTACTCTGTTGATGTTAATTGGTTTACTCAAAGTGTTTCTGTGCTTCCGTGAGCATTCAAAAAAATGTTGAGTTATAGTGGACAAAATATTAAAATATTTCCATAACAGCTTAAATTCATCGTGAATTACTATCTCAAGCTGTTAACTCTATATAGGGAGAATTTCCTTATGAAACATATTGCAGCTTTGCTACTCCTTTTGTCAATGCTTTTTTCGTTTACTGCATGCTCTACACCCGCAAAAGAACCTGAGGAATCAGTATCTCAATCAGGATCTCAACCAATTTCACCGACATCTGAACCGACTGTACCTGTCCTGGAAGATGCAGAACTTATTTCTCTCCCTGGCGAAGTTTTTGATCCTGTACCTCGTGATGAAGTGATCCGGGCTATAAGCTATGGTATTGTACCGGAGGAGCTACAACAAAATTTAAATGAAACAATAACCTGTGCCGAATTTTACACACTTGTATTAAGCTTTCTTACCAAATACGACAGCACTAAGCTGCCAGAATGGAAAACTGTTGCAGAGAGTGCATCAAAGTCGAATCGTGAAATGCATCGCGATGATGGAATGGTAGCCTTCTACAAACTGGCTGAGGTGCTTAAAATGGAGTTGCTGGACTGGACCGGGTGGCCTGGTCCCAGCGACGACATCTTAGTAGCAGGAAATTGGCACAATACTGAGCAATATGTTGATTTGCACAGCGACTTTAGTAAATTCAGCCATGATTATGAAGAATTCCCTGATTGGGATATGCGCAAGGATACGCCGCCTCAGGGAGAGCTTAATAAAGCAGAAGGCGGATATCTTTTTGCTGCATCTATCAAGTCATATTTAAGCAAAAATACAATGATGGATATTGATTATGAAAACCGTACAATGCATCCGGATGCTCCGCTGACGAGAGAAGATGCAATAAAGGCTGTCCTGAGACTGGCTGAATTTAAAAAGTACCCGTTCATTACCGGCTGCGAACCCAAATATGTCAGCGTTTACGATGCAGGCACTTATGACAAGAGCATCATTACCGATGAACTTTTGAGCCGATCGAGCAATTTGCCCGAACCTACTCAGTCGAAGCTGCCGACGACCTGGAAAGGCGCCGGAAATACCGCGCGGAAAGATGGACCGCATACCTATCAGGATTTTCGTGAATCAGATATACGGTTCCTCTCGGAAAACGGTTTCAATTTTACCCGTTTATTCCTGGGATTTAATAAGTTTCAATATCCGGTTTATCCTAATGATATGTCCCTGGTAAATGAGTATGAGCTAAAAGAGTTGGATAGGCTGCTCGCATGGTGCATCGAATACGATGTGCATTTACAAATAGCTATGGCTGCACTTCCTAATCGTGTGATAATTCAAGGCGGTAACTTTACAACCGATTATAACGATAATGAGTGGGAGCTTATTGCTGCATACTGGGAAATGCTGAGCAGACGTTACGAGAATATTCCTGCCAAATATCTGAGCTTTGACATGATGAATGAAGCTGAGCCAAACGAGCAAACCTGGGATAGATGGAGAACTGGCTGGAAGGATACCGTTCAGCGTATTCGCGCGGCTGACAAAGACAGGGTGCTCATATATTCCTTCTCGGCTACTCCCTGCCTTGATTGGATAGAGGAAATGGCGTCTATAGGTCTTGCTGTCGGCTGTCACCCATACTATCCAGTGTGGTTCTGCGCCGGTGAAGAACAGTGGGATCTCACCTGGCCCCTCGCTTATGATGAAAACAAAGAACCGATCCTCAAAGAATCCGACTATATTGATGCGGATGCGGCCTATGAGAAGTGTATCGTTCCGCAGAAGGCCATTGCAGATAAATATAATGTGGGATTCATGGTCAATGAGATGGGGAATTTTCAAACCGGAACAAATTGGCCGGCTCAGCTCATGGTCGATTTTCAGAGCGATACTCTGCGAATGCTGGAGCAGCATGAGCTCTCGTGGGTCCTGTGTGAAGCAGAGGGTTGGCCGTATCGCTTCCTTACCGCACCTGTTGACGTATGGGAATGGTCAGGACTTGAAACGGAGCTATGTACCTACACATATGATAATGGCAAATCGGAGAGTTTTTATATCAATAAAACACTACTAGATGTTTTTTGAAATTATACTATCGCAGAGTAGTAACGGGGTCAGGCTTGAATAATTCCTTCATTCACTCGGTGAATAAAGGAATTATTCAAGCCTGACCCCCTTTATATCTTTTCAATACTCTCATTGCCCTAAGGGTGATCCATTTGTTCTGCTCGTCCATTTGACCCATTGGGATAAGCAAACGGTCGTTGCTGTAGGTGTTCTCCAATTTCCATCTGCCCATATCATCCTGTTTTGCAAGGACAACGTTTATGGCATCATCCATACGGCTATCTTTGATCCCCAGCCCGGTGAGGATATCCAATATTTCTAATACATCTGTCTGATACATTAAAGGAAATCCGAATTTGAGCCAGCCCGGTTTCGATTTCCGGCTCAGGTCATGGCTGCGTTTGTAAATATGGTGGATCAATATAAACTCGGATGCTTTTTGTATCGTATCGTTTATTTCTTTCGTTCTTTTTTCCGGCGGTACTGCACTTAATCCTTTGAGAATCTTGACTACACCCATATGACAGGTGTGTGTACCCCAGCACATTTCATTACGGTCATATGGCGGGACTTGCGGATCAGTTGCTGCACCATCATTAAAGCGCATAAATCGGGTGATCCATCCGATAGCTTTTTGAAGTCTCGGATCGTCGAGGTAACCAAAGTGAATCAAGCTCCAAACCATGTTTCCGGTCAGGCAGGGAATCACTTCGTTTATTCTTCCGCCGCCTGTCTTCACGGCTGTATTCTGTGAAAAACCGCCGTCCTGCCTCTCCTGGGAATATTCGAGCAGATACTCACATTGCTCTTTAATCTGCGGAACTGCCTCGGCTCCTAATTCTGCAAGCGTTATCAATGACCAAACAAGGCCTTTGTATTTATTAGTGTAAAATCGGGGGTATGCCTTAAGATACTCCGCTTCCCTCTGCTTTTGAAGAATGTCGGGCACGAAACCTGTTTGCATTATTTCCCTTTTGGCAGATTGGACTTCGATATCATCATCCGACCGGTCCAGGATATCTTTTAATGTAAAATAGCGCACGGAAGGGTTGTTTTCTTCCAACAGCCAGTTCGTTGGGTCTGCTTTTAGTAGAGTCATCCAATTATCCACCGGCATATTCCTCCTGACATGCATTCTATACATAGAATAGCATGTCTGGTATTTCTTGTAAAGATTGCTCGAAAAGAGTTGAAAATATCCTTTTTATCGACATTTATTGGATTGGTTGATAAGATAGTGAAATACAAGCAAATCTCAAGATGCATATAAGTACGGGGTTATGAATAGATGAGAATAATTGCAAAAGGAAATACTGCAGAAATATTTGATTATGTTGAAGGTATAATATGTAAACTATTTAATGCAGATTATCCGGTGGAAAGTATTAATCGGAACTTTATAATGCCCAGCTTTTATATAGTTTATAGCTTCCAGTGCCAAGCTGCTATGAGCTGATATGCATAAATAACAGGCATGGGATACTCTACGAAAAGGTAGATGGAATGGATTTATCTCTAAATACAAGAAGACGCCCACCTCTAAGCAGCATATCTCGCGGAAGCGAGGGCGTAGGTGGGTGATGAATTGTTCGGGGTGTGTAATAGTGGTATGTGAATATTTCCCGAAGCATTGC
>JAEYRV010000055.1 GCA_023435305.1 Bacillota bacterium
CCTTGGCCCTGACCCTGACCCTGACCCTGACCCCGATCCTTACCCCAGCCCTTACCCTGGCCCTTACCCTGCCCCCATAAATATTTTCAACCTTTCAAGCTGAAAAACATCTGACGACAGGTACCGATCTGCCTTTCAGGCAGGAGACATGCTTTCTGCCCATCGTCATCAGCCGGGTACGCTTGACAGCTCGAGCTTGCCATTGCTTTTGGCAAAGGCCAGGAATATGGCCTGCTCTTCCTTTACCTCGAGCACTATGTATTTCGGCAGCTTTTCTGCAACACCTTCTCCTGCCAGCTTCCCGTCTTCATCAACAAGTCCCGCTATCCTGACATGCTTCAGTATTCTAACTCCATTGGACAACGGTGGCACTGCCACTACTCCGGCCGCTTCCGGAGGAGTATTGTTCTGCTGACCATAATTGGGCACATAGATCATATCCACATACTGATCCTTTGTCAGCTGCCACGCGTTTGCCTGATCATTTTTGGGCTCAACACAGAATAGGCGGTTAGACTTATCAAGCGCTTCAACAGTGTTGTCGGGCTTGTCTGTCAACCTTCCCTTCAAGAGCTGCTCGCCTCCATGGATGAAATCTGCTGCAATCATATTGACAGCCTCATCGATACTCCTCACAGCATCCTTGTGAACGGTATCAGCCCCTATTTCTCTTATTTCCAGCATCTCTCCGGTAATAACAGTATTTTCGTCGATGTCCCTCGCTGCAAATACTGCTTTCTCCCTGACCTCATACCCTGACGCATTCGAAATGATCATCATCTCGATTACAACCAGAAGTATGACGATCACCAATGCCCCTCCGACCCAGCCATATCTTCTCATACAAACACCCGCATATCAATATTTTTTACAACTAATTATCCAAAGGTATCTCCGAATCCACATGGACCACGATATCTATGCTGTCCTTGCCCAGCATCTCCAAAATAATGCCCCTGTAAAGCGACGGTTTGACAGGCACCCTGATGCAGCTGTGAACCGTAGGCCGGGTAATAGATACACCCTCCGGGCAAGCGGCGGGAAAGCCATCGCTGTATACTATCAGCGACAGCACCTCCACCCGTCCCTCAGCAACTGAATCCGGTTCCGGATCCATATCCTCATCGAGCCTGAGATTTCTTCCGAGCATCTCTGCGTAAATATCCAATGCCTCCGTATATGAAACATCCACGGCAGCCTTGCCCAGAACAGTCGCAGAAAGCGCATTGTAGGCTGAAATATTGGTCATGTCCGCTGCATCCCTTATCACTCTTGACTTCTCCATCAGCACATACTTTTCGGCAATCGCCGAAAAAACGGGCAAAATGATGAACACCAGCATTGCAGCCATTACCACTATTTCAGTAACAACGCTTCCCTTATTATATCCGGCTTTAACCTTCTCCTTCAAAATCCCGCTCCCTTTACCGGTACTGGTCTGTTCCCCGCACCATATCAGTTCACTTTCATCTTGACTATGCCTATGATTAGTTCAATTCACCACTTTTCTTGACATGGTGGACTTGTCATAAACCATTCTGAGGGTCACCTCACCTCTGCTCAAAAAGCCGGTGATCCCGTTGTAAGTATAGTCGCCCTCGACTCGAAGGGTCAGCAGTCCGCCCTGTCTGGCATTTTCCGTAGCCGATATTGTCACATTATCAAGACCCATTCCCTCAAGCTCCGACTTCAGCGCCAGCTTACCGGAACTGCTCAGTCCTCCTGCATTCTCCATCTGGAGCAGTGCATTCCTGCAAAGCATATCAATATCGCCCTTTGCTGAAAGCGGAATGAAAAACTCTACCATATACACCAGCAGGAATACCACAAGTATCAGCATTATTCCAGTCACTAATGGTTTCACCGGCATGTCCATCGCCCTCTCTGATCATGAAGTGGGGAAAATACTGCTTGAAATATTGCCCCACCAGGTACTCAGACTAGTCATCATTGTTTGGGCAAACGTCCGCATACCCGGGATAATAATGAACGCAGCAATAATGATCGCAGCCGCTATCCCAAGGATTTCATTCAAGCCGAACCCATCCATGCTGCAAATAAGACGTTTGCCAATAGAGTGTTTGCCAAAAAGGCGGTCACCCCAACGGTGCTCACCTCTAAGACGTTTGCCAATATTACGTTTCCCAGTGTCTTCAGTAACGCAGTTCCTGATAAAGTAATGCCTGACAGATACCATTAATTTCACAAGTTCCATATCCAACCCTCCACATACTGAATTACTTAGTTTATGAATATCTTTCCGACCGCCTGGCCAACTTCTTCAAGCATGGGAACGATTATCATCACAGCCACGATGGTGACATACACAGCAGCAGCGGCAACGCTCCTGTTCCTGCAGCTGTCTGTTTCTGCCTGTATATAATTGAAGTATTTCTTGAACATGATATCCTCCTGCCTTGCAAGCAGATCCTTGTTGTCACCGGTGTCAATGCCCTGCTTGAGTGCTATGCACAAGGTCTCCGCCTCATGAGTATCAAAGTTGGACCGAAATTCCTCAAGCGCGATATCTATATCAAGCGTCAGTTCATATCTGGCAGCCAGCTTGATAAGTATAACCCTCAATTCCCTGTCGTCTGTCACCTCATAGACCGTCCTGACTGCATCAGTGGGCTTCACACCCGAAGATATCTGATTGTGCAGGTATTTGTAGATCTTGTATATATACTTCTGGAACCTGAGGTTCACCTTTCGTTTGTTAGAGGCTATCACAGCTTCAATGATCGAGTTCATAAGAACGACCAAGGCCACGGGCCTTATCAGGTCGGGATAATTCATGCATAAAGCCACGACAAACACTGTGCCTGAAAGTACATACTTCACAAGCATATAAACAATTGGCGCAAATTCTTCTCTATAGCCTGCCTGTTTCATCTTTTTACGGGCTTTGCCATATAGTCTGCCTTTTTCAAACTTTTTCCCGCATACGGCCATACCCTGTCCAACAAGCATGGAGCAGCGCTTATATACCGATATACCGGGGTTTCTGGACCCTAGAGCCTCAATCACGCGCTTCGAACCTGTTATTGAAAATTTCCTGGAAAGGAAAAAACCCAAAACCACATTAGCGGCGCCCAGTACCAGAAACATTATGCTATTGTCACTGTAAAGCGAAGCAAAATACTCCATATCATCACCCCTGATTTCTGAACCTGGTAATCCCCGCTGTCAGATAGAACCCGAAAGCATACATGCCGCTGAAAGCCATCAGCAGTAGCTTGCCGGCCACAGTATCCAGATAGAAGCTGCTTACCTGTGGGGACAGTCTTATGAAAAAATATGCGATACCCAGTACGGCAAACATGATGAAATAGATCAGCAGCCTGTCCTTATAAGTCGATATCCTGCGCCTGTTGTATTCCTCATCTATTTTGTAAAACTGGTTCTCAAGATTTGAAAGCAGCTTTATTATGTCACCTCTGTGCCTTATGCTGAGCTTGACATTGATTATGAAATCCCTGAACTGCGGATCATCCACCTTCATCTGCAATATATCCAGGGCATCCCATGGCTCCATCCCGCGGTTCACCTGTATGACCATATCCCTGATGAAGGTCTGCAGGGGCTCTCCTATATTGGAAGTAAGGGATTTTTCAAAGGCATATATAATATCTTCCTTTACAGAGCACCATCTGCTAAGTATTGAAATGTACTCCGACAATTTCCTTCTGATCGTCTCGGCGTTATACCTGGAAAGCAGCTCCAGTGCAAACAGAGGTGAAATTGAGATGATTCCGCTTATGACTGCCGCTGAAGGTATAAATCGGAGCAAGCTGTAAACAGGCCGGTATACGGCGATAAATATCAATATTATTATAAGGATCAATATGTAAACATTCATGAAAGGCAGGTAGTGCCTGATATTTGGTTTCTCGATATATAATAGCTCAAGTCGCTCCAACAGGTTCATATCCTTATGAGCCCCTGAATGGCCGCCGGAATGAGCGCCTGACTCACCGATGTCATAGAGCCCTGCCCCGATGCCTTCATAGCGACCCGTCCTGCTGCCCCCACGCAATGCCTTCCCCGACCTGCCGCCTATAAACCTGGCCGGTCTTGCAAATTTTCCTGCAAGCCAGTTTTTCAAACTTGTAAAAACGCCGGCAAGCACAGGATTTCTGGCAATCGCTGCAGCAAGCACAACATCGGCTGCAATAAGCAGTACCGATATAATGATCAATTTACTTTGGTCAATGGGCAGACCTGAAATGTTCACCGGCTATCACCTCTCGCTGGAACAATATAGCTTGTTGTAAACAAAGGTGTCCTCAGTGCTGTTGTAACCGCATACCTCAAGGACCTCCACCACCCGGAACTCCTTAAGATAGAAGATAATGTCTATACTTCTGCCCAACATCTCCTTGATGGTCCGTTCACTTTCTCCGATTTTTGCTCCCTTGCTGAGGGTCAGCAGTCTGCCGAATGCATCATAGGCGCTCTCGGAATGGGTGGTGGCTATGCCTCTGTGGCCTGAATAGGATGCCTTAACAAATTCCCAGGCCTCATCGCCCGTTATCTCCCCAACGCAGTACGAGTCCAAAGACATAGTCAACCCATCACGAACCAAGTCCTTCAGCGTAACCGGCCTTCCGCCGTCGTTCTGCTTTTTGATACGCTGCTCGATACAATAAGGCTTGTCCGGGTATATCTCCGCATCAGACTCGACAATGAGCACTCTTTCCATCTCAGGCAGAATATTAATGAATGCACGCATGAGAGTTGTCTTTCCTGCTGCACCTTTTCCGCAGAACAGAACTGATGCATCGCTCCTTGCCAGTCCTTCGAGCAGTTCTACAAGCTTGTCATCCAGCATGCCGAGCCTTTTCAGATCCGCCAGCGTATAGCTGTCCTTTCTGTGTTTCCTGATACTGATGGCGGGGCTTGAAATATTTCTCGGCTTGATGGATACGTTGATCCTTAGTCTGTTTCTTTCATCGGTGACCCTGCAGTGGCTGTCATTTTCATTAAGTATCCCTCCGTTGCGGACAGCCACGAGCTTGCAGTATGTGTCGAAAATCCTCTCACTTCCAAAATTCACAGGTATCTTGCTTCGTACGCCATGACGTTTTATGACGAATTGATTGAAAAATGTACCGTCGATATCTGTTATTTCTTCTTCATCAATATATGGCTGCAGTTCACCATATCCGAACATGAAGTCAAATACCTTTCTTATCAGCTCGTCCCTGTCAAAACCAAAATGATACCTGTGCACATCAATATCCTTTATTACGGCAGTCTCCAGAACACTCCTTTGGATGCGCCCTGCAGACACATCGGCCACCAGTGCGGGACACTCCCTGAGGATGTCATTGGTGATGCTGGATATGATTGTGCTCATATCCTTGATACCCTTTGATGCGGCATTATTGTTTTCATAAAATAACTTATGATGCGATTTGACTACAGGCATGTTGCTAAACCTCCTGGTTACTACCCTTTTTATGCTTGGAACCGGTAAATATATCAGACAACAGCCGCAGCAGCTTCTGAAGAAGGCTGACTGCAGGTACCATTCCGAGTCTTTCATGTATTTGGTAATACTCGCTCAATATTTCCTTTTCCATATGGGATACATATGCGCCCTTGAGGTTTCTGTACAACGAACGCTTCCTGCTGTATGAAATGCATCCAAGAAGGTTGTCCTGTGTTGCCTGCCTCACCTCCGCCTCCCCCATTTGACACGACTTGTCATGTTCAAAGAGGACAAACCTGGTATTCTCCGGCGGAAGATGCTGTTTTTCATTCAAAAAAGCTATGTATGTGTTGAATTCACGCAGGCTGGATATGTCTCCCCTTATGGCTGCAATATTCATATCCGATCTCAGCAGTGCGGATAAAGTAAATGCATCATATATGGAACGGTTTACAAGCAGTATTGTTATATCAAAGCCGCGGTAACATTTTTCAATTATCTGCGGCACGCTATCTTCACTGTAGTATTCAAAATTATCAAGCTTATAATTACCTGTGATGATATAAAGGTTTTTCATGTCGTTCTTGACTATAGCTGCCTGCTTGAGTATCACAGAGGTCAGAACGCCTCTTGTGACAGCATCCATTACCATATCTAGTCCGGAGTGCCCCAATGTGGCGGATTCATGTGATCTGAGAGGATATTTGCCTGTATTGAGGATCAGATCGGCTTTTGGCGCCAACAGATCCAAATCCGCCACAAGCACCTCGCTTCCTGTATATCTGGCAGCAGTATAAGCCAGCTCGCAGGCAAATTCAGCATTGTCCCACACGGTTATGACCAGTCTCTTGAAGCTTCGGGCCTGTTCCGGCCTTTTTTCAGGATCGGCGGCATTCAATGTGTTGTCGATGTTGGCAGTGTCCATTGAACAGTGTTTGTTATTGTCAGTATACTGTCCCTCCTGCAATGCCAACAAATCCTCCATCAGCTCTGTCACACTCTGGTACCGGCTGCTCATCGCCTCGCTGGTGCACTTGCTGATGATTGCCTCCAACCCGGCTGAAAGCTGCTGATTATAGTATCTGATGGGTATGATCCTGTATGGCGCCTCAACCGGACTTTTTCCAGTCAGCAGATGATGCAGGGTGATGCCCAGACTGTAAATATCAGAAACAGCGCTGGTCTGACCTGTCCCAAACTGCTCGGGTGCCGCATATCCCCTCGTTCCAATGTATACAGTGTCCGCATCAGACTGCGGCTTGTATTCCCGTGCAGTACCGAAATCTATCAGCTTGAGCCTCCCGCTATCGGTAAGCATTATATTTGAAGGCTTGATATCTCTGTAAATAATGGGATTTGGCTTCAATGAATGCAGATAGTCCAAAGCTCTGCATAGCTGTATGGCCCAGTCGACAACGATTTCCTCATCAAAGCTGCCTTCTTCCTCAAGCTTTTTATCGAGAGAAACACCGTCTATATAATCTGATATCATATATAGAAAGCCATCCTGCTCTATGATATCAAAGAGTCTGGGCAATGCCGGATGGTTGAGCTTTTTAAGCAGATTTGGCTCGGCTGCGAGATTGATCTGCTTATCAGCTTTCATATTGATTTCCTTGATTGCCCAATAAGTATCGGTATTTATATTCCTGGCCAGATACACCGTACCCATGCCGCCCTTGCCGAGTATACCCTCCACGATATATCTTTCATTGAAAAAATCTCCTGTCTGCATATCGGAATCCTCACAAATCAGGTATTTTAGTTAGGTGTGTCAGTCATTGAAGTCCCTGCTATCATTTTGCTCAATTTACATTTTATTACATTTATTAAGATGTGACTGATTCTATCATAATACAAATTCTTTTTCCATACTTTTTTGTTAAATTTTTCTTTTTTTGATCAAAATGATTCAGCAGGTGCAGATAATATGCAGGAAAGGAGGTGCTAATAATTTATAAATTGCGGGAAATAATTTCAGAACCATCGAAATCCGGTATGAACTCCTCGGACGCTGACTCCCGTTCCTGGACGAAGCCGTTGAGTCCGAGCTTTATGAATTTATTGACGACCTTGTCATACTCATGCCGCGTTATGCGCCTGCCTATTATGTTATGCTCTTTGGCAAGATAACACGGAGTATATTGGCTCATCAGGCTTACATATGCATCCTTCGACAGGTTGGCAGCTATCCACTCAAGCACCCTCAATGTTTCTGAGGTATGACCCGGAAGTACCAGATGCCTTATTATGACACCTTTCTGCATCATGCCCTCTGAGTCGAACTCAGGTGCGCCCTTTTGTCTGAACATCTCCATTATGGCAGCAGATGCCTTCTCAAAATAATCCGGTGCTCTGGAGTACTCTTTAGACAGGTCAGGATTGATATACTTCAGATCAGGCAGGTAGATATCAACCATATCCTCAAGTGAGTGAAGCTGCAGCACACTATCATAGGCGTTCGTGTTATATACCACAGGGATATCGAGAGGCTGCCGGTCAAGTAATTCACTGGCTGTCTCCTTCTCCCTTGCAAGGCTCAAAGCCCCCCTGATGGCCGGTACAAAATGTGTTGGAGTCACAAGATTGATATTATGAGCTCCTTTGTCTCTCAATGACAGGAAAATATCTGCCAGCTCACTTACGGTCACTTCCCTGCCTCTGCCTTTATGGCTTATTTCATAGTTCTGGCAGTAGATGCATTTGAGGCTGCAGCCGGAGAAAAATACAGTACCCGAGCCATGCTTGCCGCTGATACAGGGTTCCTCCCACATATGCAAAAAAGCGCGTGAAACGACTGGAGCTTCGCCCATACCGCAAAAGCCCCTCGTTTTTGCTCTGTCAATATTACAATTTCTCGGACATATATCACAATTCATTACAAAATCTCCATCGACATCGCGGCCGTCTGCTCCAAGTTTTACTTGACCTTTACAACGCGTATAATAAAAAATATAATAGTGTTAATTGTGATACATGTCAATAAGACGGTAAAAAGATTGGAGGCATCGGATAATGAGGATAAACGGAGTCACATTTGCGGCGAGAAAAGTACGCCGGGCAAGATACATTATCATTCCTGTCATAGTACTGCTGTTTATACTCATGGTAGCCACAGTCATACTTTCAGTCTATAAAAGCTGGGGTCTTCTGCACCCGGACAAAAAGCCGGTCGATGCCTTCTCATCCAATATTGTTCCGGAATACAGAGACATAACTTTCAGAGGCGCCGACAGCACGATCCTTCTGAAGGGCTGGCTCTTTGAAGCAAAGCACAGCGATAAAGCCGTTATCCTTGTTCATTCATATGGAAGCAACAGGCTTGAGTTCGGGGTGGAGACAGTCGATATGATAAAAGAATTCCTGAACAGAGGCTATACCGTATTGACCTTCGATCTCAGAAACTCCGGCGAGTCCGGCGGCAAGGACAGCACCTTCGGATATAACGAAAAGGAAGATGTCAAGGCGGCCATAAAATACATCAGGAATCAGGGGTCAAAGCATGTCACGCTGATAGGCTTTTCGACAGGCGCATCCGCTTCGATCCTTGCGGCAGCCGAAAGCACCTCATCAGACGGGGCGGCCCTGGTGGATGCCGTTATTGCCGACAGTCCGTATTCAGACCTCAAGACATATTTGAACAGCGATCTGGACAAATGGACCGGCCTGCCCGCTTTCCCCTTCAACATGACTACAGCCCTTGCGATAAATGTTGCCGGAGGCATAAAATCAGAGGGAGCCAGCCCTGTAAATGCAATGACTGCCGAAAACACGCCGCATCTTATGCTCATACACAGCCGCAATGATGATTTCATTCCTGTGATCAATTCGATAGAGCTGTACCAGAAGTATTCCGGCCTGAATCCATCCGGCGCAGAGTTCTGGCAGACCGGGGACAATGGGCACGTCGCTGCATATATGAGTGATAAGGAAGGATACATGAAAAGGGTGTTCGAATTCCTTAAGAAAGTTTATCCCGAGGATTGACCTGACCAAATTCCCTGACTAAATTAGAAAAAAAAAGTGAGCCGAGGCTCACTTATTTCTTTTTATCCATAAAATATGATGGTGTATTGAACGAAGTCTGAGTATATGCATTACTGACTTTCTTGTTCTGATTAATTTTTTTGATCTCAGTTCCCAGTCTTGACAACAGCTCTTTACTTTTACGGCTGTTTTCATTTTCCTTCTCACTGATAGAACTTATAACCTTAATAATTCCGGCTGTCTTCGTCTTTAGTTCCTTTGCTCCTGTCAGTTCGAAGCTTTCAAGCTGATCCAGTCTTGTAACTTTTAGAATACTCTTCAGTTTTTCGAAGCAGTCAGAAAACTCCTTATCAAGCTTGTCTATCTCGTCGATCTTCCCCTGCTTTTCGTCTATCAGTCTGTTCAACCCGTCTATGTCCTCATCATCAATGACCTTTGTCTGTGCACAGGACAAATCAAGTATATCCTTGAGCAGTTCTGATTTCTTCTGTAATAACTCGTTCAACAAAGTGACATATTGTTCAGCTGTACTGTTCATATGCTACTCCTGCACTGCCAGATGCGGCCTCTGCTTGTTCTTTGCCAGCTTCATAGCCTTATCCCAGGTATCTCTGAGATCCTTGGCCAGAGAGAGTACTTCCGCTATTATTTCCCCATCCTTGGATATGTTCGCTTCAAAAAGCCTTCTGTACATGTACTCATACAACAAATCCAGACCTGCTGACACTTCATATTTCATATCCAGTGTGTTTCTGAAATACAAAATGATCTCTTCGGCACGTATAATAGAATTTGCTGCTTTCTCAATATCATTCTCTTCGATGCCGCTTTGTGCTTTCATGATAAACTTGACAAGACCGTTATATAGCATGAATGTCAGTTCTTCGGGTGTCGATGTAAAAACAGAATTTTCCTTGTATAAGCTGTATGCCTTATTCAGTGCCATACTAAATCCTCCATAGTTTTAAGTCAATAATATATTCCCTTTAGCGCGCATTGTTAGCAAAAAGTGAGCTTATATAGCCGCTCTGGCTGTTCATTCTGGAAATAGCACTTTCCAATGCGGCATACTTCGCATAATACCTGCTTTCGATCTGTGCAAGCTTACTGTTCATCGATGCTATTTTTTCATTATAGTCCTCGATCTCTTTATAGAATACATTGCTGAATTCCGAAGCATCACCTATCACTCCGGCCTTCTCAAGCAAAGTGCCCTTATGATTATTAGCATCCCTGCTTGTTCTTATATTATCCTGAATAATATCATACAGTCGGTTGACCAGGCCGTTTCCCGAATATCTCTCTGCCTTGTCCTCTTTACCCAGGTTAGCTGAATATGATATATCGGATTCTCTGTTAAACAGGTTCATTACTGTATCCGGAGAATTTGCTATTGCCTCCCTGAGCTTTTGTTCATCGATATGGATCTTGCCCTTTTCATCATATGAACCTGTTGTGATACCAATCGAAGACAGGCTGGCATTTATTCCGCTGACAGGATCCGAAAATACTCTCCTCATGTCGTTGATGATCCCCTGGATTATGCTGTCATTTTTTAGCAGACCAGTTTTTGCTTTAGCTTCCCACTTCTTTATTTCATCTTCTGTCATTGCATCTTTCTGAGCTTGGGTAAGCGGCTGATAATCACGGTCATATTTCTCGGAAACAACAGTATTCAGTTTTGCCAGAAGTTCATTATACTTGTCTACAAAAGATTTTATGGAATTGAAGGTCGCATCGACGTCCTGAACAAAGCTGACTGTCTTCTCAACTCCCGGGTCAGCCTTAAGCAGATTGTATGTGACTCCATCAACTGTAAAAGTATTAGTAGCTCTGTTTGCAGCAATACCATCAATTTCTATGCTGGCATTGGTTCCAGAACTGATATCAGTAAGACCTGCCGCGGTGAAAAATCCGCTGCCATTGTCACTGATCGACATTTTGCCTTCTCCTGTAGATTTTGAAGTTAATGTAAAGGTATCCGACAAAGAACTGTAGACCATCGTAACATTCGCTTCGCTTGAATTGATTCTATTTATCAGCGAACTTAGTGACTCGGTCTTGTTTCCATAAATGTCCTTCCCATTGATCGTCAGCTTAAAGTTCCCGTCTTCATCAAATGTTATTGCTCCGCCAGAAAGCTTATCGCTGATCGTTTCCAGTGTCTCGTTCAGTTTTATCCTATTGCTTGCTCCCGATGTAAATCCAAGGTTGCCAAGTACATTCTTCGTTCCGCTCGATACAGAAATAGCATCAGATTCGACCGCAGAAGTAAACCTGATAGAATCACCGTCCACCACCACATCTATATTGCTGAATGCTTCCTTGACCTTTTGACTCAATAGTCCGTCACTGCCATTTCCGACTATTGATGCAGCATCATCGTAATTCCCATTATCAAGAGTTATTGTCTTTGTCACGCCATTGACTGTCAATTTAAAGGAATTGTTCTCATCTGTGATTTCAAAGGCTTCAATACTTCCGCCCTTCAGTGCGCTTGATACCCTTCCTGTACTAACAGCCTGAGATGCGGTTGCAATACTGTTTACAACGATCTTATGGCTGACGGCAGTAAGTCCTGCACCAGCTGTAGCCATAATAACAGAGGTATCAGAAGAATTTGTTGTATATTTATTGTAAATGGTATTTGATCTCATATTTGAGCTTGGCTTTAGTATATCGAAGTAATCCGATTTGAAGCTGTTTATTAGTGATGTTATATCTCTGTATGCATCTCTCTTCCACTCTGACAGCTGTTTTTTCTGGTACAGCTTATCAAGCGGTATCCTTTCCACAGACATCAATTGATCAATAATTGAGTCAGTGTCCATTCCGGTAGCAAGTCCACTCAATCTGAGGGTATTGCTGTATAATGATGTAAGACTTGAAGAAACATTATTTACTGCCATTTAATCACCTTCTTTCATCTACAAGGATCCCTGCCATTTCCCACATCTGTCCTACCATATCAAGAATCTTTTCAGGAGGGATCTCTCGGATAACCTCCTTGGTTTCTGTGTCAATGACCTTGACCATTATACGGTTGGTTTTCTCATGCACAGAAAACTTAAATTGACGGTTAGTGCCTGAAATAGCTCTATTCACTCTATCAACGGCATCCAACACCGCTTTATCTGTTAATTTGTAATCATTTTCCTCGAGCTCGGCTGCTAAAGGAACATTGTATCCCTCGGCAGGCTGTTTGCTCTGGACATCTTTAGCTGGAAGTCTGGTATCCAGCACCATGGTAACGGCCTCATTGCCTTCAATTCTCATATTGATCCCTCCGTGGATAAATATACTTTCTTATTATCTATTTCGGCAAATTTCATAAAAAATTTATAGTTTTATAGACACAAAAGCAAGCATCCATCAGTAAGAGATACCAAAAATAGCTATTATCAAATTATCTATACTTGTGATATCAAGTTCACAACCGTTTCTATCTGTTCATATGTCAATGAGACTGAGCTAGGGAGATTTATTCCCCTGACAGCAAGCTCATCAGTCACATCCATGCTTCCACGGGGAAAATCCATAAATGGCTTCATATGATGGACCGGAGTAAAAAATGGCCTGCTCTCAACTCCACCATCTCTCAATATTTTTATTAACTCATCTCTGCTCACCGGGAAGCCCTTTTCGATCACGGCGGAATAGAGCCAGTGCACATTTTCTGCCCAGGGCCTTTCTACAGGACAAGTTACATTTTCTACTTTTGAAAGCAGTTCGGTATAATGTGCTGCACTTCTTCTCTTATTTGCGATAAATGTATCAATCTTCTCCAGTTGTGCGGTTCCCATAGCTGCAAGAAGATTTGGCATCCTGTAATTATATCCGATTTCTTCATGGTCAAAGCCGCCATTTTCAAGAACCGTTTTAGCCTGGCATGACAGGTATTTGACCTTCTCTCCGAGGGCACTGTCGTTTGTTACCAGCATTCCGCCGCCCCCGGTAGTGATCAGCTTATTGCCGTTAAAGCTGAAGCAGCCGGTGTGGCCGATGGTCCCGGTGTATCTTCCCTTGTATTTCGAACCCAGTGATTCTGTTGCATCCTCAATAACAAACAAATCATGCCTTGCTGCAATATCCATTAGTGGGTCCATATCAACGGGATGTCCATATATGTGTACGGGCATAATCACCTTTGTTTTGTCAGTTACCAGTTCTTCTACCTTTTCTGCATCCATAACGAATGTGTCTCTGCAAACATCCACAAAGACGGGAATTGCGCCTGCATAACGTATTGCATTAACTGTTGCTATAAATGTAAGGGAAGGTACGATCACCTCATCACCTTCATGTACTCCCATGCTGATAAGCGCCAAATGGAGCGCTGCGGTTCCGTTTACAGTAACTATGGCCTTCTTTGCACCAATGTATTCACCAAATCTATTTTCAAAAAGGTCTACATAACTTCCTGCGCTGGAAACCCAATTGGTATCCAGACACTCTTTGATATACTTCCACTCGTTGCCGCTTATTTCAGGTATGTTTAATGGTATCATACGTCCGGCCTCCACCTGCTAGACATTGTATATGTCTGTCTTGAAATATTTCATGTTGCTCCTTATCCATTCCACAGTCTCGGCAAGTCCTTGCTCCAGCGTATATGTCGGAGACCATCCGATCGTTTCGGCAGCCTTGTGGTTATCACACCACAATCTGTTCACCTCGCTCTTTTCAGGTCTCAACCTGTCTTCCTGACATTCTATAGGCATTTCCCTGCCGGTAATTTTCAGGATCAAAGCAGCAAGCTCGCCGATACTAATTTCGAAATTCGACCCGACATTGATCGTCTCTCCTATACTGTTATCTGCCTCAGCCATTCGTATAAAGCCCTTTGCAGTATCCTTCACATATGTCAGATCCCTTTTTGGGGTCACTGCACCAAGCTTTAAGGTCTCTGCACCTGACAGAGCTTGAGATATGATTGTCGGTATCACGGCTCTGGCAGACTGACGTGGTCCATATGTGTTGAACGGTCTTATAGTTGCCACCGGTACATTAAACGCTCTGTAATAGCTCTCAGCAATCTTGTCTGCACCTATCTTGCTGGCCGAATAAGGTGATTGTCCCTGCAATGGATGCTCCTCATCTATCGGAACATATTTCGCTGTTCCATAAACCTCACTTGTAGATGTATGTACCACCTTTTGCACACCATGAAACCTGCAGGCTTCCATCACATTCAGAGTACCCTCCACATTTGTCCTTACATAGGCTGCAGGAGACTGGTAGGAATAGGGGATGGCAATCAGTGCTGCCAAATGGAACACTGCATCCTTTCCTGCCACAACCTTCGAGATGTTGTCATATTCACGGATATCACCGGTATAAACCTTGATCTCATTCATGACCTGTTTGTCGAAGGTTTCGAGCCAGCCCCAGTTATTAAACGAATTATACTGGACCAAAGCTGTCACCTCGGCCCCCGCTTCGACCAGCATCTCCGTCAAATGGCTTCCGATAAAGCCCTCCGCACCTGTTACCAATACTTTTTTATTCTCCAGTTGCACTGTTTTCACTCCTAAACATCACTTCGTAATCGGCTTTCGCCTGATTGTAATCATCGATCTGCCCGATATCCATCCAATACTCGGTAATAGGAAAGCTCCCCACCTTCCTGCCCGCATCAAGGTACTCACTGATCAGCTGTGTAATATCAAAGTATTCATCCTCCGGAATGCGGTCGATCGTCTCAGGGTCAAGACAATACATGCCCCCGCTTATAAAATAGCTGGAGCATGGCTTTTCTTTCAAGTTGACTACCTTTTCATCTTTCAGATCCACTACACCGTAAGGGATCTGTATCTCATACTGCTTTGTTCCTATCGTGATACTATTCCCATTATTGACATGAAACTGCATAAACTGCTCGAAATTCAGCTTTGTGAGTATATCGCCGTTCAATACAAAAAACGGTTTGCTTATATATTCCCTGGCAAGCTTTAATGCTCCTGCTGTGCCAAGTCTCTTCCTCTCACTGACATATTTTATGTTTACACCAAAATTGGTTCCATCCTGAAAGTAATTCCTGATTATATCCGCTTTGTAGTTAAGGCATAGTACAATATTCATATACCCATATGATTTCAATTGATCAATAATGGTCTCTATGATCGGCTTTGCTCCAACCCTGAGCATAGGCTTCGGAACTTCCTGTGTAAGCGGATGCAGCCGTGTTCCCAGTCCGCCCGCCATTATTATCGCCCAATTCTCCTTTGCCGTATCATCAAAGAAATCATGATAAAAGATTATGTCCACTACCCGCATTTCATCATCCAGAACCGGGATCTGCATGATGCCTCTGGTCTGAAAAATGGTAGTAATAAATGTTCTGGAATAATCCGGAGAAACAAAAGTATAATGACTGTTCATGATAGCCTTCACAGGTTCCTCTAGAGAAACACCTCTGAGTATTGCCCTGCGTACATCACCGTCAGTAACGGTCCCCAGGAGCCTCTGCTCATCATCCACAATGAGCGCTATACCCCTGGCGCCTCTATCAATAGCTGCCATAGCGATCTTTATACTGTCTTCAGCCTTTATGAATATATTTATTATGTCTTTTATTCCCATAAAGATCCCCATTTCAAGTTTTATAACACAAATATCAACTATAGCTGATGTTTCTGTAATAAGAATATCGGCTTATATAATAATAATTTGAACACAATATTATGGGATTTATTATGACAGACTGTCTCAGATAGAATCCTTTCGGATATCAACAGCCGGAACTCCGGCTACAACGGAACCTTCAGGAATATTTCTTATAACGACACTACCTGCGCCGATCACACAATTATCACCAATTGAAATATTCTGAATGATAGATGCACCGATACCAATATGTACACCATTGCCGATCCTGACGCCTCCTGCTATCTTAGTTCCCGGAGATATATGCACATGATTGCCGATCACACAGTCATGTTCAATGATCGCACCTGTATTAATAATGCAATTGCTGCCAACGCTCACATCAGCGTGTATAATAGCGCTATCCATAACAACATTTCCGTTCCCAAACCGGGCAGAAAGTGAAATAATAGAATATTTACTTATGGCATTGATCATTCGGAACCCGTTTTGAGCAGCAAGTTCATACAGCTTCCTTCGAAGTGAGCTGTCTCTGGTACTCCCCAAAGTAGCAAGGGCATTCTCCACACCTTCATGATACAAGCGTCCGAGCTGCGAGTCATCACCCAATACAGGGAAACCGTAGAACAAGGTACCATGCTTTTCTCTGTCGACATCAGTAATGCCTGCAATAATATAATTATCCCTCAGTATATCGATAACAACTTTGCAGTGCCCACCTGCACCAAGCAGAACAACCTTTTCCATAAAAACCACCCGTCAATCGACTTTCACTAAAGTTGGATCTATTTCAATATCGAAGAACCTTTTCTTCAACAGCTTTGATTTGTCTGTCAGGTCCACTTGCTTGAGTACCTGTATGATCTTCTCCGCCGTGTCGCCGTCCCCATACGGATTTTTCAGATCAGATATGGAAGCGGTGAATTCTTCCGAAATCGCTTTACGAACTGCTGCTTTCACACTATCCTCAGTGCACTCGCAATCGATCACATTCGACGGTTTGAACCTACCGGCCTGCCTGTCTCCTACGTTCACAACCGGCAGCCTGAAGGAAGCGCTTTCAATGATACCGCTCGATGAATTTCCAACCATAAGACCGGCATATTTCAAAGAACTGAGGTAGGCGCGCTGGCCCAGGCTTCTCACCAATTTTATCCTCGTAGGGTAGCGTTCAGCATAGTGCTGAATTATATTAAAAATCGATTGAAATCCTGTATCCATGTTCGGAGCAGTAATCAGTACATTCAGTTCTTTAAACGAGATCAATGCCCTCAGGATCTCCTCGGTCTGTCCGGCGCCTGTCTCATATTCATCCAACGTTACAGGATGATAAGTCATCAAAGCCGTATTATGGCTGAAGTCAACTCCTGTGAATGCATTGAGTTCCTCAAGACTCATAAGTTCCATTTCCCTAATATTATCTATTCCAAGAGCGCCTACAGTAAAAACCCGTTCAGGTTCTTCGCCCATTTGGATGATCCTTTTTGCATACAAATCGATTGACGGGAAATGCAATGAGGACATTTTTGTCACTGAGTGGCGGATACATTCGTCAATAGCGCCAAAAGTCGCCTCCCCACCGTGGATATGGGCAATCGGTATCTTGTAGACTACAGCTGAAATGCATGCCGGCCAAAGCTCGTACCGATCTCCCAGAACAATGATCAGGTCAGGTTTCCCTTCAGAATATATACTGGAGAACCTCTTTAACCCGGATGCCATCGCCTCACAAATACCTGATTCAGTATCAGAAGATACCATAGCTTCTACGATGCCGCATTTTTCATAACCATCTGCCTGTATCTGATCTATTGTCATTCCATGAGCAGCGGAAAGGTGGCTTCCTGTAACGATCAGTTCCGGATCGAATGCCTCATCGTCCTTGAGCCTTTTGATCAGGGGGCATAGAAGGCCATAGTCCGCTCGTGATGTAGTAATAACAGCAGTCCTGATTTTACCCATTTCAATTGTCTCCCAGCCAACATCATAATCTTAAGAAGTTCTCAATGATTTTGAGCCCCGTTTTTCCGCTCTTTTCAGGGTGAAATTGGCAGCCATATATATTACCCTGCCGGATTACTGCTGAAATCAGTCTGCCCCCATAATAAGCATCTGCAAGCCTGTTTTCGTCATTGTCGGGTACTGCTGTGAAGGAATGTACGAAATATACAGTTGAATCTGCCGGGATCCCGGCAAGTATAGTATTATCCCACTTCGCACAGGAAGGGGCAACGAGTCCGTTCCAACCTATATGCGGTATTTTGTGCATGTATCCGTCCACTGCAGTGTCATCGATCTTCACAACCCTGCCATGAATGAGTCCCAGGCCCTCATGTATACCGAACTCCTCGCTTTCATCCAGCATCATCTGCATCCCCAGGCATATACCCAAAAACGGCCTGTTTGTTTTTGCATATTCCCTGATCGGGTCGATCAAATTTCTGGAAGCGAGCCCTTTCATTCCGTCGCCAAAGGCTCCGACCCCTGGCAGAACAAGCATATCCGCCTTAATGACCTCTTCCGGCCTGTCTGTCAGGATGACTTCCGCACCGCAATATTCAAATGCCCTGTTTACACTGAGAATGTTTCCGATCCCGTAATCAAGTATGGTAACCTTAGGCATACTTAGCTTCTCCTAACATTTATGCACCTATCTGACGCATCTCTCTTTATCGTATCCAGTGATATTTTGTTATAATGCAACAAATCTGCAATTGCGACTGCATCAGCAAGCCCGTAATTCACTACCTTCTCCAAATCATCCACGCTGCCCATTCCGCCGCTTGCAATAACCGGTATGGGAACTGCTCCCGAGACCTCTCTGACCAGTTCCAGATCGAAGCCTTTCCCTGTCCCCTCCATGTCTACCGATGTGAGAAGGATTTCTCCGGCGCCTGCCTCATATCCTCTAACTGCCCATTCTACAACATCAATGCCTGATTTTTCCCGGCCATTATCATAGTAAGCTTCCCATTTTCCGTCACCCGTTCTTTTTGCTTCAATGGAAAGTACAAAGCACTGCGAACCAAATTTCTGCGATACTTCCCGAATCAGGTCTGGATTCTTTATAGCGGCCGTATTGATTGCAACTTTGTCGGCTCCGGCTCTCAGAATTTCACGCGCGTCATCAACAGAACGAATACCGCCGCCTACGGTAATGGGTATAAAAACATCCTGGCTGGTACGCTTGACTATGTCCATCAAATTGTTTCTGTTGTATAAGCTTGCCACGATGTCCATGTATATGATTTCGTCGATGCCTTCGTTATAGTACTTCACAGCGAAAAGATTAGGATCCCCAAGCTTTCGAAGCCCTTCCAGATGTATCCCCTTTACCAGGTTCGGTCCTTTGACATCCAACCTCGCTATCAATCTTATGTTTTTCATACCAAGCTCCAATCAACAGAATCCTATTCATCAAATACAGTATGCCTGAGCTTCCATACACCATTCTCTTTTTTCCAGATATGGTCGGAACGCCAGCTATCAACAATGTCCCAGAATTCTTCTTCTGTTATGGAGCAGTATTCCAAAAAGTACTTGAAATACTTTTGGGGAAACTCTCCGTCATATTTTCGGACCAGTGCAACTCCTTCTTCTCTAGTGATCTTTTCATCCCGGATTTCATGTGCTGTATCCGAGGTAGTACGCCCGATTCCAAATTTGATATAAGCCAGCCAATAATGAAATCCATCGATCTTATCGTCCAGGCTTGCATATTTTGAGTAGGTCCCTTCGCTTCTTTCCGTATGGCAGGAGAATCCGGTGTTCTTGCTGCAGTAATAAAAATTCTCTTGTGGATCCCAAAGCATATAATAGCCCATAAAGTGAATCTCAGTCTTATTTTTTACAATATCCTCATAGTCAGGAGCCATATAAGGATATAGATCCTTTGAGGAAACACCATGCTCTACCCAGAATTCCGGTGGCATCCCGGAAAAATAGTGCTTATTGTGGTCTTCAATATCCCTGGTCGGGCGATATGCGTTCTTCATATCTCCGCCATATTCCACCTCTCCATTTTCTCCGTACATGATGAGGGAAATCTTATTTTGTACAGCCACCTTTAACGGGAAATTGGTTTGTCCATATATAAATGGCTGGAACGGATCACCAAGTTCCTGGAATGATAACCTTGTCAACAGCCTGCTGATATTGCCGTTTGGAGTTCCAAGAATATGATCGAATCCGGAACGTATAAAGCTGTCCAGATTCTGCCTGCCTATTTCGGTGGAAGCAAGAGGCGCCCAGGTAACAGTAAGCGGGTTCATGCCATATTTATATTTCAGCTTGTGCGCGACGACTCCCCCATCTTTCCCGCCACTGACCGGAACAATGACATCATAGGAGCCGTCATTCTTCCGATGCCTGTTGCATAATTCCACCAATTCCTTTTCCCTCAGGCTCCAGTCGATCTTCCTTTTGTGTTCTGCATAATTGCATGCGCTGCAGACACCGTTTTCATCAAATGTAATTCTTGGCCTCTGATTCGAAATAGTACACTTTTTACAAAATTTCACTTCTTCAGGCAGGTTGTATTTTTTTATCAAATTTCTCTTTTCCATTTAGCACCTCTATCATTCCGGCATTATTTCGCTCATATATAAATATCGTAGAAAAAAGTATTTTTCATAACGATTTTAAAGCAGATCACTCATTTGTATTGTATAGTCAGCAGGCAAATCCCATCTTGCCGTCTTGTTGATAATGGAGTCGTAGAATTTAGGACTCAAGCCCGTTCCAGGTCTTTTAACGGTAATCATGCCAGGCAAGATGATCTGTCCGGCTTTTATTGCAGTGCAGGTAAAGATGCTTCTTCTTGCTGCATTTCTGACTTCCATCTCATTTTCCGCAGGCAGCTTGATCCCATTACCAATTGTCATTTCAACATTTCTGATATATCTTACCATGGTACGCAATTCATCCGGCTCGATGGAAGCTTTGTGATCCGGACCATTCATATTGCGGTCCAAAGTGAAATGTTTCTCGATTACGGTCGCTCCTAATGCAACAGCAGCTACCGGAATTTCTATACCTTTTGTATGATCCGAATAACCGATTTCAGTATGAAATTTCTCCTTCATGGTACACATTGCTTTGAGATTGACATCGCTCAATACCGCGGGATAATTGGATGTACAATGAAGCAATGTCAGTTCCCGATTACCGGCAGCATAGATCCAATCCAAGGCTTCTTTAACTTCATCCATAGTGGACATCCCTGTCGATAAAATAATCGGCTTTTTCTTTTTTGCTATATGCTCAATCAGCTGTTTATTTGTAATTTCACCGGATGGTATCTTGAAGATCCCTACCCCCAGATCTTGCAGCATATCAGCAGATTCTTCGTCAAAAGGAGTTGATAAAAAGGTTATTTCATTCGATCTGCAATAATCAAACAGGACTTTATGCTCTTCTGGTCCAAGTTCTAACCTCTTCAGCATTTCATACTGCGTTTCCATGTCGGAGGAACCCTGGACTTGATATTTCACTTTAGGTGTATGATCGCTCACAAGTTTGTGCGCTTTATACGTCTGAAACTTAACAGCGTCACATCCGGCATCCTTTGCGGTATCTATCAATTTCAAGGCCGTTTTCAAATCTCCGTTATGGTTTACTCCTGCTTCCGCTATCACAAAAACAGACATCTGCATTCTCCTTAATCCAACCTGTTTTCTCGTTCCCTGATCAGCATTTCTGCATACTGGAAATCCATCTCTGTATCAATATCAATGGAATCCTCCACCTTCATAATATATCCTGTTTGGTTCTTTTGAATAAGGTTATGCTCTTCCAGTATTTTCGACGTTTTAGCTACCCATATTGCACCATTGAATTTATATACAGCAGGCAGATCCTGTCTTCTTGATATCTTTTTATCCTGATTTACATAATACTCAAGCTTATCGCCATGAAATACCTGCATCCAATATGGGTGCGTCTCAGTCTCACATACCGATACAATACCATCCATACCAGACAACAGAAGCTTTTCTACAGCCTCATCAATATGTACAGCCGTCTTTAAAGGTGTAGTACATTGAAGGAGGCAAACATAGTCTGGAAAATAATCTTCTGTTTGCCTTAGCCTGTCTATTGTGTATATTACTGTATCAATCGTGGGTGAATAGTCCGATGACAACTCATCCGGCCTTAAGAAAGGAACCTCAGCGCCATATTTCCTGCTTACCTCTGCGATAACCGTATCATCTGTTGAAACAATAATACGGTTTATACTTTTACTTTTTAAAGCCTCTTCAATTGTATATGCGATAAGAGGCTTTCCGTTGAGAGGTCTGATGTTTTTACCCGGAAGGCCTTTCGAGCCGCCTCTTGCTGGTATGATCGACAGAATTTCCATGATCTCATCCCTTTAGTTTATCAATAATTTTGGTTAATTCCGCTGCAACTTCTTTGTGTGCTGCTTCCGAGTAATGAAATTTATCAATTGCGAGAGCATTATCAAGACCAATCCCGTTCAATATGGAGAATGCATCGACTACGGGAATATCCTGTTTGGCACAATACTCCTGGATAGCACAGTTGTATCGCACTATATGGGATTGGGCATGAATGAAACGGTAATTTTGTACGGGGGCGATATTAATGAGAATAATTTTGGATCCTGACTTTTGTAATTCGTTTATACAGGTGTCTATATGCGAGATCGTTTCGGGAATCGAAAAGTAATGCTTTGGTCCGGCAAGAATTTGCATGACATATTCCAGTGGGTTTAAAAAACAAGTTCTATAAATATGTCTGAACTTTTTCGACATTCCAACCCGGTAAGAGAACCGTATCATTGAGCCTCTGCCGTTTCTTGTAAGGCCCCTCGGCAGTGCGTCATTGACTCCAAAGGCATATACTGTAATATCAGGATTTTTTGAAACAGCTTCTCCGATCCTATCCCGAGACTCCAGAGTAGTCATGCCATCTAATACAAATGTATTTAATTCAAATGACGGAAAACTTCTCCTTACTATTGAGGTGTATCTTGATTCAATTGGCGTCCAGTCATCCGCCGACATACAGTCGGTATAAAATAGTATTTTCAAACCTTCACCCCAGGTTCATTGACCTCTTAGTGCTTCCTTATAAAATGGATCATAAACATTTTGTATGAAAGATTCTATAAAATTACAAAATTCACAGATTTCTGTCATTTGCTTTTTTATATATTCAACTTTACAAAGGTTCTTTTCTACTATATCAGATTTATTCTTAACGTTATTATCCGATATGATTTTGTGAATTGCAATTGATTGTGAAATTGCTAATAATGTATACTCGTTATAAAATTCACTCTTTTCAATGTTACTTTGTTCTTCAATAATGCCTTTCGCAAGTGCATTATACCGCTCAGGACGTACTGTTTTCCTTGTAAGCTCCTTCTTAGCTTTTTCGCAAAGGTCGCTCAGAGCAATTGCTTTTGTTTTCAGCAGGGCAGTTTCTGCCTCCAAATAGTCAAAATGCAGGCGTAATTTATCAGGATCGATTTTTATCGCATAACGGATATCATTGATGATTTCATTGAGTGAGTCTCTTATATCAAATTCATTATTAATATATTTTTGAATGACATCTGTAAAAGTCATATTAACGCAATTTTCTACACCGATGCCGCCCTCAGTTGCATTTATGAACTGATGTCCTGCTTTAACTGATTTCAATACTTTTGCTTCCATTGATATCTTGGCGCTTAATAGACTTGGTAAAGTATAAGTATCCTTTCCATAAATATCTTTCATTTGGATCATCTTATTTTCCTCTTTTGCTTTATCCTCCTTAAAATTAATCATATGTGCAGCTCCGTCCGCATGAAACTCAAGATCAGTACACGCAAAATCCTGACCAATGAGTATTATAGGATTACAACCCATAAAGCTGGCTATTGAAACACAAATTCCGGCAACAGTATGGTCTGAGTCAATTATTTCAAAATCAATACCCATTTTTTCACCAAACTGCCGGCATAGTTTATCACCATCAGTTATAAAAATGACCTTTCCCGCCGTAAACATCTGAAGTGTATCACTGTCTACCTGATTCGTATAAAGGAGTATTGTATCATTCGTATCCAAATCACGATAAATGTCCTTTATTAGGGGCGAGCCGTCCATTGCAACTGTGAAGTTGGGTGTTATTCCATGATTCATTAGAATCCTGAATGATGAACCTGCGGCGAAAATAGCTGCCTTATTTTTCGCTTTCTCCAATAATCCGATATTCTTATTGAGTGATGGACCGGCAGATACAATAATTGCCGGCTTTCCTCCTAATTTGCCGTATAAATGCCTTCCATTTATCGCTCCATCCATATGAAGTACATTCATCAGATAGTTTTTAATCCATAGATACTCAAAGTACTCTGTAGTAATGATGTTAGCGTTGAGCATCTTTATGTATTTCATAAATACCTGTTTTATAGTATCAAAGTGAGAACCATATAGGCTCTTATAAATAGAAAATACAGCAAACTCTATTTTACCAAGTAATACATTCTTAAAGGCATTAAATATGTGTATCGCACTATTTTCAGGAAGCTCTCCGATAATAAGTGAAAATTCCCTATCTGTAAAGATCTCGCTCAATCTTCTATATTCCATAAAAAGTCTGAAAATCTCTACGCTGGGTTCAATAACATATATTATCGTTTCCTTTCTGGTAATCTCTCTCAGCTTCTCAATATGATAGCCGAGCCCCAACCCGAAAACGACAATCATATCTGCGTTATTATCCACGCTCGCAGTCCATTTTACCGCCTCAGCATCCGCATTGTAGGTACTGTGAACAAAATATTCCCTTGTACCATCATCTACTTTAATGTTCAGCTCATCTCTCTTATTTCTGCAAATATCTGCCTTTATCTGGCATTGCATTTTTTCATCCAGCTTCTGTTTTACTTGCTGATACAGCACATGACTTGACTTATCTAAATATGCCATATTCTCATCAAAAATCGACATGATCAAACACTCCGTTTAGTTAGTGTATTTTCCCCGCAGATCTGTCAGCATTTCTTCAAGTACTGGAACAATCTCATATTCAAATATATCGGCAAATAGTATATAATCATTATTAGCAATTGCATCGTTTATATTGGCCAATTTTTGATTGAGCCTTACTATTTTTTCCGTATTACCGTATGCCGTAATATACTGATCCGCCACAAAGCCGATCCCCTCAATGATTTTTGGCATCATACCAAATCCATCCTTGATACTGCCCTCATACATTTTTGATGTCATATACCGTATCTCTTCTGTAACAATTTGTATTTGCCTTATTAGTTTCTCCATTGTTATTTCCATGATATACCTCTTCCTTTGATATACTAGGTTAGTTTTAGCACCTCGTACTGCTTGTGCTCCTTCGGGACAGATTATACAGGCTTATTAGCTAAAATAAAAGCCAACCATACGGTTGGCTTTTATTAATGAGAGTTTCAAAGTAATTACTGGAGTAACTGCAGTACACTCTGGGGCTGCTGATTTGCCTGCGCCAACATTGCGGTCGCAGCCTGATTGAGGATATTGTTCTTTGTGAACTCCATCATTTCCTTGGCCATATCGACATCGCGGACACGTGATTCAGCAGCTGTCAGATTCTCTGAGCTGGTAGACAGATTTGCGATTGTGTGCTCGAGCCTGTTCTGCCAAGCGCCCATTTTGGATCTCTCTGCAGAAACCGTTTCAATAGCAGAATCAATTATTTGAAGCCTTTTTTCAAAATTCTGGGTTGCGTCAAGGCTAGTAACATCAACGTCGACTACATTACTGCCTGATCCTAATCCTATTGCGTTTGCTTTCATGTTGTTGATTGTTATGCCCAAATCCTGGTCTGCATTTGCACCAATCTGAAGTATTGTTTCTTCTCCGTCTGTAACAAGAGTACCACTCAGAACAGTTGCATTTGCTGTTGAAGCAAAGGTAAGCTTTACTCCGATATCGTTGAAATCATAGACGCCTTTAGCGACAGCTGTATTTGCTGCAACACTGATAGTCTGTGTTGTGCCCCCGATCCTAGCAGATATTGTATTTGAGTCTGTCGTAAAAGTAATAGTTGTGCTATCTGCAAGCCCAGTGACTTTTACAGATATGCCTGCTGTCGAAATATCGGACATGCTAGCAGTACCACTTACAACAGATACGCCCAAGCTGCCGTCGATCAATTTCTTACCATTGAATTCAGTTTTATCTGCTATCCCGGTTATTTCTTCAGCCAGCTGATTGATTTCATCCTGGATCTTGTTCAAGTCATCAGTATCATTTGTATCGTTGTTGGCCTGAACTACCAGTTCTCTCATCCTGAGCAGCATGCTGTGAGTTTCATTCAGTGCGCCTTCAGCTGTCTGAATAAGTGAAATACCATCCTGAGCATTTCTTGAGGCCTGATCGAGACCCTTGATCTGGTTTCTCATTTTTTCGGAGATCGCAAGACCTGCTGCGTCGTCGCCGGCTTTGTTGATTCTCTGGCCTGAGGACAATTTCTCCAATGATTTGCTCTGAGCTGCTGTAGCCTGTGTCAACCTTGAATAAGTGTTGAGTGCTGCGATATTGTGATTGATTCTCATAATGAATACCTCCATGTATTTTTTTTAGTAGGGCGTCCTTGCCCCCTATATTTTGGAGCCTGACAGAACACTTTCTGCCATCCGGCCGGACTGGTGAGAATGTTCTGTCTGTCTCTCATATAATATATCGTTGATTTGTGAAATAAACTTAATAGCAAAAATAAAAAAAATTCTGCTTTTTTTGCAGAATTTTTATTTCTCAGATCTTCTTACCCTTCAACAGGTCATTTATCGAAATATCGCCCACCTGAGAAGCCTTTCTGTTCTCCTGCTGTATCTCCAGAAATACCTCTTTTCTGTGTATCGAAACATTTCTGGGCGCATTGATACCAATACGCACCTGATCTCCCTGTATATCGAGTACGGTTATTTCTATATCGTCATTCAGCATGATCGTCTGATCTTTTTTTCTTGTAAGTACCAGCACAGACACAAACCTCCTGTCATTTAACTTCATCAAGTATATAGTGTCTCACAGTATACTTGTCAGTGTCAAGGATAATCTGGGCAGCCTTCATCTTTCCGGCATTCACGACTATGGGCGCCTTCAGGTTCATACTGATTTTCTTCAAATCATCCGGAACTACCACTATCGCATAAACAGCAACATCACTCTCATTATCTATCTCAAGCTTCTCGATTGTTTCATCAGATAGAACAAAATCGTAATCCTCCACAAATATGAACGGATTCACAATAACAAAGGCGAGCTGCGGCTCATCAATGCTTTGAAGCCATTTGAAGGTCGATTCCTCATCGCTGTTTTCCAGAATGACATAATCCTTGATATGCTCAAATCCCGGAAGTCCAGCACTAAAATGCAATATCTTTTCTTCCTTCAGCTCGACCTCACCAAAACACCGAGTATTCAAAACCATACCTCTTCCTCCTATATGAAAGTCATATTCTAACATCGATTTCATTGCCGGTATAACTGATACTAATAGACGGATACTGCTTCACATATATATCGGCACTGCCCGGATCATAATTGATACTGACCGATCCGGGGGCATAATTGCCAACGATCCCATTAAGTGCTCCCTCGAAGGTTCTCTCCCACTCGATATCCACGCCGCCTGTGAAATTAATTCTAGGTCTGGCTTTTGGTATAGAGTCGATTCCGAATTCTTTCTCGGGATATGCATCTCTGATTACAATGGAAGCAAGCGGGTCGCTTCCATTTTCTATCGCTGCCATTGCATGACCATCTGCCACCGTCTTGCTTATATGGTTCTTTACCTTCTGATACGCTTTTTGTACTGCATTCATAGTAAAATCCCTGTTATTTTTGAGTCCGGCAGTTGCAAAGCATTCATACTGATCGATCTCTACCCTTGGAAATTCATTATGAATATTGACTTTAGCCTGCCTGGTCCGAAAAGACAGGGCAGCAGGCTGTGTCGCAATATCCATCCTGGCCGGTGTGCGGTCAATTCCAAGTATAATATTGGTAGTGCTTATGCTTAAGCCCATAATACTACTCCACTATCTCAAGAAATCTATCAGAGACGGCACTATGATTTTTGCTCCGCCTGCCAGTGATGCTCTGTAGACATTTGTCTCATTCTGTAGATTTATAATTGTTTCAGCCATGTCTACATTCTCATTCTCGCTCATCAGCTTCGTAAAATTCAAATTATCATTGTCGAGTCTGTTGATAGTAAGCTCCAGCCTGTTTGTCCTGGCTCCTACATCTGCTCTGATACGGAGCACGTTATTAACATCATTATCAATTTCATTCAGCATATTACTCAATGCTTCATGATCTCCGGCATCCAACGCATTTATTATGCGGTTGAAATCATCTATAAGCTTCCCTGTCACCGGGGCTGCAGGCGGATCGGGATGTACGGCATCCGAGCCGTTGTTGAACAGGTCTCCTCCGGCTACATTAATATTGATTGAATCACCGATGCCTATTTCATATGTAATATTTTCACGGGTTGTTTCTACATTTATTGCAAAACTTCCATCATCATTCAGCAGCTTCATATCTGTCGAATAACCGGAAAATATGTATCTGCCGGCATAGGTGCTATTGCCGATATGAATCAGCTGTTCTTTCAGCTGCTTCATTTCAGAGTTTATCTTTTGCATGTCATCCTGACCCTTTGTTCCGTTCGAACCGTCAACGGCAAGCTCTCTTGCACGCGAAAGCACGTCTCCTATTTTGGCGAGTGCATCCTCGGTCATGTCCAGCCAGGACACTGCATCCTTCGCATTTTTCTGGTATTGCTCGATTTCAGCCACATCCGTACGCAGCTTAAGCGCCCTGGCGGCAACGACCGGGTCATCGGAAGGCACCTGGATCTTTTTGCCGGACGCCAGCTGCGCCTGGTATTTATCCATTCTTGTAAGATTGTTGCCTATATATTTGACCATATTATTCATCAGCATGTTATTTGTTATTCTCATATCCAACTCTCCTTTAGGCTTTGATTCCTGATGCTATTTTGCCTTTAGCCGCAGCTAGACGAATAGTCTGTTGATAAGGGTATCATATATTTCCGACATCGTCTGTATCATTTTTGCTGCTGCACTATATGCCTGTTGGAACTTCACCAGGTTTGTCATCTCCTCATCGATGGAAACACCTGAATCAGAAAGACGTCTGTTTATGATCTGGTTTACAACGACTGCCTGGTTGTCACTGTAATTACCTGCCTGCTGAGCATCGATACCCATTGTGGCAACAAGTGACTTCATGAAATCCTCGGGAGCACCCTCAGAAAACATGTCAGCGTTTCTCCGGAAGCCGAGAAGCATGTTCAGGACTTCTATATTACCTGCTTCCCCCTCTTCATTGGAGGTAGCTATCAGATTATAGTCATTTAGTATATCGGAGCTAACAGTGAAATTCTTAGCTGTGATACTATTATATAGGTTATATATCTGTTCAGGATCGAGGGGATCAGCAGCACCACTGAGAAAAGCGGCGTTTGATAACGGCAGCCTGCCATCACCGGTCATTGTGAAGAACCTTATGCCAGTGTCAGCCGAATTATAGCCATACCCGCTTGAATGGCCAGTTCCGACCTCAGCAGCATCGAATCCCTTGTCTCCGTCCATATCAATATATCCTTCATTGAATGCCCGGGCAAATGTGCGGACAAACTCGTTCAGCTTCTTCTGGTAATAGGGTATTCCTTTGTAATCCGGCGATGCTTTGCCATTATCCGGATTTATATATCCTTCGTTGCCGTCTCTGACATCCAGATAGCCTCTCAGCTCTCCGCCTTTAATATTCAGCTTGTTTCCGTCTGCCCATTTTATCTCATAAAGGTTACCTATATCTTCCGGATTGACCTTATCTGCCGTCGATCTTTGTTCCAATGCCAGTTTACTGATGGCGAAATGGTCTACCAACGCCTTCCCGCTGATGGTTATGACAAAATGCTTGTCTTCTCTTCCATCAGGTGTATACCCTGCTACCACTTCATTTGCATCTATGTTTATCAATCTTGAAAGCTTATCCACGAGGAGCGTTCTCTGGTCCCGCATATCATTGGCTACGTTCCCGTCCAGCTCTGTTATATATATCTGCCGGTTAAGCTGCTGTATCTGTGTCGCATAGGAATTGATCTCTTCTACCTTGGTCTGTATCCTGTAGTTGACATCCTTCTGCATTTCCTCCAGATGCGAGGCCATGTTGTTAAAATAGTTCGCCAGCGTTACGCCTCTCTGTTTGACGAGAGCTCTGACTGCAGCGCTGCTGGGATCCTTTGTCAGCTCCTGAAGGGAGTTGAAAAAATCATTCATCACAACGGTAAACCCGCTGTTTGAAGGCTCGTTGAATATGGCCTCAAGATCCGAGAGCACCTCTTTCTTTGCAGTCCACTCACCATATGACAGGTTTTCACTCCAGTATTTGAAATCAAGGTATTCATCACGTATTCTCTTTACGCTTGTAACATCCGAGCCAGTACCCATCATGCCAGTGCCGTCAGCCAGCGCCATAGGCCTGGAAGCGACCTGGATCGCCTGCTGCCTTGAATATCCGGGCGTATTTATATTATTAAGGTTATGGTTTACCGTGTCCAAACTGCGCTGAGCTGAAAACAGACCGCGCACTGCTACATTCAAACCAAAGAAAGATTCAGCCATTTAATATCACCTGCCTGCTAATCCAAGTTTGTTGACGATGGTTTCCATCATAGAGTCAATTATATTCAGTACTCTTGATGATGCATCATAAGCGAATTTATATTTCATCATGTTTGTCATTTCTTCATCCATGGAAACTCCGGTAATGGCGTTTCTCTGGGCATCAGCCGACTCCACCAGCCTGTTCTGGCTCTCGGTTATCCTCATAGAATCAGCTCCGTCATTGCCCATATGCAGTATTATATCCTGATAGTAATCATCCAGACTGACAATACCCGTGCTGTCATTTATCAGAGCCTTGTTCCTCAGATTGGCTATTTCAAGGGCAAGTGAATTGTCCCCGTTCTGTCCGGTTCTCGATGCCGCTATATTCGACAGGTCCGACAGGTTGGGGTTCAGCTTGATATTCCCCATCTCCAAAGGCTTATTGCTGCTTATCACCACAAAGATGTCCTCTCCATAGCCAGGCGGATCTTTCATGTTCATACCGCTCCTATGCAGGTAATTGATTTCCCTCACCATTACATTGACCAGAGCATTCAATCTCTTTTTCATATCGGACACTATATTCAGGGAATCTGCCGTCACTGAGTAATTCGACGAAACATCCAGATTAGTATCGAATGCCATCTCCGTCGTCAGCTCTCCATATGCTCCCGCATCCATGAAATCATCGAGGCTGTATACACTGCCGTCCAGAGCCGTTGTCAATCCGGTCCAGTCTGCAGGAGTATTGGTTATGACCGACAAGTCCATCCCGTTTCCGGCCACTGCAGCCTGTAGTGCCGCCATATTTGCAGGTGAATCATTCGTAAGAATAACCGCACATCTGTTTGAATTCGCTCTGAATCCGGTCGTTCCGGTGATCTGAGCAGCAAGGTCATCTGCATCGGCTGCATCAATGACTCTTACATTATGATCCAATCCGCGTTTAGCCAGTTCACTTGTATATGCAGCAATTTGATCTGCAATAGCTGCCGAAGACGTAGTGCTTGTATCCACATAGAATACCACGTCCGCCTTTGTATTGGGCGTACCGTTTTCGTAGCTGCCTATGGCTCCGGAAACCTCGCCCCTGGACTCCATCAGTCCCTTTATGATCCCGCTGTTTACCGGTACTTCGATATTCGTGCCCGCCAGCTTCGCAACGAAGAAATTGTCTCCGACCTGCTTCTCTGCGGCATACAGATCAGTACTCACGCCTTTTTGAACGAGGAAATAGCCGCCGAGTGTTATATCTATCTGCCCGTCCTGCATTTCATTGACGTTCACCTTCACCAGCTTTGTAAGCCTGTCTATAAGGTTATTTCTCTGGTCTCTGTAATCGCTGGCAGTATCTCCCGAGACCTCGGACTTCAATATTTTAACGTTGAGAGTCGCTATATCCCTTGTTATATCATTTACTTCGGCTATTCGGACAGTGATCTCAGTGTTAAGGTCATTCTGGAGCCTGTCCAGCTGGGCGCCCATATGGTTGATCTGTTGGACAAGGGCTTCGCTTCTTTGCCTTACAAGAGCTCTGACGGTGAGACTGTCCGGCTCCTTGGAGAGCTCCTGCCAGGAATCCCAGAACCTGTTCAGTACATTCTGGAGTCCCGATTCCATTGGCTCTGCCATTATTGCCTCCAGATCGCTGAAGGTTTTCCGGCGGGCTTCCCAATATCCAAGCGTAGTATTTTCCTGCCTGTATATATTATCAAGGAAGGAGTGGCGTATCTGCCTGATCTCCTGTATGTCAGCACCAAGTCCGAGCTGCACAAGGCCGGCCCTTGTCAGGACCGTTTCCACAGGACCGTTTTTGATCATTGCCTGCTGCCTGACATAGCCTGGAGTATTCACATTAGAAATGTTGTGACCGGTTACATAAAGTCCACGTTCATTGACCAAAAGGCCAGACCGTGCAATTTCGTAACTGGCAAAACTGACACCCATATTGCCTCCTATAATTTCATGTCAAAAAAGTTGCGTTTCTTGCCATCATTTGACTGTCCGGATTTTCCGTATAAGTCACCCGATGATCCGGCGTTTGAAAGGACATTGACCGAGAAGTCGATATAATCCAAAGAATTTCTTATAAGCTTGGAGTTCATTCCATTCGAGTCGCGCAAATTATTCATAAGCCCAGTCATTTTATTGCCGCATTCTTTTAATTCCTTCGACTGTTCCTTCGGAAGGATTTTTTCGAGTTCCGAAACCGTTATATCCTCCGGCTTAATTCCCAACTGTTCCGCTAATACGCCCACCAGCGCCTCGCGCTCCTCCTCCAGCTTTCCAAGCTGAAGGATCATTGCCTGTTCGGCCCTTGTAATGCCTTCAAGTTCAGTTACCCTGCCCTTGACGATCACATCGGTTTTTTCCTTCGACAGCTTCAGAATGCCTTCATATATAGCCGATTCCTTGTTCAGCAAATCTATTAGCTTTTTGATTGATATGGTATCCAAAGCTTCACCACCTGTCATTTCGGCCTGGGAAAAAAGGAGAGTTCATCGACTCCCCAAATGGTATCATGCCTTAATATCGAATGCTCCCTTTATTACCTTGCCGGCTACATCGCGCCCGCTTACATTGTATTTCCCGCTCCCGATGCTTTCCTCAAGGCTGCTGACCCTCTCGCTGCGTACATCGGGCACATCCTTCAGCGCTCTGTAGACCGTCTGGAAATCCTTTGCCTCGTTGGATATGGACAGGACATCCTTTTTTGATGCAGGAGCTCCGGTCCTCTCCACTCTGCCTATCTTCTTTTGTGAACCGTATACGCCGGTAATCTTTGAAATATCACCTGGTATTCTCATAACATCCACTCACCTTTTAATTCTTCATCATTTCATTCTGTATACTATATCGGTAAAATCACACACTCAATTAACTGTAATTAATCTTTTTTCTCATAACCTTTATTCAGGTATCTCATACCGAATGTACTCGATTTGGATGAGCTCTGACTTTCAATTTCACTTTTGAACTGGCTGGCCGCACTCCTTAATCCCGAAGCAAGCGATCTTTCACAATCCTGGCAGTACCGTCCCGATTTGATGGACCTGCCGCAGTTCTCGCATTCAAGTATCATATTCCCTTCGTCGTCTGCGATCTCAAGCCTTCCGTCCTTCAAAAACCGTTTGATCTTCTCAACGCTCACATCAAGGTCGACAGACACCTGTGTCACACTGGCTTTAGGATTATCATACAAATATTCCTTTATCCTTTTGAAATCCACCTCGTCCTGTTCCTTGCACGATGGACATATCGGCGCTCCGCCAATGTAGTTGTAGATCCTTCCGCATTTTCTGCAATTTCTCACATCAGGCATAGTATTACCTCCAAAATCCTAATTATTTTCTTCCGGTTGCAACCACTACGGCAAAGACCTTTTCCGCCCCTGCCTGTTTGAGCACTCTGCTGCATTCCTCAAGAGTCGAACCGGTGGTCAGTATATCATCTACCAAAAGGATTGATTTGCCCTTCACTTTCTTTTGAGAAGTAACCGCAAATGCACCCTTCACATTCTGATTCCTTTTCTGCTTGTCAAGAAGGCTCTGAGCCTCTGTATACCTGTCTCTTTTCAACAGGTACGAGCATTCCCTCACCCTTAGCGTTCTGCTGAGCGCTTTTGAAATCAAACGGGCCTGATTGTACCCTCTGGAAAACTCCTTATGCTTATGGAGCGGCACACTCAACACCATCTGATAATTCTTCGCATCGGTCACCTTCCCGATCTTGTCTGCTAAAAGCCTGGCATAAGTCCTGTAATAACCGGGCTTGTTGAAAAACTTGAACCTTATCAGCGATTCCTTCACCATGCCCGTATACTCGAATACACTTACAACGCCGTCACAAAAATTTTCTTCCGTATCGACAGATGCCCTGATGACCTTGTTTTCTATCAGCGGAAGCTTCGTATAACAAGCGTTGCATATGTGCAGCGCCGCATCGTGATCCAATAGTTTCTGGCAAAAAATGCACTTCGGGGGATAAACAGTATTAATTATGCTATCAATAATGTTCACTAGCATTCAGCCTACTTTCATCATAATATATCGGCATATTCAGCAAATGTTCTTAGTTTATCTGAAAGACCTGAAAACCGCAGTGTTTCACGCTTGTTTTCAACCATTTCGCAAAGCGAGTCCTCGTACCCGACGACCACTACCATTTCCCTTGCCCTGGTCACAGCCGTATACAGAAGATTTCTGGTCATCAGCACCTGAGGTCCGGGGAATACCGGAATGACAACGACCGGGAACTCGGAGCCCTGACTCTTGTGTATGGTGACGGCAAATGACGGCTCGATCTCATCAATGATACTGAAGTCGTATACTGCCAGTCTGTCATCATCAAACATTACTTCCAATTTCATGGCCTCTTCATCGATTTTGACAATTGTCCCCATATCACCGTTGAATACGCCGGTCCCATCCACTCTTGCATTATCAGGCCGTTCCCATCTGAGAGTATAGTTGTTCTTGACCTGCATCACCCTGTCGCCTTCTCTGAAAACATACGACCTCGATGCCTTCTCGGCCTTCCTTCCGTCGGGGGGATTCAACACCTTCTGCAATTCCATGTTCAGATTCATGACTCCGGCCGGACCTTTCTTCGTCGGGGTCAGTATCTGTATATCCTTCAAAGGGTCAAGACCGTATGTATCAGGCAGTCTCCTGGAACAAAGATCGATGATGGTACGGACTATCTGCTCCTGTGCATTTCTCTGCAAAAAGAAGAAGTCCTTGTCCTTTGCATTCAGGATCGGAGTCTCTCCCCGGTTTATCCTGTGTGCATTGACGATGATCATGCTTTCGCCCGCCTGCCTGAATATTTCAGTGAGCCTCACTGTTTTTATACTGCAGCAGCTTATGATATCAAGCAGCACGCTGCCTGCTCCCACCGACGGCAGCTGATCCGCATCTCCGACAAGTATGAGCCTTGCTCCGGCAGGTATCGCCTTGAGCAGGTGGTTCATTATCAATATGTCGACCATTGACATTTCATCAATGATTATTACATCAGCCTCGATTGGATTTTCTTCATTCCTTTGAAATAACAGTTCGCTTTCATCAGCCGTATAGCCGATCTCCAGAAGCCGGTGTATCGTCTTTGCCTCAAAGCCCGTAGCATCCGACATCCTCTTTGCCGCCCTGCCTGTGGGAGCGGCCAGTGCGATATTGTGCCCATCCTCCATCAGCAAACGGATTATACATTTTATAATGGTTGTCTTCCCTGTTCCGGGGCCGCCGGTGATAACGATCAGACCGTTCACGACAGCTTCTCTTACAGCCTCCCTTTGCAGCGGGTCAAGCTCGAGACCTTCTTCCTTCTCGAATCTGGCTATCTTCTTATCCAGATCCTCGAGGCCTTTATCGAAGTGGGTCGCTGCCAGGCTCAGCAGTCTTTTTCCTACCCACTGCTCGGCATTGAAAAAGGAGGAAAGGTAAACACGGCTGGCCTCGCTGCTTTTCTCGATCTGGACAGCTTTGTCAAACACCAGCGAGATCAGGGCATCCTCGATATCAACGTCGGGCAGTCCCAGGAGCTGGGCCGAGTATTCCCTGAGCATGGCATCCGGAAGATATGTATGTCCATTGGATGCGGCATGGCTCAGAGTATATTTTATACCGCTTCTTATACGAAAACGCGAAACCGGATCCACACCGAGCCTCATGGCGATCCTGTCAGCTGTTTTGAATCCGATCCCGAATACATCCTCACACAGCCTGTACGGGTTTTCCTTTATCCTGGCCACTGCCATGTCTGCATATGCCTTGTGGATCTTTATGCAGACAGACGGATTGATGCCATACTCCTGGAGGAACATGACCACATCCCGAAGTCCTTTTTGCTCATTGAGAGCTTGTCCTATATTTATCGCCTTTTCCAGGCTTATACCTTTTACCTCTGATAAACGCTGCGGATCCCTGCTTATGATCTCGAGAGTTTCCGAACCGAACCTTTCAACGATTTTTGCCGCTGTGGCAGGTCCAACTCCTTTCACTATCCCTGATGACAAGTATTTTTCTATACCGTCTGCCGTCTGCGGCAATATCTTTTCATAGAGCTCGACCTTGAACTGATCCCCATAATCGGGATGTTTGACCCATTTGCCGTTAGCCTTGATCGTTTCGCCCTCATTTATGAACGGCATGTAGCCTACCGCTGTGATGATCTTGTTTTTTGAAAATACTTCACAGACCGTATAGCCGTTTGAATCATTTTTATAGATAATATCATCAATGACACCCTCAATAACCGTCAGTTCCATCACAACCCGTCCAATACCCATGCAGGCATCGGTTTTCCATATGTTTTTGATACATATAGTATATATCACTTTATCAGGAGTGAAAAGACACAATCGCTACTTCTCAAACTCCTTAAGAATGTTGTCAGAATCACTCATTTTAAGGGCTTCGATGCTTGGGAAATTTTTTTGCAGCCTCTCCAGCAAGGCATAGGTGTTGTCCCTGGAGTTCATATCTACAATGGCCAGCTTATTATCCGACATAACTCTTGATGCATATTCTTTCTTGACTGCATATCTGATGATATATTCGATCTGCTCCTCTGCATCCTTGACAAATAAAACCGCTCTGACCTTCGGACGAGGTCCGGCCATCCTGCAGAATATCGATTCAGATATGCCAGCTATTAGGGCAATCAGTCCATACACAGCTAATATACATATAAGACACTTAATAATATCAACCAGCATAATATTGCCTCTGAAGATTCATTTGATATATATATATTCGAATGGTCAGGCGGATGTTACTCATCGCATTTCTCAACAAAACATGGTATAATAATATTACATAACAGCACAATAAGTTTTTTATTATCGAATGATTCAGGTGATACTGACGTGATTCAACTAAAGCTGTCTCAACTAAAGCCCGGCATGAAGCTGGCGAAAGATGTCATACTGCCCGACGGCAGACTTCTGCTTTTGTCGGGTTTTACAATAAAGCCAATGTATCTCAGGAGACTTGAAAGCTTCCGCGTTGAGAAGGTCTATGTGGAAGAAGGCCACTATGAGCCTATAGAAGAGTTCATAGAAGAAAGAGTCTACAACCATGCCGTCGCAACAATCAAAAATATTTTCAGGATGACAAAGAGGACCCAGAATGCCGATATCTCAGCGATCAAGGACACTGTCAATGATATCATGAGCAGAGTTATCGATAACGAGATAGTTATGCTCCAGTTGACCGGCATAAGAGATATTGATAACTATACATACCTTCACTCTGTAGATGTATGCATATACTCCATAATACTCGGCAAAAGGCTCGGGTATGGAAGTGAACCTCTGACAGCGCTGGGAATGGGTGCGATCCTGCACGATATAGGCAAGTGCAAGGTACCGCTGGAAATACTTCAGAAGCCCGACAAGCTCACTGATGATGAGTTTTATGAAATGAAGCTGCATACTGTTTACGGCTGTGAGATCATAAAGAATTCATACCGTATGGGTACCAAGGTGGCCAACATTGCCTTCCAACATCATGAAAAGTGGGATGGCACCGGATATCCCATGGGCATATCCGCTAACACAATAGATCCTCTGGCAAGGATAGTAGCTCTTGCAGACGTATATGATGCGCTCACCTCGGACAGAGTGTATAAAAAGAGAGAACTGCCTCATATTGCGGCCGAATATATAAAGCATAACTCGGGTACGCAATTTGACCCGTTTATTGTCGATCTCTTTTTGAGCAGCATCGCAGTATACGGCCTGGGTACGCTTGTATTACTCAACACAGGCGAGGTGGGAAGTGTGATTTCATCCGGCAATGCTTCGGGCGAAAGGCAGCAAATCAGCGTGTTTTCAAACAAGGCAGGCCCTCCTGTACTTCATCCATACATAGTAGACCTGAACAAAAACAAAGACGTCGAAATCGTAGAGATTTTTATATAACGAGGCGAAAGATAGCATTGCGAGCATATCTCCCGCCTCGTTATATATTTTTATCTTGTATATTCAAATGGTATCAAATGAAGTTCTATCTGTGTGAAATGTCAATAAATCTTAACCACTCTCATAGAAAAAGATTACGTCATTTCTTTTTTAATAAAAACATGGTAAAATCTTGTCGATAAGGGAGTGACCTGAAATGAAAATGGTAAAACTTCTATTGATAGAGGACGAAGAGGATGTCCTGGAAATCAACAGGGAGTATTTCGAAGGCAAGGGATATGAAACAGTCTGCGCCGCCACTCTTGAAAATGCGCGGTTCATGCTGGAGGAACACGCCCCCGACCTGATTCTTTTAGACGTTATGATGCCGGACGGATCCGGCTTTGACTTCTGCTCCGAGCTGCGTCAAAAAACAAACGCCCCCATCATCTTCCTGACTTGCAGGGATGAAAATGAAAGCGTTGTAAAGGGCTTGCTTCAGGGCGGAGACGATTACGTCACAAAGCCCTGTGACCTTAATATATTGAGCGCGCGGGTAGCAGCACAGCTTCGCAGAGCAGGTATCATGACCGCCGGGAAAATCGAGCTTGCCCCATTGACGATCGACTTTCTATTAGGAGAAGCAACTCTGGATGGAGAGAGGATCCCCCTGACGCAAAAAGAACTGCAGCTTTTAGGCTGCTTTGCCCTGTTTGCCGGGCGAAGGCTCAGCCTTGATGAAATTTACCGCCGTGCATGGGGCGAGATGTCACCGGGCGCTTCGGGAACCATCAAGACCCATGTGGCGAATCTGCGCAAAAAGCTGAAGCTGGATGACAGCGGTTGGTTTGAGCTGGTAAGCTCCGGCAAAAATGAGTACGTATTCAGCAAGGTGCGGTATTAGCCATCATGACGAAGGCAAGGTGAAGAATGCAGAAGTACCGGCGCCCTCCTTGCTTTCGATCCAGATCTTCCCTCCATGCTGTTTTACTATATGCTTACAGATATATAAGCCAAGTCCGGTGCCGGTATCCTGACCTCCACCGGATTTTTGTCTTTTACTGTACCGCTGGAACAGACGCGGAAGCTGTTCCGCTGCGATGCCAACGCCGGTGTCGGACACACAGACCAATATTTTATCATCCTTCTTCCTGGCGGATATTGTGATCACACCATCGGTGGTGAAACGTACCGCGTTGGAAATCAGATTTACGATGACCTGTGAGATCCTCGCCGGGTCGGCATGAATGGCGGGGAGACCACTTTCTATGCGGATATCCAGCCGATTACGGTTCTTGTTCAGGATGGGGTAATGGGTTTCAACAGCGGCATGGATTATCTCATCCGCATAGCAGCGGACCGGCTCCATAACCATGCGTCCTTCCTCCATCCGGGTTACATCCAGGATCTGTCCCACCATCAGGGAAAGGCGCTCCGCCTCGGCGGAGATCAGCGTCATCCGGCGGGACACCTCATCGCCGTCCAGCGTGTCCGGCTTCGCTGCAAGCTGCCTGGTGGTCTGGGCATAGCCGGACATTACAGTCAGTGGTGTTTTCAGCTCGTGAGAAACGTTCCCTAAAAATTCTGTCTTCATCCGATTCAGGCCTTCCAGGGCAGTTTTTTCTGCTTCCAGCTTCTGTTCCGCCTCCATGACTTTCGAAAACACCCGATTGTTCATCTGGAACAGGGATACGATCTGCGCCAGTACGAATACCAGCATGGCGACCTCAGCAACGGGTACGATGGGTCTGTCACCGAAAATATCAGTGTACATTACGAGATCGCCCATGGCGGACATAAAAAACACACCGATGCCATACATGGCGGCAATTTGATCGCTTATCGGGTGGCGCATTCTCCAGAACAATGCAGAAACAAATGGTATGACAGTCAGTACTAAAAGTGCCTGATAATAGACAAGTATAGAGGTGTAAAACAGTGAATCAGTGAATAATATGCATCCTCCATATAAGAGCGAACCAAAGATCGCGATATACTGAACGACCCGCAAAAATATGCCGTCTGCGTATTTCCCCAGATACAGCGACAAGCAAATTGTCGCTAGTACCATGGTCAAGTATTCGAGCATAAAAGATAGGTTTCCGTGTATGGGGAAGTAAGTCCAGGCATGACTTTGCAGGCCCTCTCGCAGTGCCATGACTATACAGGCCAAAGAAAAATGCAGGGTCGCCCTTGTTTGGGACAGCAGAAGGTAAGCGCCCAGCAGCAACGCCGCCGAGCATAGAAGCGCTCCTGAAATGGCGACTCCCTTGATCCGATCATTAAGGAAGGGATCGGTGTTGGTTTTACTCAGACTCAGCTCTGCAAGAGAAGCCCCTCTCTTGGAGTGATAAAATTGCGCACTGTGGAGTATAATGTCTATTTCTCCATCTACTGCGGCTCCATGAAAGGTAATGTTGTTTTCCCAAACCTCTGTGTCCTCCTTGGTAACACCAGGATGCCCATTCTGTGCTGCGAGATTGCCATTCACATAGACCCTCATGGCATGGCGTCCGGAGAGTTTGAGTGTCATGCTGTATACTTCATTACTATCAGGAACCTTCAGAACAAATCTCTGCGAGAGGTAGTCTGCCCTGATTTCTTTAAATCGGTCGGTGCTTACCGGCAGATTGTCATTAACACTCTCCGGCATCAGGAAGAAACCTGGGTAATAGCTCGCTCCGGGAGCAAGCTTAACAACCGTAGTCTCAAAGTCATTGATGTCCGTCAGATCATAGAGTCCGTCTTTTTCCGTGACAGTAATACTTTCAATGTTTTTACCAGTCAGTCTGACCATGTTGACCAGTACGGTCAGTGCCACTGTCGTGAAGAAGGCCGCCAAAATTATAGACAACAGCTTATGTTTTCGGATTATTTCCTTGATATAAAGCACCTCCATATCCCGCTGGTCAATTCGATATTTCTGTTTCCAACCTTTTACTACATTATAACACTTCGGTTCAAAGAAAATTTTTCGTTTATAGAAAAATTTTCATACATCTACAAAAATAAAGACAGACAACTTGTTCTGCTGTCTGCCTTTCCAAGCTATATCGGTTTTCATTGTATGTCTGATCGTCAGATACTGGCGGCGGCGTCCTTCAAAAGCTCTGCTTTGTCGGTCTTCTCCCAGGGCAGCTCTATGTCAGTGCGGCCAAAATGACCATAAGCTGCAGTCTGCTTATATATAGGTCTTCTCAGATCCAGTGTCTTTATTATTGCAGCAGGCCTGAGATCAAAATACTTCTGTATAAGCTGGGACAATTTTTCCTCAGGAAGCTTGCCAGTTCCAAATGTATCTACCAAAACTGATACGGGTTTTGCTACACCAATGGCATATGCAAGCTGTACTTCGACCTTCGATGCCAATCCTGCAGCTACAATGTTCTTTGCCACATAGCGTGCTGCATATGCAGCAGAGCGGTCGACCTTCGTCGGGTCCTTCCCGGAGAATGCTCCGCCGCCGTGTCTGGCATATCCGCCATAGGTATCGACTATTATCTTTCTGCCGGTCAGTCCCGAATCCCCCTGCGGGCCTCCTACAACGAACCTTCCTGTCGGGTTTACGAGGAATCTCGTCTTGTTGTCAAGCAATTCCGAAGGTATTACCTTCTTGATCACCAGCTCAATAATGTCACGTTCGATAGTGTCATGTGAGACCTCTGCTCCATGCTGTGTCGATATAACAACAGTATCGACCCTGACAGGCTTATCTCCGTCATACTCCACTGTCACCTGCGACTTTCCGTCCGGTCTCAGGTAGTCAAGTATGCCTTGTTTGCGGACATCCGACAATCTTTTAGTCAGCTTGTGCGCCAACGATATAGGCATGGGCATCAGCTCGGGAGTTTCATCGCAGGCATAGCCGAACATCATTCCCTGATCGCCGGCTCCGATAGCTTCGATCTGGGAATCATCCATTTCACCGGTTTTGGCTTCAAGTGCCTTATCGACACCCATTGCGATATCTCCTGACTGCTCATCGATTGATGTCAAAACGGCGCATGTCTCACCGTCGAATCCATATTTCGCCCTGTCATACCCGATCTCAAGTATCGTATTGCGCACAACCTTGGGTATATCGACATAGCACTCCGTCGAAATTTCACCCATTACAAGAACCATTCCGGTAGTAACTGCTGTTTCACAAGCAACCCTTGCATTAGGATCCTGGGAATAAATCGCATCCAGTACCGCATCTGATATCTGATCGCAGATTTTATCGGGATGTCCCTCCGTTACGGACTCTGAAGTAAATAATCTTTTTGCCATGTGTCTTTCTCCTTTCGAATAAGAAATAAAATCTTTACCTGAACTATAAAATAAAAACCTCTTCCTGATATAAGAAGAGGTCTGTACGACTGTTTTCCTCATCTATCAGGATACTGATCCTGCAGGAATTGGCACCGCTGCCTGTCTGGCCGGTTGCCGGGGTTTCATCGGGCCTTGTCCCTCCACCACTCTTGATAAGGTATATTCTGTTTTGTTTTTCATCATTTACTGCCAATGTTTTTTCAATGTAACATACTCAGCTGCAGCGTGTCAAGCCTTCCTGCAAATGTCCGTCAAGCTCCGGCAAAAATTTCTTCGAATTCATGCCCTTCAAGCTTCTCTTTCTCAAGCAGCGCTTCCGCCAGCTTGTGGAGCGCACCGATATGCTCCTTGAGTATCGACAGGGTCCTGTCGTATGCTGTATCGATAAGGTGCTTCACTTCCTTGTCTATGATGGCGGCAACTTCCTCGCTGTAGCTTCTGGTATGCCCGAAATCACGACCGATGAACACCTCGTCATTCTCATCGAAAACCATATTTCCAAGGTTTTCGCTCATACCGAACTTTATTATCATACTTCTTGCCACACTGTTGGCATGCTTGAGGTCACTCGATGCGCCTGTGCTTATCTCTCCGAGAACAATGTCCTCAGCCGCTCTTCCGCCCATGGCGATAATGATCTCCTCCATCAGCTGGGCCTTGGTATGATACGATTTATCCTCATCCGGCTTGTGAGCAGTGTACCCGCCCGCTCTTCCCGATGGGATGATGGAGACTCTGTCCACCTTGTCTGTCGTTGATGCTACCTTTACAGCTATGGCATGGCCTGCCTCATGGTATGCAGTGAGCTTCTTTTCCTTATCGCTCATGACCTTGCTCTTCTTTTCAGGTCCGACTACCACCTTGAATGTAGCTTCCTTTATCTCTTCCATTTCAACGCGCTTTTTGTTCTTCCTGGCTGCAAAAAGTGCTGCTTCATTCAACAGGTTTTCAAGATCCGCTCCGGTAAAGCCCGGCGTGCTCTTGGCCAGTTCGTCAAGCCTGACGTCCGACCCGAGAGGCTTGCCCTTCGAATGGACCTTAAGTATCTCTTCTCGGCCCTTTATATCAGGCAGTCCTACAAATACCCTGCGGTCGAAGCGGCCGGGTCTGAGCAAGGCGGGGTCCAATATATCAGGCCTGTTTGTGGCCGCCAATATGATAACGCCCTCGTTTACTCCAAAACCATCCATCTCCACGAGCAGCTGGTTCAGAGTCTGCTCCCGCTCATCGTGTCCTCCGCCAAGGCCTGCGCCTCTATGACGTCCGACGGCATCTATTTCATCTATGAACACTATACATGGAGCGCTTTTCTTCGCCTGCTCAAAAAGATCCCTGACTCTCGAAGCGCCGACACCCACAAACATTTCAACGAAGTCCGAGCCGCTGATGGTGAAGAACGGCACACCGGCCTCACCTGATACAGCTCTGGCCAGAAGCGTCTTTCCTGTACCGGGAGGTCCGACAAGCAGCACTCCCTTTGGTATCCTTGCGCCAAGCTCTATAAATTTCTTCGGAGACTTCAGAAAATCGACTATCTCCTTCAATTCTTCCTTCTCTTCATCTGCTCCCGCAACATCCTCGAAAGTCACCTTGCGTTTGTCATCGGTACTGACCCTGGCACGGCTCTTCCCGAAGGACATTACCCTGTTTCCTCCGCCTCCCTGTGACTGCTGGAGGAAAAAGACCCAGAATATCACGAACACCACTATCAGCCCGATCGTGGGAAGGATCTGTATCCACCAGGGCGCCGACATCGGCCTCTCCACCCTGAAGTCCTTGACCTGGCCGTTGTTATATGCATCAGTCACCATCTCGGTAAAGGAATCCACAGATGATATATACGTCACGTATATCTTTGACTTTGCACCCTTATTGGCATTGATCAGTTCAACCGTTGCCTCGTCAGACTTTAATGCGATACTCTGCACATTGCTGTTCTGTATATGTGACAGAAGCTGCGAATAGCTGAGTTCCGGGGGTTTCCCGGTGCTTGTATATACCATGACGATAAATAGCAGCAGCACGAATATTACTATATAAAAGCTAAGACTTTTAAAATTCTTCAAATATCTCCCTCCCGGAATCTCTTTACATTTACCTGGCCTTCCAGGCAGCCTCTACCATATCGATATATTATATTAACATAAACCTTTTTAAAACACAATAAACGCAATATCAACCAATATACCGCCAAAATATTAACTTTGTCTGCGCTTACTGTTATTTTGCATATATTTCTTTTTTTAAGGTGCAGACATCAGGCAGATTACGATATTTTCCGGCATAATCCAACCCATATCCCACGATAAATTTGTCCGGCACCACAATGCCCTTGTACTCCACCTCGATTTCCACCTTCCTTCTGGACGGCTTGTCAAAGGCGGTGCATATTTTGACGCTCTTCGGGCTTCTCGTATTGAAGAGCTCCTTCAGATGCTTGAGTGTCAGGCCCGTATCCACAAGATCCTCGACAATGAGCACATGCTTGCCGGTCAGGTCCAGATCCATGTCCTTTATTATCCTGACAACACCGGAGGACCTCGTCGATGCTCCATAGCTGGATACTGCTATCAGATCCATGTCCACTGGTATGGTGATCTCCCTCATCAGATCCGCCAGAAAAACGAAGCCTCCCTTCAATACACCCACAAGGACCAGCTCCTCACCTGCATAATCCTCGGAAATGCGGCTGCCCATCTGCTTTACCATTGCTCCGATCTCTTCGCGCGACACCAGTATTTCTTCAATATCTGCCATCATTGTGACCCCTCCGATTGTGTTCTATTTTAAGCACAGTTTTAGTATTTTCAGTTACCTTAAATTTATCACTTATTTTGTGTCCCACGATCCAGACTATCTCATTGCCCGTTGCTATCAGCGGTATACTGCCGCGATCCTCCCTTGGGATCTTGGTATCGATGAAATATTCCTTCAGCTTTTTTGTGCCATTTGAGTTCAATGGCTTGAATATATCCCCGGTCCTTCGATTTCTAATATTTATTCCCTGATTGACTTTATCATAATCAAAATATTGCACGTTAGGATTATATCCTACCGTACCATACTTATCAATATATTCAGGCATAATGACAGACGCTGTTATTTCCGAGCCAAGCACAGGTATTAAAACAGTGCCCGGTATCAATAACTGCATCGTGTATTCTTCTTCACTTTTATTCTCAGCATTTGCTGCTGATAATGAAAAAATCCTGATCAAATTATAGGAAACAACAGCACGGATCCCTCTTGGCAGCTCTGCTGCTGAACCTGTAGTTCCTTTATCGATCAGCTCCAGCAACGCATTGTAATGAACACTGCCTACACCTTTCGCACTGCCTGATACATTTACAAGAGCGATCCTTAGTACACGCATTTTTATAGCAGGTTCCAGATCTCTCAGCTGTCCAAGATCAAGGCAGACCATGCCGGGTTTCCTTTCACAGACCGCTTTCTCAAAACTTTCGGAAGCACATTTATCCAGGAAGCTTTCATCCATTGAAGCATTTTGAGACATGCGGCACAGACTATCTACGATATTTGCTCCGAATTTCTCATTTATATATGGAAACAGGCCAAGACGCACCTTGTTTCTGGTATAGTCCTGCTCCAGGTTGGAGCTGTCTGTCCTTGGGGACAGTCCTGCCTCCCGGCAGTAAGCTTCGATCTCATTCCTGCCTGCGCCCAGCAGCGGCCTGATAATATTGTCCCTCTTGTATTCCATTCCGGAAAGCCCGGCAGTGCCGGTCCCTCTTATGATATGCATCATGACTGTTTCAGCCTGGTCATTCCTGTTATGAGCGACCGCTATCCTGGAAGCGCCGGCTGCAGAAGCATATTTCTGAAATTCACTGTATCGGATCTCCCTGCCTGTCTCCTCAAGCGATGAACCTGAGCTTGCAGCAGCAGCTGCCACGTCTCTCCTGATTATCTCAAGAGTGATCCCCAGCCTGCTGCACAATGCGGCTGTGTACTCCTCATCGTCATCCGCTTCCTTGCCCCGAAGCATATGGTTTATATGGACAGCATAAAGTTTGATTTTCAGAAGTTCCTGCAGCGAGTGCAGCACATGGAGCAGGCATACTGAATCAGGCCCTCCGGACACACCCACGACTACACCGTCTCCGGGCTCGACGAGACGATTTTCCTGTATGGCGGCCAGTATTTTCTCTGTGAAATTGGTATTAAAACTGCTAGTGTTCATCCTTCTTTAAATTGGCGAATTTTGTGAATTCACCAAACCATCTGAGCTCAACAGTACCTGTTGAACCATTCCTGTGCTTGGCTATGATAATTTCCGCTATATTTTTCTTTTCAGTGTCGGGATTGTAATAATCATCCCTGTAAATAAACATGACTATATCTGCATCCTGCTCAATGGCGCCTGATTCTCTCAGGTCACTCAGCATCGGACGATGGTCGGTCCTGGATTCAGGTCCCCTGCTGAGCTGCGACATTGTTATGACAGGCACATTCAATTCCTTGGCCAGTATCTTGAGAGACCTGGAGATCTCTGATACCTCCTGCTGCCTGCTCTCGGTCTTTCCCCTTCCCTGCATCAGCTGCAGATAATCGATCACAACAAGGCCGAGGTTCTTCTCAAGCTTCAGCCTTCTGCACTTTGCTCTTATATCCATTACAGATATGCCCGGTGTGTCGTCAATATATATGGGGGCCTCGGATAAAGGAGCCAGAGCCCTGGCTATCTTGTTCCAGTCCTCGTCCTCCAGCTTTCCGGTTCTCATCTTTTGACTGTCTACCATAACTTCACTGCAAAGCATCCTGTTGACCAGCTGGTCCTTTGACATTTCAAGATTGAAAAGCGCCACAGGCACATGTCTCTGAACAGCTGCATACTGCGCTATATTGAGCGCCATAGCAGTCTTTCCCATACCAGGTCGGGCCGCTATCAGTATCAGGTCGGAATTCTGCAGCCCGGATGTCTTGTAATCAAGGTCGGTGAAACCGGTAGGTATACCGGTGACAAAGCCCTTGCTGTTGTATAGCTCCTCCAGCTTTATAAAGGTATCGAGCAATACATCCTTGATATGAGTGAATCCCTGAGTACTTCTTTTTTGTAATATGTCAAAAATGCTCTTTTCTGCCTTGTCCAGCACAAATACGGCCTCCTCGGAGGCTTCATAGCTGGTCGCACTGATCTCGGATGCTGCCTTTATCAGTTTTCTGAGCAGTGATTTTTCTTCTACTATCTTGGCATAATGCCGTGCATTTGCCGTCGTTGGGACAGCGCTTGTAATGGCCGCAAGATAATCAAGGCCTCCGACTGCATCCAGGGTCCCCCTTAACTGCAGCTGTTCGGAAACCGTTATAATATCTACCGGTCCGGCTTTTTCAGTAATGTCGATTATTGCCTCGCAAATTTCGCGATGGTCGTCCCTGTAAAAATCAGAACTTCTGATCAGCTCGGTTACGGTTGGAATGACGTCCGAATCAAGCAGCATACATCCCAGTACCGCCTGCTCGGCTTCCAGATTATGAGGAGGTATCCTCCCTATGGCATCGATATCCACTATTCAGATTCCTCCGTGCTATTCGTTTTCTACCCTGACCTTTAGCTTGCCGCTGACCTCCGGGTAGAGCTTTACATCCAATTCCACAGTACCTGTCGACTTAATGGGCTCCGGCAGTACGATTTTTTTCTTGTCTATATCCAGCTTGAAATCGTTTTTCAATTTATCCGAAATGTCCTTGCTTGTTATGGAGCCAAAAAGTTTGCCATTTTCACCCGATTTGGTCCTTATGACAACCTCCATGTCCTTCAGCTTTTGGACCAGTTCGCGTGCATGTGCCAGCTCACGGTCCTTCTTGGACTTTTCCGCTTCCTTCTTGGTGTTCATTATATTGATATTCGTAGCATTCGCTTCTGCGGCCAGTCCTTTTGGGAACAGAAAATTCCTGGCATAACCGTCGCTTACATTGACCAGGTCTTCCTTCTTCCCCAGTCCTTTAACATCCTGCTTTAATATGACCTTCATATATACCTCCGATTATCATGTATTCGGTTTGGCAATTTCCTTCGTGTATTCCATTATAGCATATTTTAATCTGTCTTTTGCATCATTTATATCAGTGCCCTCCAGCTGTGCTCCCGCAACGCTGAGATGTCCGCCGCCCCCCAGTTTTTCCAGGATCACCTGCACATTGATATCTCCCAATGATCTGCCGCTGATCCATACTTCATCTTCGACATTGCTCAGAACAAAGGCCGCATTGATACCAGAGAGGTTAAGCATCTCATCGGCTGCCTTCGCGGCAATGAGCTGTGGATTTTTAACAGACGGTGCACATACAGAAATGGCGATCTCATTGTCCAGCAGCTCTGCATCTCTGACTACTGTGGAAATATTGGTATATGTCTGTATATCGTTCTGGAACAGCTGCTTCACTGCTACAGTATCCACTCCCTGCCGTCTCAGATAGGATGCTGCCTCAAATGTCCTGACTCCTGTCTTGAAGGTGAAGCTTTTCGTATCGACTACAATTCCGGCATAGAGCGCTTCAGCCTCCAGTTGTGTCAGCTTCAGCTTCTCGTCGATATACTGGATAACTTCGGTGACAAGCTCGGAGGTGGATGACGCGTAGGTTTCCTGGTAGGTAAGGGCCGTATCCTGAATATAGTCAGCTCCCCTTCTGTGGTGATCGATAATAACTACCTGCCTGCTGTTTCCGATCAGCTCAGGCACTTCTGTGAAGCTCTTCCTGTGGGTATCTACTATAATGATCAGCGTCTTTTTCCCTATTAGCTCCAACGCCTCTCCCTTATTGATAAACATGTCGTTGTACTCTTCACATTTACGGACTCTGGCTACCAGACAGTCAATAGTCGGATTGAGTTTGTTAAGCACGATATAGGCTTCTTTTTTCCTGCTCCTGACTATCCTGTATACCCCGAGTGAAGCGCCCATTGAGTCAATATCAGCGTTTTCATGGCCCATTATGAATACTTTATCCGCCTGGTCGATAAGCTCCCTCAATGCGTATGCTATGACCCTTGCTTTGACCTTGGTCCTCTTTTCCAGCTCCCTGGTCCTGCCGCCGAAAAAGCTGAAGCTCTCTCCGTTTTTCAGCACTACCTGGTCTCCGCCCCTGCCCAGGGCCAGATCGATGGACGCGGCCGCATACCGAAGGTTGTCGGACAGGGTCCTGCCGCCGAGGCCGAATCCGAGGCTGAGCGTCACCGGCAGCTTGTTGCCTATGTTGATCTCTTTTATCGTATCAAGTATCTCAAACTTTTTATCTTCCAGCTCCTTCATATACTGCTGCTCAAAAATAAACAGATACCTGTCTCTCTCAAATTTTTTGATGATGCCGTTGGCAAATGAGACCCACTGCACCATCTTCTTGTCGATCTCTGCAAGCACCTGCGGCCTGACGGGATCATCCATACTCTGCATCAGATCGTCATAATTATCTATAACAAATATCCCTGCAATAGTCTTCTCATCGGAATATGTCTTCTTCAAATCGACAAGCTCGGTGGTATCAAGGAAATAGAGAATCAGCATGTAGCCCGCAGCCGTTTTTTGATCCGGGCTGCGTCTGGCTATACTGCAAAGAACATTGTAATGACGCCCGTTCATATCTATCTGCTTTGATATCCTTGTGCGGTTTTTCTCCAGATTGTCAGGCAGCAGCTCGTTATTTTTCAGGTCAGCCACGATTGCTTTGACAGTTTCCTCGAACAGGTCTCCCTGACTTGAAATATCCTCAACGGTTGAATTGTACCATATGATAGAGCCATCCAGTTCAGTTATGACAAGCGGCATTGGAAAGTTCATCATAGTATCCTTTGTCGCAGTGTCGATATTGAAGTTCAGATTCTCTATAAAGCTTGAAATTTCAGCTTTGCGTTTGTAATTGCTCCTTATGTTGTAATACGTAAGGTAGGCAAACAAAACAAAGCATGGTATTGCAACCCGCCAGTCCAGCACCGCGATGACGATTGTCAAAAGCAGTATGATCCAGATGTGTACACTTGCCCGCGGGATAAGCAGGCCAAGTATCTTTTTGCTATCCATATGTCTGAAAGGGCCAGACCCCTTCATTTCTCCTTTCTTCTGCTGCTGCCCAGATGCTTTGAAAGCTCGGACAGATCGCCGTAATACTTCTCGACTTCGTGGTTTTCCACGAGTCCCAGCTTCACCTTATTGTGTATCTTCATCTCAATGGCATTATAGCTGATTCCCAGACGTTTCCCAAGAAGATAGCTGACAAGGATGAGATTCGACAATATTTCTCCGACTGCCTCATGCATCTCTTCCCTGGCACCTCTGGCCAGCACCTTGAACAAATCGGCCAGATCCGTCAGAAGTTCGCTTTTCAGCCATTCAATAAGCTTAATGTTTCTGGTTATATCGATCTCTTTTTCCGGCACTGCCATGTACTCCACCCCTTAACCAGTTTGCTTATCAGGGACATTCCTCATCCTCAGAGCGCTCCCCGCTGCAGAGGAGTGTCCCTTTACCTTGTCCAGACTTTCCTCATCTCTCAAAGCGCTCCCCGCTGCAGAGGAGTGTCCCTTTACCTTGTCCAGACTTTCCTCATCTCTCAAAGCCCTTCTCCTTGCAGAGGAGTGTCCCTTTACTTTTTTCATTATACCACAAACTGGTTAATTATCCCATTTCCCATCAGGTCTTTTCTGATGCGGGTGAAACCGGGTAGGAGCCCAATATCCTTAAAAAAGATGTTTTTCTCTTCACCATAGTCAATGCATCCCTCAGAGCCTCATCCTCCCTGTGGCCCTCGATATCCACAAAGAAGACATACCTGCCCAGCTTATTCTTCGCAGGTCTTGATTCGATCCTGGTCATATTGATATCCCAGAGATTAAAGATGTCAAGTACCCTGTAAAGGCTTCCCGGCTTGTCTTCGGTGGAGAACACAATGGATGTCTTGTCGTTTCCTGTTCTGGCAGCATCGCTTTTAGATATGACAATAAACCTGGTAAAATTATTATCATAATCCTGTATATCTTCCTTTAATACTTCCAGTCCGTAAACCTCTGCAGCTGTCTTGGAAGCAATAGCGGCAGAATCGCCGCAGCCGGCTGCAACCTCCTCAGCTGCCGCAGTTGTACTTGATGCAACTTTAGTCAGCGCATGCGGCATCCTGGAAGAAAGGAACATCCTGCATTGACCCAATGGCTGGGGGTGCGAAAGCACATATCTGATGCCGGAGATATCTGCGCCGTTTTTAGCCAGAAGACATGCTCGCACGGGTATGATTATCTCAGCCTTTATCATCAACCCTGTCCCCTGTGATATCATGTCCATTGTAGCACTGACAGCTCCCTCGATCGAGTTTTCCATAGGGACTACTGCTTCATCCAGTATATCTTGCGCAAATGCCATGAATATCTCAGGTATTGAAGCAAAGTCTATCGAAATGCATTCTTCCTGACCGATGTACTTTTTCAGCGCCTCATGTGAAAACGTCCCTTTCGGGCCCAGATAACCGACTCTCTTCATTACTCTCCCTTGTCTTTCAAAAACCTCGTTCCCAGTCATTCCATAACTTGTTACCCATTTAGTGTATACTATAATACACCAAAATCGTCAATTTTCCAACACTAATCGGTGAAAAGCACACGGCGAGCACATGAAATATGTATTGTACAAGGTAATTATGCCCGGTGTGGAAGTGCTGGCAATAAACTGGACACGATCAGTAAAGAGGAAGTATATCATGTACTCACTCAAGCAGTGATTTAAGGCTGTAGGGCTTTTTATCAAATATGGCTTCTGTGACTTCCGTGGCTTCTGCGACTTCTGTGGCTTCCGTGGCTTCTGTGGCTTCTGTGGCTTCTGTGGCTTCTGCGACTTCTGTGAAGCTATGGACAGCATGAGGCCGAATAAAGTGGGTGGATTTGTAGACTGGGGATAGTAGTTCTGATTTTCCAGACCGCGGTGTGCAAAAACCGCGTCTTCTGGGCACTTTATACTCTTCTGGAGTTTACATAACTCAATACAACACCCTTAAAGGGGCCAAAATCATTGAATACTCTCTATAAAATCAATGAACCTGCGCCCAGAAGTCTTGGTTTTTGCACACTCCCCCCTATATTTCCCAATAATTATTACCAAGTTTTTGCCGCCACATCTTGAATCCAGGAAGAATATAGTTATAAGAAGCCCATTTTTTGAAATTTTCAATTAGGGGTAGCATGAAGCATCGCAAGTGGATGGAATTTCAATTAGGGGCAGCATGGGGCAACGTAAGTGGATGGAATTTCAATTAGGGGCAACATGAGGCATCGCAAGTGGATGGAATTTCAATTAGGGGCAGCATGAGGCAACGTAAGTGGATGGAATTTCAATTAGGGGCAGCATGAAGCAACGTAAGTGGATGGAATTTCAATTAGGGGCAGGTTAGTTGGCATTTTTATGGTATTTAATCCATAAATAGAATACATAATTCGGTATATCTCACATTATGTCACCTCAGAATATTATAATATCTGCCCCTAATTGAAATTTCATCCATCTGGATTTAGAAATATTATCCTTATAAGTAATAATGGAATATTTTGCATCACCAAACCTAGAAATTTATACACTTTTAGAGCTTTCTCCAAAGTTCACACTTTTAGAGCATTATTTTATCTTGTTACCCCTTTCGACCACACCTCCACCTAGTTCCCCCCCACCTTCTACCCCTGCATTGTTGTCCTTACCCTGTCACATTGTTACACTCCCTTGTTGCCTTTATTAATTTGTCCGGGGTACATGAGACAGCCGCCGGCATTCCCAGTCCATTTTAGCCTCAATGCAATACCCTGTGTCATTTCGATTTATAAAATATTTCGTTTATGTGATGATTAATTCAGCAAATCAAGTTTAAATACTCATCCTGTCAGGAATAATGTTCCTGCCCTCAGTTGAGACCTGCTGATTAGGCAGTATTTCAATAAGGCTTGAAATATGCTGGTTGAAGCAATGGCTTAGCAAATAAAAAGTGAATCAGTTGAAGGAATATATGAACAATAAAACAAAAAATCAGTCAATATAGTAAAATAAAAAATATCTTCCATGCAATATAATGCCAGACTGAATTGTATTACTTGTAAGGTGGTGAAAGAATGAACGGATCGCTGGATTCAAGCGGGCCTTTCTCAGACATGGTTTCCAATAATGCAGACATGCTGGATACTGATGATCCTTCTTCAGAAATGGTTTCCGGATATGCCGGCGCAGTGGATACTGATGATCCTTCTTCAGATACGGTTTCCGGATATGCCGGCACAGTGGATTCGGGAGAGCCTTCTTCAGATACGGTTTCCGGATATGCCGGATCGCTGGACTCAGGCGGGCCTTCTTCAGACTTGGTCTCCAGATATGCCGACATGCTGGTGCGGGTGGGCTACACTTACTTGAAGAATATGTAGGATGCTGAGGATATCGCTCAAGAGGCTTTCCTGAAGCTTTTTGAGAAGAGTCCGGCATTTGAAAATGAGGAACACCGTAAAGCATGGCTTCTGCGCGTTGCCATGAATCTGAGCGTCAACCGCCTGCGTTCATCGTGGTTCAGGAAAAAATGCCCTCTGGAAGAAAAAATGATTCCTTTTACTGCTGAGGAAAACACTGTTCTGGATGTTGTACAGCAGTTGCCGGTAAAGTATCGGATAATCATCCACCTCTACTATATCGAAGGCTACAGTATATCGGAAATTGGATCACTGCTCGGGCGCAAGGATTCGACTGTCGGTTCACAGATGCATCGTGCAAGAGCCATTCTCAGAACAAAACTGGAGGAGGATTTTGATGTATAAGGATCTCTACAGATCAGCCATGGAAAAGGTCCAAGCACCGGAAGACTTCAAGCTGTCAACAGAAGTCACGGGAAGAGAAAAGCACGGCGGCAGAAGATGCAGCCGGCTCATACCCGCATTTCCTGCATCTCGTGCATTACCTGCATCTCGTGCATTACCTGCGTCTCGCGCATCTCACGCGTCTCGTGCATTACCTGCATCTCGTGCATTACCTGCATCTCGTGCATTACCTGCATCTCGTGCATTACCTGCATCTCGTGCATTACCTGCATCTCGTGCATCTCGTGCATCTCGTGCATCTCGCGCATATCCTGCATCTCGCGCATCTCGTGCATTTCGCATATTGCCCGCATTACCCATATTATCTGTATTAACCGCCGTATGCATCATATTAATCGCATGCATTATACTAATTCCGCAGGCAACTGATAAAAACCGTTCAGCAATCAAACAAGATGAAGGATTTGAAATAATTAATGATGATACTACCGGTACCGGCAAAAAGGGTGGTCAGATAGAAGTTGCATCTGCCAGCTATATCGCAGTTGTTTATCTGGACGGATATGCATATGAGCCGATCGAATGGCTGAAAGATTCATGGGGCCCTTCAGATAATGATCGTTATGAATCGATAAAGGAAAAAAAGCTGGGCGAAGTGACATTGGATCTGAAGGGCTTGAGATATAAAGGCACCCCGCCTGATTTCTCCAGTACCTATGATGTGGGCACAGGCATATATAAAATAAAGGATGTCAAGGTGGAAAGCGCGATACTTGTGGACTTCGGCGGCAATCCAAAAATTTTTTACCGGGCTCGCAAACACGTATCGGACATAGATACACCAATTGGTCTTACCATGTCGGAGGTTTTCAGAATGCTGTCAGATAACGGCAAAATCGTGTCGGTCGAACTCCGGAGTGACGAAGATGGTTCCTGGATGAATTCTTCAGATGATCCCGGACTGATTTCGCTGCTGAATGAAGAATTGCCCGAAGAAACGATCCTGAACATGGGACAGATAGAAGACGACCCGTACAGCAAAGATTACCGGGTACCGGTCAATCTGCTATTCTCAGACGGCGGGGCACTGCATGTTCAGTTCTTTCCCGGGGCAGGTCTGGCTTCGACCTTTGGCGGCTATATCCGGATATCGGAGGATCTCGGCACATCGATCAGGAATCTGTATGAACAGGGAAGTCCCTATCCATGCCTCTCCGAATTGCTGCCCTATCAAGAGGAAGATATATCCTATTTTTATCTGAAAAAACATACCAATGGCGATGAAATTCTTTGCGAAAATCCCCAATGGTCAATAGGTCCGCTTATGGATATGCTGTCATACTACCGTGTACGGGAAACAAACAATACAGATGGCAGGCTGGTCATGACAGCGGTTCTGGGGAAGTCTGAATCCGACAATATCACAATTGAGTTCTACGAAATAGCTGATAATATAGTGACCTTGATAGGCGGCAGATATTACGTACCAATACGCGGACAACTACAATACGACAGTCTTGACAGTTACTTATATAATTACACGGATATAGGTACTAACAACTGAATATATGATGACATAGCCGGAGAAAAAAATTTTTCTTAATGTGTTTACTATTCAAAGTACGGGGTAAATATATAATACAACCATATGGTTGATAAAATAATTACCAGGAAGGGAATGAGTCCAAAGGAAGAGTAAGCGAAGGACCAATCACCACGGTAAGGAAAGCACGAGGGAATGTAGTTGAGTAACCCCAACCTCCAAATCTGCTCGGTGGGAGCAGGGTAACGGCCGGATCACTAAGTTATATATATCCGGCCGTTTTACTGCCCAAAAAACATGAGCGGTGAGCTTTAGCCGGATTTTTATAATAGGCGGAAAAAACAAAACCCCTCGGGATCCATTAAAGGTCCCAAAGGGGTCTTTTTGTAATCTCTATTCGGCTGTAAACGGCAGCAATGCTACAGTTCTGGCCCTCTTGATAGCTACGGTCAGCTGGCGCTGATGCTTTGCACAGTTACCTGAGATCCTTCTGGGAAGTATCTTTCCTCTTTCGGATATGAACTTCCTCAGCTTTGCAACTTCCTTATAATCTATATCGGTAACCTTGTCCACACAAAAAGAGCAAACTTTTTTCTTGGCCCTTCTCATTCTCATGCCGCCTTTTCCTTCGCCCTTGTCATATGAATCTCTGCCGCCGCCTCTGTTATCCCTTTTTCCTCCTGGCATTCAAACACGCCTCCTTTCATAAACGCTCATGCATGCTCCTTATGAGCATACATTGCTGCTTGCTTATAAGGTCGAATCAATTGTTAAAATGGCAAATCATCGTCTTCATCAGTCTGGAAGAACCCGGCATCGCCCTGTCCTCCCTGTGCAGCCGGTTCATAGTTCGCAGATCCGGCCGGCTTGAAAGGCGCTCCGCCCTCATTCTTCTTGCTGTCTGCAAAATAAGCTTCATCAATGACGACTTCGGTTATATAGTGTTTTTTGCCTTCATTGTCATCCCATGACCTGTTCTGAAGACTTCCCACCACAACGACCTTCAATCCCTTGGTAAAATACTTGCTGCAGAATTCAGCCGTATTTCTCCAGGCGACTATATTGATGAAATCCGCCTGCCTCTCTTCACCCGGCTTGGAAAACCTCCGGTCTACAGCTAATGTGAAATTGCATTTCGCTGTATTGTTTGTGGAAGTATACCTTAACTCGGGATCCTTTGTGAGTCTGCCCATTAATATGACCTTATTCATACAATCACCCTATTTTTCTTTGTTAATAATCATATATTTGATTATTCCGTCAGTGATCTTGTATATCCTCTCAAGTTCACGCGGAAATTCGGACTCTGCGCTGAAATTTGCAAGAACGTAATAACCTTCGGTCTTGTCGGCGATTTCATAAGCAAGCTTCCTTTTTCCCCACTCATCGATGTTCTCCAATTGCGCAGAGGTCTCAAGCAGGTTCTTGAATTTCTCAATAAGAGCCTGTGTGTTTTCCTCACCAATGTCGGGATCGATGATGAATATGGATTCATACTTGTTCATCATTTGACTTTCACCTCCTTCTGGACTGAACGGCCCTGCCACAAAAGTGCAGAGCAAGGATTCTGAAATGACATTTTATCATAATACTTTAATATGTGCAAGTTTTTGAGGAAATGTACGTTAAATAAAGTCATGCAAATCTTGTATGCTGTCTGTTCAGCCAGACAGCGGCATCTATAAACACAGAATTTCCTGCCAAAGAACAGTGTTACAAAATGTATCTGCCAATAATAAACAACAGAAGTACAATAGCAGCAATTAAGAATATATTTATTGCTGCATTGATTGATATATTAAAGCGAGTAAACTTTTTTGGCGGCAGATGTTTGTTCTGATTCCTGATCAGGCCATTCTCCTTTATATACTGATTGATTATGTATTCAGCCTCTTTCAGGAGCAGGTCATTCCTGATACTCGTCCTGTTTTGTGCCGGCTTGCTGCCGATGGTTCCCACCGCCGCATCCTGGCCGGGTTTCAATATTAGTATCGCCTCTTCGATCAGATTTGAGGAAATATTTTTTATCACAACAATTCTTTTTGAATCACCAGCCACCATATTATCCTCCAAAAACCATAATAATAAGCCTTATTATAGTTTGTGAAAAATATATGGTTTTATACAATTAATTTCCTGTATTTCCGGTCCGGTCCGGCACGCCAAACCTACCCTTTTTTTCTACCGGGGTTTTTTCCACACCTTCGCCGCCATTACTGTCAGATCATCAAAGGGCTTGTTATCACAATGCCTGACGGCTTCATCCAGGATAGAGCCGGCCACCTGCTGCGGATTCTGACTTTCCAGCTGCTGAATATAATTCATCAGCGCCCTGTCCCCCGACTCATCACCTGTCATGCTGTCCACGACACCATCCGTCACCATTATGATCATATCACCTCCCTCCACATTCTTCCTGGCCAGTTCTGCATCCAATCCAGGCAGTATGCCGGCCGGCAGTGTTGCAGCCTTTATCGTCTCCACCCTTGAATTCCTTTTTATGAATGTTGGTGCAGCTCCTATCTTTATGAACTCGACTTCGCCGCTGAACAGGTCAATTATTGACATGTCTATAGTGCAGGTATTTTCCTCGTCAGACCTGAGAACAAGCACTGAATTGATCAGATCTACTGCCATTTCCTTGTCAAAGCCTGACTCAAGGAAGTTTTCCAGCATGCTGACCGTGGCCTTGCTCTGGGCCGAAGCGCCATAACCCGTGCCCATGCCGTCGCTCAATGCCAGTGTATATTTACCATTGCCGCTGTCCATAAATGTAAAGCTGTCACCTGATACCTTGCTGCCATACTTGGGCATCCTTGCTACTCCGGTCGTTAGTTTCAGGTTCTCAGCCTCTATATACTTAAGGCTGCAGCTTCCATCCTTACTCATTACACAACCCTCGTCAATCCGTGCCATTCTCCTTCCCACTGCATCCGAAACTATACTGTCAATAATGGCTGCGCATTTTCTGCCTCCTCCGCATCCTCCATGGCGAACACTCACTTCATATTTGTCCCACAGTCCTTTATAAGCTATGATCTCTCTCGCCTTTATCCCTTCTCTCTTTAATGCTGCGGCAATTGCATCCTCCAACGGACTTAGAAAATTCACTTCTGTATTGATCTCCTCAGCGAGGCTGCCGATCACGCGGGACATGCCTTCGAACTGTCTGCCTATGACAGCCCTGCTCTCGCCGATTTTGCTCTTCCACACAACACCGACCCTGAATAATTCGTACATGTTGTTTACTGCATTGACAAAATCATTGATCCTTGGGCATTTATCAATAAAATAACGAGGTATGTCATTCTCCTCGACCCTGCCCTTGGTTTCAAGCTTTTCTACAATTTGGAACATGACCTGATATGTATCATAAAAACTCCGCTCCCAGCAATGCATGCAAAGGCTGCAATCACTGCAGATCCTGTCTGCCACTCTGTCAAAGAGAACATTTATATCCTGTCTCTCAGAGGGTATGGCTGTTTGTGCAGTTTCTTCAAAGGTTCTTGACAATTCCATGAAGGTGCGTGAGAACTTCCCAAGCCTTTCCGCGGTGATATCCCTTATCTTTCGGGAATACCCCTTTCTGTCCTCAAGCTCCGCCGAGCCTCTGGCAAAAGGTCCTGTCAGGCGATCCAAAAACCTTTCCGGGACAATGAAAAAGATTGCCGATGAAGCCAGTATCTCTCTTAGATAGAGCAATGTCTCGGCGGCTCCGTTGAAGTATACGGCAAGTACCATGTTCCCAAGGACAAAACCAAGCGCAGCGCCTACCCTTCCCAGATTTCCCAGTATCCCGGCCAGCATTCCGCACAGGGCATATGTGCCTGCAATTGAAGGTGTGAATTCCGATGACATGCTGATAATCAGTCCGATAACAGCTCCGGCTGAGGCGCCGGCCCCCGCTCCGCACTTATAACTAAGGAACAGCAACAGCAGAACATATAATATGTTCCGCAATGAAAATCCAAAAATCTGAAGAGGTCCAAAGCCGGAAAGGATCAGTGCTGCCGTGAGGCCCATGCTTATGACCTCCTCATTGCCGAACAGCGCCTTTTTCAAATTTCCCGACATTATAGGTATTGAAAAACTGAATATAAAATAAAGTGCAAAGCATATGAAGGAGCTGAAAAACGATTTCAGCACATCATATAGTAAAAACCCTTCAAGTCCGGCCAGCATGAGCTGTGGTACAAGCATGGATACAAAAAGCACGGCCGCAGCTTTAATATTCATTCTTTCATTCGTGAATTTAAAAGGTATCGAGAGAACACAGAACAAAAGCATACATGCCGCATTGATGTAGACCAGTTCCAGAGAGCCTTGAAAGACAGCTCCCAGCAGCACAGCCGCTGCCGTCATGATCCTGATGCCCGCGCCACCGTATGATGCAGCGAAAAAAGCAGCTCCCAATGAAAGCATACCGGCGATATTGCTGCTTCCAAGCAGGAATGCCGAAATCAGGATGAGAAAATTGTTTTGCTGTAGTAAAAACCTGGTGATAAACTTCATTAATAAACCGGTCTTGTTCATTTGTACACTTACAGTTTTCATCATTCGTACCCCCCGTTAACAACGATTATAACGAGGGCGTCCGGTGTATTTTGTCATTTTCGGAAACTGCTGTAAAAGAAATTTGTGACACCTGCCAACAAAAAGCTGTAAAAACAGCATGTTCCTTATCTTTGATAAAAGAACATGCTGTTTATATAAAAGTATGAGACAGGCAGATTTATTATTTCATTTGTAGAAACACGTCGACATAAATATTCCGGTCAGGCGCACCTATTTCCGTGATCCGCCCTTGCCTTTAACGCCATTCCCTGTTCCGTTGTTTATCCCGGCGCCGGGACTCTTCTTTTTATCATCATTATTTTTTTTGCCGTCATTGCCTTCAGCCTTTTTATTGCCGTCCTGACCTGCACGGACCTTATTGTCCTCATGCATGCTCTTTTCGATTTGTCTCAGGAACTCATCCTTTAATTCTTCACGTTCCTTTTTAAGCTTCTCAGCAGGCTTTTCTGCGGGCTTCTCAGGCTGCTTTTTCTCATTGTTGTCGTTCTTTTTATTGCTTTGATTTCCTTTATTCCCATTCTCACTGTTTTTACTGCTGTCCTTACTATCCTTACCGCCGCTGTTGTCTCTCTTATCGCTGATATTCCCTACTCCCTTACTGCTGTCCACACCTGTACCGGTTTTATTTTTACTGATCGGTGAATTTTTAGTGTTGTCTTTTTCGTCCTTATCATTGGGGCTGTTTACTGGATTATTTTTAATACCGGTCTTATCATTGTTGTTTTCGGTTCCACCTGTTTTATCACTGCTGCTGTCTGCTTTGCCGCTGTTGCTCTCAGTCCTGCCCTTCTCCTTGTCCGGCTCTGCATTTCTCGCCGGAACAGCTTTCTTATTTTCTCTGGCGATCTCTAAAAGGTCTTTGACTGCGGTGTTTTTTACATCCTCAAGCTTCCTCTCGGGAAGATGCTTCAGGGCGTCCTCTATCAGCGCCAGCTTTCCGGGTGTGACTCCCACCTTCCTTGCCGCTTCCCTTTGCTCATTGCTGGCTTCGCCGACCAATATCTCGGAGTTGACCTTATCCTTGTCAAGCTCCTTTGAAGCAGTGTTTGTGATTTTCTTCTTCAGTTCAACTGATTTCTTTGAATTGTTGCTGGATACGGTAACCATTACCGCATTCTCTATTACAGCTGCCTTTCCGGGCTGCGAAGCATTTCCCTGTGCCCCTGTTCCATCACTGTCCTGGACATTTTCCTCCTGGGGGTCCTTTCCCTCTACGGACGGTTGGGAAGTATTTCCCGGCTCCTTAACAGCATCTCCGGAAGCCTGACTGCCTTCACCAGAGATCTGTCCGTTACTTTCGGCCGGTTGACTGCCTGCGTCCGGTGCCTCAAAACTATCTTCATTTTCTGTAATGGCTCTTAGATAGCCATATTCCAATGCACTGTTCAAAATCTCAGTGACTCCATTATCAAGCTTCTTATGTCTCAGGTCCTTATCCAAAAGGAGTTTTCTGCCATCATCATTCAATGCCTCAGCGCCTATGATCCTGTCATAGATATTTACCGTAAGCTCAATGCTTGGATTTATGTCAATATCTACATAACTGTACGGTACGGTATAGCTGTATGCCCCATATCCCACTCCGAGAACAAGCAGGCCAACAGCAGCCATAGAGGCTACTCTCGCGGCGAACCTCCTGCTGCCGGACTCACCCGGGAGCTGTCCCCACTCCGTCTCCATACCCACGCTCATGTCAGGAAGGGCTCTGACCTTTTTAAACTGGCCATCCTGTGTAAGTATTACCGCATATTTACCTTTTTTCTCCGCAACTATACCTTTCACCTTCAAGCCCCCTTCCTACAATTTTATGTAATCCTTTATGTATTCATAATCGCCAATTGCAATAACAACTACCGCTATTATATATTTTCGAAATCGTTCGATCAATTTCCGGGGTAATCCCGATAGTTTTTCAAGCTCCGCTACAGGAAGGTACTTCTTTATTAAGACAGGCTTCAGTATGTCGGGATTTGATAAAATGACACCAGCCAGCTCGGCGCATTGCTGTCTGGTCTTTCTGTGCTTCGGTGACACCCTGGCCAGATCCCGGTATGTAATGTTCCACTGCTCAAGCTCCCTGCCAAGCTCCTGCAGCTCAAGCCTTCTTTGTTCGGCGAGCGTCCGGTCCGAATATTTTCGTATGGCCTCATCACCGCTCAGGTCATACTCTTCTTCCTTCTCCTCCATATACAGATTCAATGAAATAACGTTACTGTGACGTCTCTCACTCCTGTAATAGTCGATGAGCCTTCTCTTGATCACATTACGTGAGAAAGTGAAAAAGTTACCCTTTGAGCTGTCAAAGGAATTGATCGCCTCGACAAATGCTATCATGGAAATACTCAGTTCATCATCAGTCCCGTAGTTCATATACCTTCCGACAACTTTTTCAGCGCATGAGGCAATAAAAGGTTTGTATTCTTCTACAAATCTTCCGGTTTCTTCAGTGTTGTTGCGAATGCCCTCCAGTCGGGCATTTATTGCATCAAACTGCATGGCTACCCCATTCTGCTGGCTGAAATTCCGCATCGGACAGGTCCTGCCCACGGTACGAAATGATTATAGCACAGATGCCTGCTGCCGGGTGCCTATGACATTATATAGTAATTTCGATTTAATATTTCAGAAAAAAACAAAAACAGCAGACAAGTCCCTTCTGCTGTTTTATATTGCTTCCCCATTTGTCATTTCCGATTACTGCTCCATCTGTTTCCCAAGAAATCCTGCCGCTGACTGAGCGAGTTTCGCTTCGACCTCTCCCATTTTACTGTTGGGATCTGTGGATAAAAGCATTACAGCGCCTATGGGATCGCCCTCCGAAATGATAGGAGACACCACCTGCGAAGCATATTTCCTTTCAGAACCCTCATCAGCCAGTATGGATATGCTTTTGTCCTCTGATGATTTCACCACGAGTGTCGTTTTTTCTTCGATGACCCTTTCTACCTCGGGGCTCAGAGATTTTTCCAAAAACTCCTTCTTGGACGCACCTGACACTGCAATTATCGTATCACGGTCTGCTATACAGGTTATATGTCCGCTGGTTTTATGGATAGATTCAGCATATTGTGTCGCAAAATCGCCCAATTCACCTATAGGAGAATATTTCTTAAGTATCACTTCACCTTCTTTATCGGTGAAAATTTCCAGAGGATCGCCTTCCCTGATTCGTAATGTCCTTCGGATCTCCTTGGGTATTACAACCCTGCCAAGATCATCTATTCTCCGCACAATACCGGTTGCCTTCAATGTCGTTACCTCCTTAACTGAATTGTTTCACATTGCTTTTTTATTATTCATTGTTTATTGGAGTTTTATACATATGAGGCTATTTGAGAAAAAGTTAAGCACAAAATCAAAGGACCGCCAGTAAAGGCAGCCCTCTGCAATATAAACAATATTTTTACAATGATCCTCGTATTATCTGATGCTGTTGAAAATGTCTTCGCTCAGAACAAATTTGGTATTGTCAACCAAATCATTTACTCTTTGCTCATATATCTGCCTCTTGACGAAAGTCGCGTCGAATTCATAATAATTTTCTGCACACTTAAGGCTGACAGGCTCCCCTTCTCCATACTTCTCCTCAAGCTTTAGGATATGGTATCCGAACATAGTCCGAACAGGCGTATTTGTGATCTGTCCGGGTTCCAGTGAAAATGCTGCGTCTTCAAATTCCTCGACCATGGCGCCTCTGCCGAAAAGGTAGTCCCCTCCCCATTGGCTTGAACCATCCTCGGAAAACTCTTTTGCCAGAGCTGCAAAATCTTCACCTGCTTGCAGTCTGTCTATGAGTCCTTCAGCCTTTTCCCTGATGGCTTTATCATCTTCCTCCGAAGCATCCTCAGGCACCATCAGCAGTATATGTCTTGCCCAAAGCGCTTCACCGGCTCCATATCTGTATCGGGTGTCCGCCTTGAAAAATTCGGGGTGTTTCGCATAATTGGCTGTAACATCAGCTTCCTGGTCGGATATTTTACCTATCTCTTCCATCTGATACTTCTGCACTATATATGACTGGATCTGCGCCTTTCTCAGATCGTTTATCGAGAATCCATACTCCTGCTGGAATGCCTTGTTTGCCTTTATTTCGTTGCCCGCGCCCATCGTATCTATTATGCTCGTCTTAATCGTGCTTTCGATACTGTTTTTCTCTTCATCGGTCAAAGAGATCTTTGCCTCTACTGCTTTTTTATACTGTACTTTTGTATACTTGAGTTCGTCGATAGCTTTCTTTTTTGCTACCTCGAGTGCATCCTCCCCTCCGATTTTCGTCGCCCAGAAGGTCTGCTCGGAGATATTCGGGTCTTCCTCTGATGCGTAATAGTACATCATCTGCTTTTGTGCTTCAAAGTAATACTTGAATTCACCGGCGGATATTCTGACTCCGTCGATGGTTGCAACTGTGTTTCCGGCTGTGCTCATCCATACTGCCAGTCCGACGGCAATGACCACGATAACTGCAACAGCTATCAGACCGTACTTCACAAACAGCGGCATCCTGGTCTTTTGATCATCCGACGAACTGCCGCCATTTTTGGTTTTTGACTTGTTAATATCCAAAGCTATCTCTCCTCATAAAGAAAATATAATACAAATACCGCAATAACGTATTCAGTCCCACTGCCGTCAATAGCATTCTCATGTGTGGAGGACTGAAAAACGATTTTCTCATATCCCTGAAAGGCGGGACTTAACTGGCTGCCTACAGAGGTGTGAAACATCCGTCGCCTCGTTATGTTAACAAAAGATCGTTAAACGATACATAATACATTATAATAGATTATCAACCCACTTCAAAGCTTTTTAAATCCTGTAATAAAATCTTAATATTATCCAGCCCGCTGTCGCCGCGGCCTGATGTAAGCCTGTAAACAAGGTACGGAGAAGCGCCTGCATTGAACAGCAGCTGCCTTCTGTATTTTTCGGCCGCCTTTGCTATGGCCTGGAAATTTATTTTCTTTGCATCCGACATACTGAATATGATCGTATCATTCTTTTCGGATACTGATGAAAATCCCAGCGAACGAGCCAAGGCCTTGATCAGCGCTATCTTGATCAGATTTCTGACCGGACCCGGCAGGTCGCCGTATCTGTCCGTCAGTTCATCCTCTATATCCACTGCATCGCTCTCATTTTGTATAGCAGCTATCTTCTTGTACATTTCTATCTTTTTGCTCTCAACACCTATATATGAATCGTCTATATATGCATTCACATTTATGTCTATGGCGGTTTCGGCTTCTTCCCTCCGCAGCGGTTCGCCCTTGAGCTCCCGTACGGCCTCGTCCAGGAGCCGGCAGTACATGTCATACCCGACAGACTCCATATGTCCATGCTGCTCGGGTCCAAGCAGATTCCCGGCGCCGCGGATCTCCATGTCGCGCATTGCTATCTTGAAGCCTGAACCCAGTTCGGTGAATTCCTTGATAGCCTGGAGTCTTTTCTCTGCCACCTCGGATACGATTTTATCCTTTTTGTATGTTATATATGCATAGGCAAGCCTGTTTGACCTGCCGACCCTTCCCCTCAGCTGGTACAGCTGGGCCAGACCCATCCTGTCCGCGTCCTCCACGATTATCGTATTTACATTTGGCATGTCGAGCCCCGATTCGATTATAGTGGTACATACCAATACATCAAACTCTCCTTTTATGAAGCTGAACATTATATCCTCAAGCTGTCTCTCATCCATCTGCCCATGGGCCACCGCCACCCGTGCCTCGGGGATCATTGCCTGTATCTCGGCGGCTCGCAGATCGATAGTCCTTACACGGTTGTACAGATAAAACACCTGGCCATGCCTGCCCAGCTCCCTGATGATGGCATCCTTGATCACATCCCTGTTATATTCCATAACATAGGTCTGCACCGGATATCTCTCCTCGGGAGGATCCTCTATGACGCTTATATCTCTGATCCCGGACAGTGACATATGAAGCGTCCTTGGTATGGGAGTTGCCGTAAGTGTCAGCACATCGACTCCCGGCGCCAGATTTTTCAGCCTTTCCTTGTGCTGCACGCCGAAGCGCTGCTCTTCATCTATCACAAGCAGTCCCAGGTTCCTGAAGTGTATGTCCTTTTGCAGCAGCCGGTGTGTACCGACAAGAACATCAATATTTCCGGCCTTTACTTCTTTTAAAATTTTCTTCTGCTCCGATTGTGACCTGAAGCGGCTGACCATATCAACAGTTACGGGAAAATCCTTCAGCCGTTGGGCAAAGCTGTTGTACTGCTGCTGTGCCAGCACCGTGGTGGGCACCAGATAGGCTACCTGCCTGCCATCCATTGCAGCCTTGAATATAGCCCGGATAGCCACCTCGGTCTTGCCATAGCCCACATCTCCGCAAAGCAGCCTGTCCATGACCTTTCCGGATTCCATATCTTCCTTTATTTCTTCGATGCACTTGAGCTGGTCTTCAGTCTCCTCATAGGGGAACTGCTCTTCAAACTGCTTCTGCCAGACCGTATCCTGGGAATACGTATACCCCTTTACGGCCGCTCTTTGGGCATATAGCTTTATCAGCTCTGCCGCCAGCTCCTTTAGCGATTCCCTGACCCTGTTCTTTGTCTTCATCCAGTCAGATCCGCCCAGCTTGCTGACCTTCGGCTGCTTGCCCTCCGAGCCGATATACTTCTGTATCAGATCCATCTGGTTCGTAGGTATATAAAGGAATGCACCTTCCTGATAGCGTATCTTCAGGTAATCCTTTTTGACGCCATCCACCGACAGCTTCTCCATACCTATGTACTGGCCTATTCCATGGGACTGGTGCACAACATAGTCACCTATATCAAGCTCTGAGAAGAAGCTGATGGGACGGCCTTTATACTTTCCATGGCTCTTTGTCTGCTTTTTTCTGTCCTGCCCGAATACTTCCCTGTCGCTGATCACGGTAAATCCGATGGACGGGTACTCAAAGCCCTTGTTAAGACTGCCATGGGTGATTATTATCTGCCCTGGCTGCACAGGCTCCTTCACCTGGTCCATGTAGACCGCTTCCAGCCCCTTGTCCGCAAGTGATTCCCTAAGCCTTTCACCTCTGCCCCTTGTCCCTGAGAGAAGCAATACCCTGCTCCTTCCCTGTTTCCATGCAGTCAGGCTTTCCACAAGCAGCTCCATGCTTCCCTGGAATGATCCGATTATCCTGCATGGAATGCTGTATGCCAGTGAATCTCTTGATGCAATGCTGTCGGGGTTGACTGTATTCAAATAGACTGTCCTTTTCTTTACTATGTTATTGAAAACCGCAGTATAGTCAAAGAACATTTCTGTACTCTGCGGCAGCAGCATACCTTTGCCTATCAGCGCCTTGCATATCTCCGCATGCTCAAGGAGCAGGTTATCCAGACGCTGTTCCTGCCTGACAGGCTCATCCATGAATACAAGTACATCATCTCCGGCATAGTCGGTCAGAAAGGCCGGATCATCTGCTATATATGATATATATCTGTCTATTCCCGGGAAATACCACGATTCCCTGAAGCGTTCCATATCAGCTTCTATCTTCAGAGATAAGCTGTTATTTCTCTTACCTGCAGAAGAAAGATCATTTTTCACAGCCCTCAGTATTTTATTCTTTCTATCCTGATCGAATATCATTTCACGTGCCGGCAGGATCCTGACCATGTCCACTCGGCCCGTCGAACGCTGTGTATTTGTATCGAACCATCTGATCGAATCGATTTCGTCCCCGAAAAATTCGAGTCTGACAGCATTTTCAGAATCCACGGGGAATATGTCCACGATCCCGCCACGGACTGCAAACTGTCCCTTTCTCTCTACGGATTCAACCCTTTCATATGCTGATACCACCAGCCTTCGGATCAGCTCCTCCATATCCATGCGCGTATTCTGATCTATCCGGGTCACATACTGTCTGAACATTTCCGGACGGATCATTTTATGGGAAAGGGCTTCCACCGATGTCACAACAAAGCTGTATTCTCCCCTGCTGATCCTGTCGATGGCCGCCAGCCTCTGGTATACAGTATCGTAGCTCTTTGCCTCGACATCGTAGAGCATTATCTCCTTCGCCGGGAAGAAAACCACCTCATCCCCCATGAAGAAGGCAAGATCCTCATATAGCTTTCTGGCATGCATCTCATTGAATGCGACAAAAATACCCTTTCGGCCGCAATGGCTGCAAAGGGCATACGAAATGTGGGCCTTCTGTGATTCAGAGGGCCCTGTGATGCTGACTGGCCTCGTATAGCTCCGGATCGATCCCAATATATCCGTATACTCTTCCAGTTCTAATAGCGGAGCTGTGAAATTTATCATTAAGCCTTCCAAGTCCTGATTACCCTAATCCTTTTGATCTCCGTTGTATTTATTCATAGCCGGTGCCACACCCTCGGATACTATCAGTGCGGCAGCTTCAGCTGCTCTTTCAATACATTTGGCCACTGCCGGAGCCTCATCGGCTCCAAACCTGCCCAGAACATAATCTGCAAGCTCCCAGCCCTCGGGAGCTCTTCCGATACCGATACGGATCCTCGGGAAGTCATCGGACTGAAGCTGGTAAATGACAGACTTCATGCCGTTGTGAGTCCCTGAACTGCCCCGCGCCCGTATCCTCAATGCTCCGGCCGGCAGATCCACATCGTCATATATCACAATCAGGTTTTCTGCGGGAACCTTGTACCATTGCAATATATCACGAATGCTCTCACCGCTGAGGTTCATAAAGGTCTGGGGCTTGACAAGCAGCACCCTTTCCCCGTTTATAAGTCCGTCGCCGGTCAATGCCTTATGCTTCAGGCGATCGACCTTGATGCCGTACTTTTTCGACAGCAGGTCGATCGTTAAAAAACCGGCGTTGTGCCTGGTATTTTCATACTTGCTTCCCGGGTTGCCCAGACCGGCGATCACAATCATTTTATCCAATACTGCACCCCCGGACTGCTCATTCCTTCTGCGTGAAAATAGTACTGATCGAAATATCCCCATATATTCTCTCGATAGCTTCTGCAAAAATGGCCGCAATGGAAAGTGACGTTATCTTTCTTGTGGGTTTTCCTTCGGGCAGAGGTATGGTGTTGAGCGTAACGAGCTCCGTAATGCAGGATCCTTCGATCCTGTCACATGCAGGGCCTGAGAGCACGCCATGTGTACAGCAGGCATATACCTCCTTTGCGCCCATTTCCATAAGCGCATTGGCTCCATTTACTATGGTCCCCGCCGTATCGATAAGATCATCTATCAACACGACTCTCCTGTTCCTGACATCACCGACGACATTCATTATTTCGCTGACATTTGCCTTTGGTCTTCTTTTGTCGATGATTGCGATCGGAATGTCCAGCCATTCGGCAAATTTCCTGGTGCGGGTAACACTACCGACATCGGGAGACACTGCTATCACATCACTGGCATCACAGAATTTCTCCTGGAAATACGCGGCCATGACCGGTACGCCCATCAGATGGTCCACCGGTATGTCAAAAAAGCCCTGGAGCTGCGGAGTGTGCAGATCCATAGTCAATACCCTGTCCGCTCCTGCTGTGGTTATAAGGTTCGCTACAAGCTTGGCCGAAATAGGGTCTCTTGCCTTCGCCTTCCTGTCCTGGCGGGCATATCCGAAATAAGGGATAACTGCTGTTATCCTTCCGGCGGAAGCTCTTTTGAGAGCATCGATCATAATAAGCAATTCAATAAGGTTGTCATTTACTGGTGTGCATGTAGACTGGACCACAAAAACGTCGGATCCTCTGACGACCTCCCCAATATTTATGGCGGATTCACCGTCACTGAACTTACCAACAGTGGCCATGCCGAGCGGCAAGCCTATCTTCTCAGCAATCTCCTCAGCAAGCTTTCTGTTGGAATTACCTGAAAATATTTTTATGTCCTTGCCATGCAGATTCATATCAATGCTCCTTTAAATATTATGGTGTTCAATACAGTATTATTTATTATATATCTACAATACAACCTTCTTCAGGTATTTAGCCTTCTTTCAAGTATGGCCGCTACCTGCTCAAGCTGGGTCTGATCATTCACACCAAGCACCTCGTCGCTGTCCTGTGCCTTGAATATGCCCACTTTGTAACCCTTTGAAAGCATTATTTCCAAAGTATCGGTGATATAATACTCTCCCTGGTCATTGTTGTTCTTCAGCAAATCCAGAGCTTCCGCCAGCTCGGCCGACGAGAATACATACATGCCGGAATTTATTTCATTGATCGCTCTTTCAGCCTCGTTGGCATCCCGATGTTCAACGATCCTTTTGAAACTGCCTTCACCGTCCCTTACAATACGGCCGTATCCGGAAGGATCCTTCACATCCGCAGTAATCACAACTGCATGCAGCTTTTCACTGGTCAGATAATCAATGGCTTCTTTAATTGTCTTTGTAGAGATCAGCGGAGTATCGCCATACAGTATGAGAATATACCCACCGTTTTCTATATAGCGCCGTGCCTGCCTTACAGCATGTCCTGTTCCCAGGCGCTGCTCCTGCAGCACATATTCGACCTTGTCGCCCATATACTCCATGACCTGCTCAGCCTTATGACCTACGATGGCAACACATTTTTCGACACCGGCATTCCGGGCCGCTTCATAGACCCATTCGATCATAGCCTTGCCGCAGACCTGATGCAGTACCTTGGCTTTGTCCGATTTCATCCTTTTACCCTCGCCGGCGGCAAGGATAAGAGCTGTTACATTTTTCATCTCATGCGATTCCTTTCAGGTTTCGCATATATTATCACACGTTTTAAGTTTTATTTCAACTTTATCGCTCATGGTTCCGCAGAAAATTTTCAGGTTCCTGAATTCCGGCTGGGTAATAAATTCCTTTACAAAAATAAAAAGACACTTCTGTTAAAAGTGCCTTTAAAGATTTATTCTTCAGATGTTGTTGTCGAAACATATTTGTCGAGTATTGCTTTCTGAATTTTATCTCGCGTGACAGCATTGATCGGGTGTGCGATATCCTTGAATTCCCCGTCGGGAGTCTTTCTGCTGGGCATCGCTATGAACAGTCCGCTCTGGCTCTCGATAACCTTGATATCATGTACGACGAATTCATTATCGAAGGTCACCGAAACTACCGCCTTCATTTTTCCCTCAACATCGATCTTTCTGATGCGGACATCTGTGATTTCCATTTCTGCTACCACCTTTCCGTAATAAATATGTACTGTATATATTCTATATAAATTAACATATTCCTTCTTATTATTTAGCTTTTTTGTTATAACTCACCATTATAATGGAAAATTTATCTTTTGCAGAAAAAATATATTGACAGTCGCCCTGTTTTACACCGGTCACAAGGGTCTGCTGCTTGGTCTGATGACTGTCAGACCCGAGGCTTCGTCGACTTCGTGCAGCGTCAGCAGTGAGAAGCAGTCGCTGACAAGCTTTTTCTGCGGCTCCGCCGTTTGTACCAGCACGCCCGTGCCGGCCACCTCGCACTCAAACTCCCTGGCAAGATCCAGTATGCCCTTCGCTGTCCCGCCGCCTTTCATGAAGTCGTCAATGAAAAGTAGACGGGAATTGTGCTTCAGCGACCTCATAGACAGCACCATGGTCTGTATTTTTTTAGATGAGCCTGACACATAGTTGATATTTACCGATGCGCCGTCTGTGGCCTCGTTGTAGTGGCGAACGATCACAAGCGGCTTGTTCAGGTATCTGGCGGTCATGAATGCCAAGGGTATCCCCTTTGTTTCAACAGTTATGACATAATCGATGCCTTTATTGTAGAATGCCCCTGCAAAAAATTTCCCGATTTCCGACACTATGACCGGATCATATATAATGTCCAGCATATAAAGGTATCCGCCCGGCAAGATCCTCTCTTTTCTGGAAAGCTCAGAACTCAGCCCTTTAGCGAATTCATGTGCCGTATCCTGATCAGGCAGCGGTATATAGCGCACTCCCCCCGAGGCTCCCGGGATCGTCTCTATTATGCCGGCGCCTGTTTTTTCAAGAGAACCCCTGATAATATCTATATCCTCGCTGACTGAAGATTTTGCGCAGCCAAGCAGTTCAGTAAAATAGCCCAGCTGAAACATCTTCCCTGGAGATTCGCTCAATATTCTCTGCACTGCGGATACTCTTTCACTTCTTTGTAATTTTTCCATATAACTCACCTCGGCGGACAATTCTGTTAATATAATATATTAATCCGAACGATTAAACAATATATTTAATAAATGTTCGTGTGACAGGTGCGCCGCACAAAAACTCCGGTCAAAATAAAGAAGTATACTATCTCTAAATCTCACACACCGGCATATTATATTAAATAATTGTCAAAGCTTACTTATGTGTGTTGCATGCTGTCTGTTTTACTTTTGCAAATAATTATTGTATGATTTAGATATATCAATAAAAGGTCAAGGAGTGTTTGAATTTGCTGACAGACGGACTTTTAAGCTCCAAACAAATAAAGAGGGTGCACCTTACGGGTATCGGCGGCATAAGCATGAGCGGGCTGGCCGAAATACTCACCGATCTTGGCTACACCGTGACCGGGTCTGACATGAAGCCTTCTTCAATCATACAAAAGCTCGACAGGATGGGCATAAAAACAATAATAGGACATGATGCGGAAAATGTTGCGGGAGCTGATCTGCTGGTATATACAGCTGCGGTCAAGGCTGACAATCCGGAGCTGCTGGCAGCCGTAAAAGCCGGGATCCCATGTATTGACAGGGCGACTCTGCTTGGTGAGATAATGAAGAAATATCCCCGAAGCATTGCCGTATCAGGCACCCATGGCAAAACAACAACAACCTCGATGATATCGATGATAATGCTCGAGGAGGGACTCGATCCTACGATCCACATAGGCGGAGAGCTTTGCGCCATAGGCGGGACAACAAGGATAGGCAGAAGCGATTTCTTTATAGCTGAGGCCTGTGAATATACGGGCAGCTTCCTGAAATTCCATCCCAGACTCGAGGTAATATTGAATATTGAGTTTGATCATGCCGACTATTTCCGGGATATCGAAGATGTCAGAAACACCTTCAGGGAATTTGCATCTCTTGTACCGGAGGACGGCTGTATTGTTGTAAACGCTGACGATCATAATGCAATGGATGTTATCAGTGACATTCACTGCAACAAGGTGACCTACGGACTTAAGAGCACTGACTGCACCTGGAGCGCAAAGGATATCACTTTTGATGAAATGGGCTTCGCATCATACATACTGCTCTATCACGGTGAACAGGTAATGGAGATCAGGCTGAAGGTGCCCGGGCTGCACAATGTCAGCAATTCTCTTGCAGCGATTGCTGCCTGCTGCTTCATGGGCTGCAGTCCTGCCGCTGCCGCCAAGGCTTTCCAGAAGTTTGCCGGGACCTGCAGAAGATTTGAGATAAAGGGCGTCAGCGAAGGCATCACAGTAATTGATGACTATGCGCATCATCCATCTGAGATCGCGGCAACACTGAAGGCTGCGGTAAATTTCAGCCATGCCCGCATCTGGTGTGTATTCCAGCCTCATACCTATTCAAGGACAAAAAGCCTGATGAATGACTTCGTTAAATCATTTGACGATGCTGACATATTGATTCTGACAGATATCTATGCCGCCCGTGAAGCCGACAACGGGGAAGTAAGCTCAGCGCTGCTTGCCGACAGGATCACAAGGACGGGTAAAACAGTGATGTATATAAAAGATTTTGAGAATATAGCGGAATACCTTGATAAAAATGCCCAGCCCGGAGATATCATAATAACGATGGGCGCCGGAGACATATACAAGGTTGGAGAGCTCTTCCTGGAAGCAAGAAAAAAGCTGGCTGTCAGCTGAAATGATCATTCGGATAACATTAAAGGGGCTGTCTCAAAAAGTACTTTGAGGCAGCCCTTCGTTTGTCTATTTCTTGACTGAGGTCATTGCGAACCGGATCTCTCCTTCTGCTGCAACCTTTTCTTCGACCGTCGCCCTTACCTTTGCCTTTACTATACCCATCTTCGAAGATAATATTTCAGCTTCCAGGCGCAGGGTATCGCCCGGCATTACCTGCTTTTTGAACTTCATTTCATCTATGCTTGCAAACACCCCAAGCTTCGCTTCACTGCTCCCGTCACCGGCCTGTGCTGCTTCTGCATTGACAGCTATGCCTGCTGTCTGGGCCAGGGCTTCCACGATCAGTACTCCCGGCATGATCGGATATTCCGGGAAATGTCCCTGGAAAAAGGGTTCGTTTGCCGTCACATTCTTTATTCCTACCGCACTTTTGCCCGGATCGATTTCAATGACCTTATCCACCAGCAGGAATGGATATCTGTGCGGTATTATCTTTCTGATATCAATATTTGTCAACATATGTACACCTCATTCGTGAAATTTATCTGCAAAGCTTTGATGTATAATACACCAGCTTGTCACAGCACCTGATCAATGCCTGTATCCTGTTCCAGGGCACGGCAGTCCTTTACCAGCTCCGGCAATATCCTCTCCGCGAAATACCTGGCGCTGACAAGATCGGATTCCGCCAGCTTTTCGACTATCGAATGATACTTATGTACGAAAGGCTGCAGATTGTTCAGCTTCACCTCGTTTACACACTCCATGATGGCATCGATATAATCCGCACATTTAAGTATTCTCCCCTCCAGGGTATCATCCTTGCCGTCAAACAGTATTTCCCTGTAAATGCTCTTGTAGGGTTCCTCCATACTCACAAGGAGGTTTTCCTCAACTATTTCCCGTTCCAGCAGGCTCAGCATATCCCTCAGCTGCTCATTCTTGTGCTTGACGGTACTGATTATATCACCGGTCATGGCCTCAACGACATCATGGTTCAGCAGTTTCTTGAACAGCTTGCTCCAGTCCACGGTATTTCCGTTCTCTTCCTCTATCAGCGCCAGCATCTGTCCGATCTGAGACACAAAGAAGGAATGCTCGCTGACGGTTGCCCTCTGGTGCATGAAGTCTGTCGACCACCGTCCCATATTATTCAGCTTTCGAACGGTCATAAGGTAATTGTGCAGTCCCATAAGCTTCCTCCCCTCACTGTGAGGTAATATCAAACAACTGTCGGATTAATCCGTATACTACTATATTATACCAGAGGAACATATTCAAATACAGAATGTTATGCGGTAAGAAAAATATATGTCCGTCAGGCAGAAATGGTATAATATTTTCATAAAATCGGAACAGGCGGAGAACATTTATGGGTACATTAAAATATATTGGCGACCTGCTGCTGAAGCACAAATACAAATATGTACTGGGTATCATATTTCTGATATGCGTTGATGTCCTTCAGCTTATAACGCCATGGATACTGGGCGAAGCGACAAACAGCGTAGAGAGCGGTGCTCTGACAAGGGAGGCCCTTGCAGAATTCGCTATAGCTCTTGCACTGACAGCGACAGGCATAGCGGTGTTCAGATTTCTTTTCAGATACACACTCTATGGAGTATCAAGATCCGTGGAGCTATCCTTCAGAAACAGGCTGTATGCTCACCTTCAAAAGCTTTCAGTCAACTGGTTCAACACACATAAGACCGGCGACCTGATGGCTCATGCCACAAACGATATGAATAATGTAACGATGGCAACAGGCCAGGGCATCATATTTGCTGTAGACTGCCTGCTTGTGCCCGTCGCCGCTCTTGTAATGATGTGGCGGACCGGAGGCTTCACTCTGACTGCCGCCAGCTTTGCTCCGCTGCTGCTGTTAAGCGTCGTGACCTTTTTCTTCATGAAGATCATGCAGAGCTCTGTTCAAAAGCAACAGGAAGCTTTTTCACATCTGACCGAGACAGCCAGAGAGAATTTTTCGGGGATCAGGGTCATCAAATCCTTTGTACAGGAGGAGAAGGAAATCGAGCGCTTCAGAGAGGCCAACGAGATAAACAGGCGTGCCAACCTGAAATTCATCCGGCTGATGAGCATGATGTTTCCATCTGTAATGCTGGTAGCCTCCCTTTCCTTTGTCATAGCTCTCTGGTACGGCGGACTGCTGGTTATCCGGGGCACAATAGATCTGGGCAGCTTCGTTGCGTTCAACAGCTACCTAGGCATGCTCATCTGGCCTATCACAGCGCTGGGCTGGGTCGTAAACATTTTTGAGCGGGGCAGTGTTTCACTAAAAAGAATAAATGCAATAATAGACGAGAAGCCTGAGATCGAGGATAAATATAACGAGGGGTCAAACCCCGCAGGATCCGGCACACCTACGCCGCTGACAGATGTCAGTCTCGAGTTCAGGAATCTTACATTTACATATCCCGGCAGTGAAACTCCCGTATTGGAGGATATCAGCTTTACTCTGGCAAAGGGCAGCACTCTTGCTATTGTCGGGAGGACCGGCAGCGGCAAGTCAACATTGATAAACCTCATTCCCCGTCTTTTGTCAGTACCCGACGGAAGTATTTTCATAGGCGGCAGAGACATAAACGACATACCACTATCGCAGCTGAGAAGCAGTATAGGCTTTGTTCCACAGGATACCTTTCTCTTTTCTGACACTATCCGCAGCAATATTGATTTCTACCGCGGCTTTGACATGGATGAGATAGAAAGGGCTTCAAAAACAGCTCGTCTCTATGATAATATCATGGAATTTCCAAGGCAGTTTGACACAGTAGTGGGCGAGAGAGGGGTCACACTTTCCGGCGGCCAGAAGCAAAGGACAGCTATCGCAAGAGCTGTGCTGGATTCACCGTCGATCCTCATCCTGGACGACTGCCTGTCGGCAGTTGATGCAAAGACAGAGGAAAGCATACTTCGGGATCTTAAAACTTTGATGAAACAAAGAACCAGCATAATAGTTTCCCACAGGATATCGGCAGTCAGGGACGCAGACGAGATAATAGTCCTTGATGAAGGCAGGATCATTGAAAGAGGCAGCCACACATCGCTGCTCAGTATGAACGGCTATTACCATGATCTGTATAACAGGCAGCTTCTTGCCGATGAGATAGAGGAGGCGGAATAAAATGGCGGACGATAACAACCTGGAAAACACCGGCTTTGAGGAAGAGGAGCTGGAAGCAAAGGCGTACGATTCCCGCCTGATGAAAAGGCTGCTGAAGTTTGCGGCAAAATACTGGCACCTGTTTCTGGCAGCACTGATACTTCTTTTTGCATCGACGGCTGCAGACCTGGCAAGGCCTTATCTGATGGGCATCACCATCGATGAGTTCATTAAGAAGGGTGACGTCGGCTCGCTGAACAAAATGGGAGTTTATTTCATGCTGCTGGTGTTTGGGGCCTTTATATTCAATCTGCTTCAGATCTATGTCCTCAGCTATGCAGGTCAGTCCATTATATTCAATATCCGTCAGTTGCTGTTTTCACACCTGCAGAAAATGCCGCTGTCCTTCTATGACAAAAACCCCATCGGCAGGCTGGTCACAAGGGTCACCAACGACACCGAGACCCTTAACGATATGTACACCAATGTACTGGTCACATTGATAAAGGATTTCGCTATACTGGCCGGTACTATCGTGATCATGTTCCGGCTGGATGTGAAAATGACGCTGATCTCTCTTGCCGTCATGCCTGTCGTTGTTATCCTCACCGTACTTTTCAGGGTCAGGATCAGAAAGGTGTACAGAAATGTAAGGACCTCTCTGGCAAAAATAAATTCCGCTATTTCGGAAAACATATCGGGAATGCGAATTATCCAGTTATTTGGCAAGGAGAAAGAAAACTATGCAGCATTCAATGAAACAGGGAAAAAATATCACAGAGCTGTAATGAGCGAAGTCGTCACCTTCGGCCTGTTCCGTCCCGTGATCGAAATGCTTTCATATATTACCATAGCGCTTCTGATATGGTTCGGCGGACTGAAAATACTCGATGGAACTCTTACGTTTGGTATTTATTATGCCTTTGTCAACTATATAGGCATGCTCTTCCAGCCCATAAACGATCTGGCTGAAAAATACAACATCCTGCAATCCTCCATGGCGGCCTCCGAGAGGATATTCCTCATACTGGATGCACCGGTGGAGGACGATTCGGGAACGATCCATTTCAGCAACGGCATAAAGGGCGAAATAGAGTTCAGAAATGTCTGGTTTGCCTACAGCGGTGAAGACTGGGTGCTGCGGGACATCTCCTTCAGGGTCCCGGCAGGTGAGACCGTGGCGATCGTAGGTGCCACAGGTGCGGGCAAGACCTCGATCATCAGCCTGCTCAGCAGGCTTTATGAGATACAGAAGGGTGATATTCTGATCGACGGCGTCAATATCAGGGACATAAGCAAGGATGATCTCAGAAGAATGACAGGTGTGGTGCTGCAGGATGTCTTCCTGTTCAGCGGCAAGCTGAAGGATAACATCAGACTCAGCGAGGCAGACATCAGCGATGAAAAAATAAGAGAAGCTGCAAGCTACGTGAATGCCGACGGCTTCATCAGCAAGCTCCCTCAGGGCTACGAAACTGAAGTAATGGAGCGCGGCTCCACATTCTCCTCAGGGCAGCGTCAACTTCTGGCCTTCGCCAGGGCCCTTGCCTTCGACCCGGCTATTCTTGTACTGGACGAAGCAACCTCCAACATCGATACGGAGACGGAGCTGCTTATACAGGATGCTCTAGGAAAACTCACCAGGAACCGTACAACAGTAGTTATTGCCCACAGGCTTTCAACAATACAGCACGCAGACAACATAATCGTGCTGCATAAGGGTAAGGTCAGAGAGTCAGGCAATCATCAGGAACTGCTGGCTAAGAGGGGTATGTATTATTCTCTGTATCTGCTGCAGTACCAGAAGGATGATAACATAACTGCCATAACTTCATAACCGCCGCACAGTTTATCATAAAAAGCAGAGGGATGTAATTTGCCACGCCCTCTGCTTTTCGCATGTCTATGCCATATAGATACTTTATAGTTTATCAAAAACATTCACGCAATGGCAGCTATCCTATGCTGAATATTCCTCCGCCTCGTCTTCTGCCACCACCTCGTCGTTTCGCTTGCTGTTGCCTGAGAAATAAGCCTTGTCCGCTACCAGCTCAACGGCATAATGCTTCTTCCCTTCCTGATCGTCCCATGACCTTGACTGGATCCGCCCCTGTACAGTCAGGGCCCCGCCCTTTCCAAAGTGTTCTGAAATAAACCTGGCTATGCCGTTCCACGCTACCACCGGGATAAAATCCGCTTTCTTCTCACTGTTCGTATCGAATGGATCCCTTTCGACGGCAAGTGTGAAATTCAAGACAGGTGTCTGATTTTCTGTTACATACTTCAGTTCCGGATCCTTTGTCAGCCTCCCGGATATTATTGTATTATTCAACATAGTACGCCCTCCTGAATCAAGTATTCTGTAATATACTACCAATTATAATATTATATGGTAATATTTGTCAAGAGTTTGTATCTATGTTTTGGTCAGTTTAAAAAGTTATGACAACACTCCCTTTTTTATGTCCGGTATCGACGTAGGTATGCGCATCTGATATCCGCTCCAGTGGATATGTCCTGTCGATCACCGGAAGCAATTTTCCAGCTTCAATAAGATCATTTAACAGAACCAGATCCCTTCTCTTTTCTTCCGGTTTTCTCAAACCCGTTGCGGCAAAAACAGCCTTTTTACCTTTTGATTTTGATGTGAAAATAGTCTGCAGCATCAAGGAAAACGTTGGTACAGTAGACATATATACGCCACACGGCAATAAAGCACTCTTACAATGAGCAAAAGAGTTCTTTCCTACCGCATCGAAAATAATATCGTAGGTATCGCTTTTTTTGGCAAAATCCTCTTTTGTGTAATCAATCACCTTATCGGCACCCAGGCGCTTTACCATTTCCACATTGCCTGGCCCACATACCCCTGTAACTTCGGCTCCGAAGTATTTCGCCAGCTGAACAGCATAGACCCCAACTCCGCCCGATGCCCCAATGATAAGGATCTTACAGCCGGTTTTGATTTTTCCGGTATCCCTCAGAAATGGCAGGGCAGTCAATGACCCTTCGCTTATAGCAGCAGCTTCACCATGGCTTATATTGTTTGGTTTTATTGCGAGTGCCGCATCTTCCGGCAGCACAATGTACTCAGCATTAGTTCCAAAATTAGTTCCGGATGATCCGTATACTTCATCACCCGCTTTAAAAGACTTTACGTCCTTCCCTGCTGCTTCAATGATACCGGAGAGTACATCGCCCGGTATTTGTTTCGGTCTGGACAGCCCTGTAAAAAGCCTGGCAGCCAAGGGTTTTCCAATCCTGAATGCACTGTCCGCCGGCGCTGCCACTGTTGCCATGATCCTGATCAGTACCTCATTGTCCTTTGGAACAGGTTCTTCATATTCTTTAAGTTGAAGGACCTCCGGGGAACCATACCTTGTGCAAATAACTGCTTTCATACTTCAATCTCCTTTACAAATTTTGAGCAACATTAATAACTACCTTGCCCCTGGCGTGTCCTTTGCTTATATACTGAACTGCATCCGAAGTCTCACTAAGTGGGTAAAGTTTATCAATAACTGGCTTAACATTTCCGTTATCGACCAGCTTGATTATAAATTCCAAGGCCTTTGTATTTGGTTTTGCAATAAAAGGTACGATCTTTCTGCCATCGATTGACATGAATGCTCCAAAAAGCATAGTTTTTACGAGCTGTGACATCCCTCCCCCGACCATTACGCAAACGCCATCAACCTTCAATAAGCGCTTGTATGCACCAAGTGTCTGATTTCCGTTTACAGCCAGCACAAGGTCATACTGCTTTGGGTTTCTTGAAAAATCCTCTGTATTATAATTGATAACATGGTCTGCTCCTAGCGACCGTACCAGCTGTACATTATTTTGGCTGCACACAGCCGTTACTTCCGCCCCGAAGTATTTGGCCAGCTGGACGGCAAATGTGCCCACACCCCCGCTCGCACCACATATCAAAACCTTTTTGCCCGGCTGGATATCGCCCCTGTCCCGCAAACCCTGCAGCGCAGTGACTGCTGCCATAGGAACAGCTGCTGCCTTATCAAAAGAAACTGTTTCGGGCTTTAATACCAAAACACCTTCAGGAACAGATACATATTCGGCAAATCCTCCAAAACCGCATCCGGAAATGTCTCCGAACACCTCATCACCTGCTCTGAACTTTGTCACTTTATCTCCGATCGACTCTATGCGTCCGGCGATATCAGCTCCGGAAATTCTGCGTTTTGGAATTATCCCAAGCTTCATGGAACGGTAATCAGCCGCATTGACTGATACTGCGAAAATCCTTACCAAAACCTCATTTTCACCGGGTACAGGCTTTTCCACCTCTCGTAAGACTAGAGTATCCGGAGCACATTTTTTATCGTATACAATAGCTTTCATTTATTATCTCCCTTAATTTCATTGCCTCGATATTGCTTTGAACTATTTCCCCCGATAGTTACTTTACACTATCGATCTCATAATCGAACACTTCACCGATCTTTACTCCAAATGCGTCTGAGATTTTGAACGCAAGCTCCAAAGATGGAGAATACTTGCCTGCCTCAATTGCCATTATCGTCTGCCTCGACGCCCCAACCAATTCCGCCAGTTGCTGCTGCGTCATCTCATTGGCAAAGAAGCGCAGCTTTCTTATGTTATTTGTGATTTTAAGTTTCTTAGCCATTTGTAATTCCCCTTTTGTAGAAGATTATCTGCGCCAGCCCTTCAAGCACAGAGCCGGCACTGAAGGATATGAACATCACATTGAGCATCACTGCAGGCGGATAGTTGAAGATTTGTGTGGCCAGCGCCGTAATAAATCCTATTCCGGCAATAATAAAGCCCACTTTCAATGACTTGAGTTCAATGAGCTTATCCATTTCATCTGTAACCATTTCATTATTTACGGCTTTTTCGATTTGCTTGTCATCACAGCTGTTGTTCCTTGCTTTTTCCTGAACAGCAATTGCTATTGCCATCAGAATGTGAAAAATGATCTGAATGATTATCGATGCAGCTACTCCTATGCCTATGAACACCAGCATTACACCCGCCCATGCTTTCATATTGTCAGAGGTGATCGCTCCCGATTGATATTTACCATAAGTATAGATACAATAAGCTGCCAGTATTATTATCCCTGTGATGACCGATACAATAACTCTCTTTTCCTTATATGACATATTCGCACTCCTTGTATGTAATTATTCTATACATAGAGTAACACCATTTATACATGATGTCAAATATTTTTTACATTTTGTTTAAATATTATTACATCGAAGTGATGGCCCTTTTCTTCCGATCCCCTGGACATCCTCATTGTCTGCCATTAAATACAAGATTACCCTTTAAATAAACACTGTTCTATTAAATGTAAGCATAAACCACCATTGACATCCATTTACATTTATGTTAGCATATATACAGAAGACATTTCGCAAATACCACAGCGAAGTGTCTTCTTATATTTTTTTGTTTGGTTCCATATAAAGTAAATGAATCTGAAAGGGAGATGAAAATGCAGAAAACAGTATTGTCTGAAAGGATGCACAGGATCCTGACCGAACATGTCACGCAGATCGAGAGGGAAAAAGAGCCCGTCATAAGGGGATTTTTTGCCGAGAGCGCTGAAAATGGCATGGATAGCGAAGCATTTTTCAGGGATTATACTGCACAGATCGAAAAGTATCTGAAAAACGTCAAGGTAAAAAAGGATGGCCTGGATAACTGTCCATTTACAATAATAGGCAGCAAGGTTGAGCTGAAGGATGCTTCTGATCCAGAGACCTTTAGTTATCGGATCGTACTGCCCTTCACAGGAAACTCAGGCGCTTCCCTTGACAGCGCATCATGCTTTTCTCCTATGGGAAAGGCCCTGCTTCTGAAGCCTGTCGGCTCCAGTGTCACTGTAAATACACCCTCGGGGCAGATGAGCTATGAGATTGTAAGCATATCAGCTGAAGAGAAACTGGAGAGCAGCAAAATCAACCTCTATACCACCAGGGCGGAGATAGCGTTATAACACTTCGAAAGCTGCATCCAGAGCATGATAAACTGCTCCTTATCCATAATAAAAAACTCCTGCGAATAAGTAAGCAGGAGTTTTTATTATATGGATCACTTGAGCAGCAGGCTGGTAAGACTGTCCCTTATGATCTTTCTGGCGCTTCCATAGATCGAGAAGCAAAATATGACATCATCGATTTTTTCTTCCACAATAAGTGTTTTAGCGTCGAAATCCAGGCAGCCCTCATTATTGAAGCCCTTTGGATCTATAACGTAAACAACCGAATAATTATGTACAAGGAACGGGATAAGCGCGCTGCCGTATGAATCCTTCAGGACCAGGACCTTTCGCCCGTTGGGATTGTCGGTGCGTATCTCCTCCAGATGCTGGTCTCCCCAGGCAAAGCAGGCATATTTATAGGCTCCCAGGCTCTTAAAATTTGTGTTGATTATGCTGTCCACACTCTTTGGGCTTTTCCTGTTGCCCATTGTGTACAGCGTCACCTTGTGCCCGAGTTTCGGTATATAATAGTCCAGCTGCTCAGGATTATTCTTCAGTCTGGCCGCCTGCGGCAATTTGTATATCTGCGAGTAAAGGCCTCCCAAGAATGGTTCATATGTATCCTTTGTAAAGTCATTTTCTATATCTGCCGCTGTCATCCCGGCGGATTCACAAAACGCAGCATATGCGTAATACGCACCCATAGCCGACCAATGGACATCCGAGCGGAAATATATATACTCATCTTTGTGCTCCATGAGCTTTTCGTATGCCTTTACGACAGTCACACCTTCGGCGCTGCCGCTGATTATTTTCTCTGCCTTGCTCTGGTCATAGCCTCCGGTATTGTATTTCTTCGAGGCATAAAATGCAGCGCTTGTAGGTCCTGTGATGGAGTAAACATTGACTTCGGGCATTATTTGTGTAAATTCCGACATAATCTCGCCATAAAGCGCAAGGTTACCGCTTGAGCCTGTAGGCATCATTATCCTGTCTCCGGATATGATCAGCGAATTGTTCAGCTTAGTGTCGGCCTGCTCCTGTTCACCCGCTTGCATGGTCTGTCCGTCGACGGTCTCACCTGTCTGCGGCTGTTGAGCTGTATCGGTCTGGCCAGAACCGGTGATTCCCTGTCCACCTTCCGTGTTGCGTGTGCCTTCCGTATTCTGCCCACTGTCCGCTGTCTGTGTGCTTCCGATCTGAGCGTCACCGGTCTGTGTGCTTCCGATCTGTGTTGCATCATGAATCCCGCTTACATCCGGATTGGTTTGTCCTGATGACTGTGTTCCATCGTTCAGCTGACTTTCAGCTGCATCCATGCCCGCCTGTTCTATGCCCGATGTATCACCCCCGGCATCCGTACCCAGGAAACCTTCCTGTCCGCCTGCAGTTACAAAGGCATCGACATCAACACTGGCTAAAACAGTCTCACTATCAGAAAAAGCATCAAGATATAACAGGTTCGAATATGACTGATACCCAATTATCGACATATCTCTGAACATAAAGTTATCCAGAAGATAGGTCTCATATTCGCCGGTAAAATCCCCTACAAAAAACTCTTTTGCAGAAAAAGTCGGCCTGGCTGCCAGATGCCTGTTCTCAAATGAAGAGAAACCGTCGCCGTCAGCAAACAGAGAGCAAAAGCAGAACACCGTCAGTATTGCTGCAAATGTTATGGTCACAATATATTGGATCTTTTTCATACATCCCACCTGTTATTAAAATCTGAAATATATAAATGGATTATAGCTGTTGCTCACAATACTCGCCGCAGATATTATGAAAACAATGGCTACGCCTACTGCCACTGCTGCTGCTCTGATCCCTTCTGACAGCTTCAGTCTTCCGAGCCATTTCAGCGCAAATTTCTTTACAGGCACCGCACAAACAAGGCAGACTGCAATGAATGGAAGATAATTCACTGCCAGCTGCAGGGCCTCAATAATCGAAAAACCTGTACCGGCCAGGCCGAACATGACCCGAAGTGCTTCCAGGTTCCGACCGAAATCCACGAAATAGAAGAAATTGAACCCGAACACTACCAGCAGGAAGGAATATATAGTCCTAACCAGCCTCGGGACCTTTTTCAGCGCCTTAAGCATGAAAGTCTTCTCGAGCACAAGGATTACCGCAAAATACAGCCCCCAAATGACAAAATTCCAGCTGGCGCCGTGCCATAGACCGGTCAGCATCCAGACGATCAATATATTCCGGTACTGGAGTCTGCGGTTACCTCCCAGCGGTATATACACATAATCCCTGAAAAACGTACCCAGCGTCATATGCCAGCGCCGCCAGAAATCTGTTATGCTTTGCGAAATATAAGGATAGTTGAAGTTTTCAGGGAAGCTGAATCCAAATGCCTTACCGAGCCCGATAGCCATGTCGGAGTATCCGGAGAAATCAAAATATATCTGGAAGGTATAGCAAAGCAGTCCAAACCAGACAGAAGGCGTTGACTGACTCAGCAAATCACCGTCAAGGAACTTCACGGCCAGCGCTCCGGCATAGTTTGCTATAAGCGTCTTTTTTGCCAGACCCGCCACAAAACGAAGGATCCCTTCATAAATACCCTGCAGCGTTACCTTCCTTTCAGCCAGCTGATCTTCAATATCAGCATAACGGACGATCGGACCAGCCACAAGCTGCGGGAACATTGAAACGAAGAGCAGGAAATTGAAAAAGGACTTCTGAACTTTGACATTGCCTCTGTATGCGTCAATTGTATAGGAAACAGTCTGCATCGTATAGAATGAAATACCTATTGGGAGTGATATTCCCGTGTTTGGTATGTCTACTCCCGGGATCGCATTTATATTGTCGATAAAGAAGTTGCCATATTTGAAAAACGCCAGCAGTCCGAAATTCATGACAAGAGATATGATCAGGTATATCCTGCCCTTTGCAGTTTTTTGATACTTGCCGGCCAACCCGCCGCACACATAATCTATGGCAGAGCTGTACACCAGCAATATTACCCATACAGGCTCGCCCCACGCATAAAAAATAAGCGAAGCTGCTATGAGCACAGCATTTTTCGCTTTCATAGTCGGCATCAAAAAATATAGTAAAAGAGTTATCGGCAGAAACCGGAGCAGAAAGACCAAGCTGGAAAATACCATATTGCCTCCGTTAAGTTTTGTATAATTAAGTACTTGAACGGCTTGTATAAAATTAACATAATACAGTAAAACAATAATACCACCAATGCCCTGTTTATACAAGATGACCTGTTGAAATGACAAATGCAATACAGCCTCAGAGGGTATATCAAACAGAAACCATAACCGTCTGTCTCAGGTTTTATTCCTCCCACATAAATCTGCAAAAATAAAAGCCACGACTCTATAGTCGTGACCCTTATTTTGGAGCTGGTGGACGGAATCGAACCCCCGACCTGCTGATTACAAGTCAGCTGCTCTACCTGCTGAGCTACACCAGCATATGCACTATGCTTTTAACTGCTTAAGACCATCTGACCAGATGTTTTCTCTAATCAACCAGCCGATGATTTTCTCAAACTGCTTTAATATAGTAACATGCAAAATGAGCTTAAGTCAACCCTTTTGCAAAGGTATTTTTTGTTTATTGTCTATCAGGTTTACCCTGTTCGGTTTATGATATAATTGTATCACTATCATCGTCAGGAGCCGTAATATGCCATCAAACAATATTTTTCAGAAGGAGAAATGTATGTGTGTTTTTTATGATGATACGAAAAAAGATTTGCCATCTGAACAATTACATAAATTATTCATGTCTGTAGGTTGGTCAGATGGTTCAGAAACCTTAAATATGATAAAAAACTACAATATTCCGTTTATTAATTCAACTCTTGTGATTTCCGCATGGGAAAACGAGCGTTTGATTGGGGCAGTACGGGTATTGAGTGATAAAATGTTCAGGTCAATAATCTATGATCTTCTTGTTTTGCCAGAATTTCAGAACAAGGGAATAGGCAAAGAATTGATAAGGCGTTGCATTGAACATTTTCCAAACTCGGAATGGTTAGTTCAAACAACGGAAAAAATATCTGGTTACTATGAAAAAAATGGGTTTAAGGTTAATAATGATGTGTTTTTGACTATTCCATGCAAATTATTTACGATAACTTAATATACAGAATTTCAGCGAGAGAAACATTTAGGAAGGGCAGTATTATGGTTATCAGAAAAGCTGAGCTGATAGATGCTTCACCTCTATTGGATATGCTATTACAGCTGGACAGTGAGCAGAAGTATATGATGTATGAGCCGGGCGAACGGAGAACAACTCCCATAGAGCTTGCGCAGCGTATAGAAAACATGGACCGCTCAGGGTCGTTGATGCTTATTGCAGAATCAGACAGCAAAATCGTTGGATTCCTTTCTGCCGGCTTTTTTGTTCCCGGCACCGCCATCCTTTTTTGTTTGAGCTTCAGCATCCGCGGCCGCTGCGGCCTGAGCCTGCTCCCACTCAGATATCTTCTTCATGTAATGCTCCTGAAGCTCAGGGTACCCTTTCAGGAATTCCCGGGCGGAATCGTTCAGATCATATATTCCCCGGGCAGTTTTTACAAACCAGCCGTAGTGGTTGTCCCGCAGTATGTTAGGCGTCTTTGCACAGGTGCCGTTTTTCCTGAGCTGAGACGGAGACATCGGGCCATATTTCATCATACAGCAAGCTATATGAATGGCTTGCTCCCTGTATGCTGTGATCAGCTTGGTCTTGTTTGAACCGCCGGTATTATAATGTCCGCTCCTGCCCGCAGTTTCTTTAATTATGCTGTACCTTACCTTCTTATTCGTCCGCATGCTCTTCAATCGGTCAAAGGTGTTCGGATGAAAATGCACTTCCACCTGATCTTCCTTTTTGCCAAGGGCAACAGTAATCAGCCCGATTTCCAAGCGCCGCAGCAGCATGCACATTTCCCCCCAGGCAGCGGTCCTGGTACCGCCCTTTGGCTTCGGTACCGCCACATAGACGGATTCGGTCACACGCTGCCTTTTAACTGCCTGACTCAGCAGCTTCAAATTAAAAGCTGTTTTCAGCTCGACAACTATCAGTTCATCACCCATTACAGCCGCAAGATCACAGCCCTTTACCTCACCCTGGACCTGATAGCCCAGAGACTCCAGATAATCATGCACCGGCATGTACAGATCTGTCTCGCGGATAGTTTGCTTTTGAACCTTGGCCATTTTATCTCTCCTGAATCGCGTAACTCATATGACTGCATACACATTTACCTATTTCGACGTGCAAACAAAAACTCCTTTGATCGCAGGCTTAACAATCAAAAGAGTATAATATCTCAATAATTCCTCATTACAGCTTTGATGCAGCGGATATGCCGTCATCCGAGGCGTTCGTCTTTTTTGCGGCCGCAGCTGCAGGCTGGGTCCGGCATACTTTATACAATTCCTCTGTCGCAAGAGCTATCTTTGTAACAGAAAAGTCTTTGCATTTGGGATATATATAGTAAGTGTCCGTCAGAGTGTTAAGATCGATGCAATCTCCATGCTTCCCCAGATAATTATACTCTATGTGGCAGGAATAGAGGGATTTGGAGCTGATCGAAACAGAATAGGGGCTGCCCTCATATTCGCCCTCAAGCAAAAAGCCTTTCATATCGTGTATGAGCCTTCCATGGCCAAGATGGATAAAGCCTTTTGCATTAGGGAGCGAGTCCACAGTTACATCTGACTCAAATCTGTAGCTGCCGTTTTCTATTTCCTTCCTCACCTGTTCACGCTCCCATTCATACCAGTCCGGGATATGAGAAAACTCTGTTATCCCTTCCGAAGCAGAAAGCTCGCCATATTCGGACATGTTCCACTCTTTGTTGCAGTGCCCGCACCATAACCTGCTGCCTTCCGACATCATTTTATATTGAGTATTGCATGCAGGGCACTGGTAAAGCACCTTGTGGAGGCCTTTAGCCCTTTCGGGATAATCTATGCGGATATTCTTCTCTTTTTGCCATGCAAAATCGTCATAACTGAAAGCTGTATTTATCCTATCATTTATTTTATTGAAATCCAGTGATTCGATCTCATCCCGCGAAACCAACTGAGCCAGCACTGCTTCCAAATGCTTCACCTTTCTGTCCTTCAGGTTCCAGAAAGGTGAATTTACATGATGTCCGTGCATTATAAGCGATACTACGGGGATCTTCAGAAGCTTGGCCAGCTTGCCCAGAGATTCCGGCAGAACTGCGTTCGTGCCGCACAGCGAATATCTGGCCTCCGGAAAAAGTACGATCACATCGCCGTTATCCGCGACCTTCTTCATATGACGAACCATCACAGTGTCATTTGTAAATTTGCGTTTGCAGATACAGCCCACATTTCTCAGAAGCCATTCCCTTCCGATGAATCCATCTATGGCCACCAGATAGTTGGCGCGATGGGGAAATATTGCGGCAGTCGTTACCTTAAAATCTATAAATGCGTTATGGTTGCATAACAGCAGGTAGGGCGGCTTAATTCCCTGCATCCCGATCTTCGTTATCTTCACACGATGAGAAAGCACCGCAGGGTAGCTTAACAGCCACGTTACGGGTCTGAGGAAATGTCTCTGCCTTATAGGCTTTTTCAGCATATCGAACCTTTTGATGTCGGACAGCTGCATATTCTGGTTCCCCTCTTTATGTTTTCTTTGATTATACTCCTTTCTTCGACACAATTCATCATTATTTATTCCCTGATTACATGTCGCGTTCGGCGGCGTTTATCGAAACGGGTAGTATACCTGTTGACGTTCGCTGAAATCTGCCTGCCTTGACATGGATAGTGGCATACCCACCGCTTGCCATATCAAATATTAAAGGTTTCTGCTCTCTTCCATATGCGTCCGATGTAGACAGGATATTATGCTTGCTGATTGTCTGTACGGTAATGGATCCTCCGTTGCGTATGCCTGCAATCCTCTGACCATTGAGCTTCATGAGATATTCAGCAAGCGCGCCGCCCATGCTTTTATCCCGTATGATCTCAATGGTGGCAGGCGCATCCAGATATTCCGGAGAGTTTACAATATCTGCAATTGCTTTATCCTCGGGTGAAATGTAATCCCCTGTCCTGCAGTTCTTAGCAATTAGATATGATACCAATCCCCCGGTACCCGCAAACAATATCGCCAGCAGATACATAAACGCTTCCATACCTGTTGATACACCAATCACGAGTCCCAGCAGCTCCAACCCGACCCAGAGAACCACTGTCAATGCAACAAATCCTCCGGGCTTTCTGCCGCGTTGGGCTGCATGCTTCTTGTTTGTGTTGCAAAGCCATATGATAGCCATAATCTCTAACATATCTCACCCTCCATAAATATCTGGTTAGTGTAAACTCGTTACACTGTTGATATATTGAAACATGCTGTTTATCAAGGGCTTCAAGTTTTTATGATATAAAAAAACAATGACCCCCTCTTTTCCTGTATAATTGAATTCACCACAAACCAAAAATCCAGGAAGGAAAGTGTCATTGTGAACTCAATTATATCAGTTTTAGTAGCATATAATCAATTTTTACTTACTCAAATCCAGCATTTGCTGGTCTTCATTGCGAAAAACATACCGTTGAAGTCTCCCAAGTACGACATTTCAAGCCCAAAGTACAATAAGCTTACCATTGACAAACTTCCCGTCATCAAGAAACCTGAGCAATTGAACTACATCTTGTTGCTTGAAGAATACAGGGTCAAGCATGGCAAGAACCTCAGACCTGTCAATCCTCGCAGTAAAAATCTTGTATCTTCGGACTGCATTTGTATCTGCTGTGGTGCTCCTCATACCTTCCTCTACGATAATGCTGGCGGACGTGGGCAGTTAATGTGTAAAGTCTGTGGTCACAGGTTTGTCAGGGGAAAGACCAGCCTAAAACCCATTACTCTTATATGCCCTTACTGCGGACATGCTCTCGTCCAAAAGAAAGACCGTAAGCATTTCAACATCCACAAATGTGTCAACAAAAGCTGTTCCTTTTACCTTGACGCCCTCAATAGGCTATCTATAGAAGAGAGGGCTGAATACCAACAAGATAAGCATAAGTTCAAGCTCCACTACATCTATCGAGAATTCACCATAGACTTCTTCAAGATGGATCTGTCTTCCCTGCCAAAAGGTGCTACAAACCTAACTTTCAGGAATTTCTCCCCTCATATCATGGGGCTGTGCCTCACTTACAATGTTAATCTTGGTCTTTCAACCCGTGTTACTGCCAGAGCTCTCTGGGAAGTTCACGGAGTCAAAATTTCTCATGTCACGGTTGCCAATTATGCCAAGACAGCTGCTGCTCTTGTGAAACCTTTCGTTGATGCTTATGACTACAAACCCACCAACTACCTGGCTGCCGACGAAACATACACCAAAGTCAAAGGGGTCCGCCACTATGTCTGGTTCATCATGGATGCCCTCAAGAAATCAATCATTGGCTATCAAATTTCGAGTACCCGTGATGTGGGTCCCTGCATCCTTGCCATGCGAATGGCCTTTGCCAAGTTTAAAAACTTCCCCGGCATGGCTCTTAAATTCGCTGCTGATGGCTACAATGCCTACCGGCTTGCACAACAACAATTCATGCTGCAGAATATGGATTTCAACCTGATCCAAGTCATTGGCCTTACTAATGATGATCCTGTATCTTCCGAATATCGCTGGCTGAAACAAATCATTGAACGTCTCAACAGGACTTTCAAGTTCTCCTACCAGGTAACCAACGGGTATGGCAGTGGAGAAGGCTCTAATACTCATGTTGCACTCTTTGTTGCCTACTACAATTTCCTACGGCCTCACCCCTATACATACTGGCAGCCTTTGAATTCCGTTCCGGAACTCGAATCCATTCCCAACATGCCTGCTAAGTGGCAGAAACTGATCGAACTTTCCCAGCAGTTCATCTTGTCAAAACAAGCATCGTAGCAGCGTTTATGCCGCGAAAGCCTCTTGATAATGAGTATCCGGCATGATAGGCTGAATGCCAAGCATCATCCATTCTCCATAGCCCTGCTCCTTGTTCAGCATGGGTGAGGCCGTGATGCCTGAAATCATGCCGGGAGAGGCTCATTGTCAAGAGGATCGTGGAATAAATGCGGAAACTCGGTACATTTTTCACTTTTCAAGGTTCATTTTGTCTTAGTATTGGTTCGCAGCGTTTTTCATAAGCTGCTTTACACTATCAATATCTGCTGACATCAAACCACTTGCCCAAATCATTTGCTGCCGAATATCGCTGCTAATTTAGTCTTGTACGCATCTGACATAGGCTTCCTCATCTCTCGCCCTTGAAACAGGAAATTGTATATCTTTTCATGAATATCTGAAAGGATTTGCTCTCCGTTAATCCTGTAATCGATCCATCTTGTCATAGGATAACTATTAGCTTTATTTAGTTCAAAGTTATTATTGGCCTCAAATCTTGGAGTATCAAAATACCATGCGCCTGCTCCATTGTAACTCAGGACTTTGTTGAATCTGCATGAGTATTCATGGGTACAAACAGGACGGATAGCAATACTAACATGAAAATTACACGGGCTAACAGGTTTTTTAGTGTATTCAAGTTTCATACCACTATCATTCTTCTGTTTTTTTATCATCTTACATAAATAAGACAGTTTTTGCAACAGAGCGTCACCATTCTATTGATTTTTTTCGATATGAAAATGTTTATCTCGTCATTATATGACAAAACTCCATAGTTCCTGTTTATCTGGTTAGTTGAGTATGCTAAAATGAGATTGTGCAATTTATGTAATCCTTACCAAAGGAGTATTTTAAGTGAAAACATTGAACCGGGTCATATCCTCAATAATACTTTTTATAGCCATCAACCTGTACAGCATCTTGTTTTTTACTGTTAAGTGGTGGCTGCTGCTTCCATTAGCAGCTATATATTTCATTAAGGTCAATATATCTCCATCGTCCAAAAAAAAGCTTTCCTTCAGGCTGAAAATACTGTCAGACGGGGCAGAGCTGCTTCAGCTTTATATGATCACGTCAGCTTTAAGTCTCATTTATTTGGTTTTTGTCGGAATAAGGACCATACCAATGGAGTCCCACATTTTTATTATTTCATTAATAACAGCAATATCGGCTGAGGCGATTTTGTTCTTTAACGGAATCATCAGAGTATACTGCACATCCGTGCAGCTTGGGCTCAAGTGGCGCATTGTCGGGCTCACCTGCGGCTGGGCGCTGATCGTCAATATATTTACACTTACGAAAATAACAAAGATCGTTTCCGATGAGGCTGATTTCGAGTCAAAAAAGTTTGAACTGAATCTGGAGCGAAAGGATAAATACATCTGTAAAACACGCTACCCGATCCTGATGGTACACGGAGTGTTTTTCAGGGACAGCCGCCTTCTCAATTACTGGGGGCGTATTCCCGGCGAATTGTTAAAGAACGGCGCTGTTGTATATTACGGACAGCAGCAGTCAGCCGCCTCAGTGAAAGCAAGTGCCGAGGAATTAGCTGAACGGATAAAAAACATCATCAAGGAAACCGGAAGCGAAAAAGTGAATATTATTGCTCATTCAAAGGGCGGTCTCGACAGCCGCTATGCAATCAGCTGTCTGGGAATGGATAAATATGTCGCTTCACTGACAACTATCAATACCCCTCACAGGGGCTGTATTTTTGCAGAATATCTTTTTGATAAAGTCCCCGCAAAGGTGCGTAACTCCATTGCAAACAAGTATAACAGTGCCCTCAGGAAGCTTGGTGATACAAATCCTGATTTCATCGCCGCCGTAACGGACCTGACGGCTTCGCGCTGCAAGGCTATGAATGAAACGATGCCCGATGTCCCTGGGGTGTATTATCAGAGTGTCGGCTCAAAAATGGCCCGTGCCAAAAGCGGAAAATTCCCCCTTAATGTTGCCTATCCCTTTGTACGTCTATTTGATGGTGATAACGATGGTCTGGTTTCGGTAGAATCCGCCGGATGGGGCGAGAACTTCACAATGATATCTGTCGATGGCAGCCGGGGTATTTCCCATGCTGATGTGATCGACCTGAATCGTGAAAATATCAAGGGCTTTGATGTGAGAGAATTTTATGTTGATCTGGCAGAGGATCTGAAAAAAAGAGGGCTGTGAAATCCCGAATACCCTTTAGGGATCAAGGACAATAAGCTCGCCCTCACTTAGCCCTTCAAGTATTTCAACGAGATTGTTTTTTTCATCCAGTATTCCGGTTGTTACAACTCTTTCCGTAACCTTGACCCGCTCCAGAACATGTACATTTTGCTCATTGAACGCCTGAAAGACGCTGTCCGCCGGTACGGCCAATGCTCTTTTTTCAATACCGGTATCCAAAAACAATATTGCCTTGGTATTATCCGGCAGATCCAGATAGGCATTTCCCTCCGGCTCCGCCTGTACCGAGATTTGTGAGAGCATGTCATATTTCCCCTGCCTTCGATACTCATAGATCCCCTCACCCTCTCTTCTGCTGGCCTCTATAAGTGGAAAGCGTATGGACTGCACCTTACAAATGATCTCCTTCATATCTCCGTTCCCGGCATCGTAACGCAGCAATCCCTGCATCCCTTTTTCAAGGCCTGCCGGATTCGCCAGGCTGTTAACGGCATTGGGGTCATAAGACCCTGTTATCGCCACTGGTTCAGCTATAAAATACATGCTGTTTCCAACAGTTATCTCTATGACAGGTCTGTATAATTGTGTAATATCGCCATCTGCGACATCAATGGAACTGATTGCTCCACTCACTGGTGAAATGAGTACACAGTCCGATATCTTTTTCTGGATCTCTGATATCTCACTGTCTATGGACTCCAGCTCCAGTGATATCATTTCCGCAGAATACTCATCATATAATCCGTCTATCTCCGCTTTCACTTTCAGCTCCTCCATCTTTAGCAGCACCTTCCTGCGGAGCATTTTTTTCAGTTCAAGCTTCTTCTCCAATTCTGTTGTATCAAGTTCTACCAGGATATCTCCCTTCTCGACATAATCCTCTATCTGGACATGCACCCGGCTGACTTCACACCCCGATATATTAAAACAAAGCTGGTGAGTATTGCCCTGGCGCAATACTCCATCGAGGCGTATGCTGTTTTTCAATGTCTTATATCCAACTTCAAAGGTCTCATATTCCGTCTGTACGGAAGTTTTGCCTGAATTGTCCTCCGAAGACGCTTCGGTGACGTCAGGATCGGACGAACACCCGGCAAAACAACAAAATATCACTGTAAAAACAAGAATAAGCACGGCTCTGACCTTTTTATCCATGTTATCTCTAATCCTCCCCCAGTTTGATCGCCTGCGAGATCCGGATGGCAGCAACCATTCTGGCCAATATCAGCATGGCAATGGCTATCAATATGAAGCAAACCGCGTACAATCTTAAGTAATCCTCTCTGAAAAAGCTGATCAGGAATGGAAGCACCTGGCCTCCTTCGTAATAGGAAAACCTCATTACCGGCAAAAACAATCTGGTGGCGAGCTGCCCTACCAAAACACCGCTCAATATCGATGCTATGGAGGTCAATATCTGTTCAAAGAGCAGCATACGGATAATGCTTCCGAAGGGCAGTCCGGCAGACCTGAGAAATCCAAACAGAAGCCTTCTTTTCCGGATGGACAGTATCCAATAGATCAAAAAGCCTGTAACACTGACAAAAAGAATAAACAGAAAGCTCATTGTAAGTGACCCGTTTATCCCCTGTATGCCGGGTTCTCTTTTCATTGCAGTCAGTTCCTGTTCCACATCAAACAAAATATCTATTTTCGCTGCCGTATCGCTTCCCAGTCCGTTTACCAATTCCTCTGCCGTCAGGCCTGCCTCCTTTTTTATCCACACCTGGTACGGCTGCAGCGGCAGCATAGCCTGCAGGTAATCCAGATTCACAACTGCCAGCTCCTTGCTCCGGCTGTCTTCATCCGAACCGGTTTCGAAACCCGGCCAGTAATCGACAAACCCGGCCACTTCAACGCGCAGACTGCTCTGATCATCTATTTCAAGGGTTATACGATCCCCCTGTCTTATCCCGTATTTCTCTGAAAATGCCCCTGACAGCAGTACTCCGTCCGATTTGCCGCCAAGCATATTCAGATAAGAGTACCAGTGATCTGGTAAAAGATCGTTCCGGAACCAGGCGGTTTCACCGAATTCTCTTGTGTTGATGCCATATACGCTGACGTTGTATACGTTCTCATCCGGATTGGCCCGTCTCCAATAGGATAGACGCTGCGAGCTCCCGTTATTTTCTGTCAGCCGTATAGTACCATTGTCCGCACGAAATACCCTTGCTGCATTCTTTACACCATTAAGTCCGGTAAATCGATTGAAATCAGGTTCCTCATAAACAGGACGCAATTTGTCGGCCAATTCTCTATAATTATATGCCTCGATTTTATCAGCCGCCTTTTTATCTCCGTTAGCTGCTGCCATCCTATCCGACTCTGTTGGTTTGTCCGGGTCCGTGAAATCCCAGCTCTCTGCCAGCACGGCATCGGCTCCTCCCAGATAACGGATATTATCTTCAGCATTTCCTGTAACGGTACGCGCTGTATTTGAGCTGAATATCCCGATGGAGAAGGCTAGCATTATGAACATCATGAAAAGGAGCTTCATATCTTTCGTACGCCCGGTCTGCACAAGCGCAAGGTACATCGATGGGGTCCATATCCTCTTACCGGCGTAAAACAGCAGCTTTACGGCCAGAGGATATACTATTAAAACGCCAAGGGCCACTCCTGCGGAAAACAATACGGCATTGATAAAAAGCATGGGATCTGCGGATGTTCCCAATCGCATCAATGCCAAACCCTCCGGGGAATCTGCGGCCATGCCGGTGTAGTTTATCCTCCAGTAAAGCGGCAGTGCAACAAGCATAATGCAGGCGGCCAGGCATATAAGAACGAAGAAAATACTCCGCTTGGATTTTTTCTGCTTGTATTGAATAATAGATGTTCCGGAATAGTAAACCGATGTTAAAAGCATGGTCAGCAAATAGACTCCCGCAGCCGCCAAAGCATAAAGATATACCTCCCCATCTAGTACGACAGGTATATCGTACTCCCTGGAGAATTCCATAAAGCTGGTGGTGGTTCCCAGTATCCTGCACAGCAGTATCCCTCCGGGCGGTCCTGCGATCAATGCCGCCAAACAGAGCAAAAGCCCCTGGACAAAATATGATGAGACAATTTGGAGACGGCTGCCTCCGCGGCTGGCAATGACAGCAAGCTCATTGGCATCAGAATCCACGATCAATGAAGAAATCATATAAACAAGCACAAGGATCACAAGCAGGATCGGTATGCTGAAAGCAAGCATGGTATATCGAAGAGTTTCCTCCTGTGCCAGGCATTCCTCAAGAAGCCCTTTTATCGGAGACTGGATGCCGCCTCCATAGGCCGGGCTGCCCCAGTTGTTCAAGGCTTCCAGTATACGGTCAATATTCTCCTGATCGATGCTGCGGTAGTCATAAGTATAATAGGAATAAACAAGAAGCGAATCCAGAAGGATATCTCCCTCTATGATCTCGTTTTTAAAAAGGTCAAAATTTATAAATATGCCGTTATTGAGCGACTCAAAAGAATTTCTCTCGTAATTGAAGGATAAGTTGGCCTCAGAGCTGCCGATAACTCCTACGATTTCAAACTCCAGCACCCTGCTGCTCTGATCCTGACATGTTACTGTTGTTTTATATATTTTCCCCGGCACCAGCTTATTCAACAGCATGTCATTTTCCGTTATGACCGCTTCGTAAACCGAGCCGTTCTTCTGGTCCGAGTACATTCGGCCATGCTTTAAAATAACACGTTCCTCAAGATCTCGATAGGCGATCAGGTCCATATTCCGGTTAAACCCATTAGGGATCAGCTTTTCGACCCTGACAGTGTCTGAAGATCCTAATAAAGGCAGATCGATTTCCTGAACAAGCTTCCGGAGCTTATTCTCATGTGACAGATAACTGTTTTGTATGTCTGCGGCATCGCCACGGCTCAGGACCTTGTCGACGGACCAGTATGCAGGATACCTGCCGGTCTCCCGCTGATAATGGACGAAGTCCTCATTCAGCTTGCGCAATGGCGCACTCTTGGCATACATCGGTATACAGCATACGATTGCCACAGCAAGAATAAACCCCGACAACAGACAAATCGTAAGCCAGAAATTCTTCGTCATTTTTTTCAAAACAAAAAACAGCAAGAGTTACACCCTTTCCACAGTATCCTGATCCCTCTACTGAATGAGGATCTCATCTCCATCTGAAAGGCCCTCGACGACCTCTATATCATCGCTGTCAGAAGATGCAATACCGGTCTTGATCTCTCTTTCCTGAATAACACCTTCCTTGTTGACCATTACGTAACTTTTCCCTTCAGACGTATAAACATCTCTCTTTTTTATGAGAAGTACATTTTCAGCTTTTTCATTTATAACATAAAAACTGGCAATATCATTTAGGGAGACATCCTCCGGAAGTCCATCGACTTTGACCTGTATCGTTCCGATCAGATAATCCTCCTCACCGATCAGGGTATCTTTGGGGAGTTTTAATATTTCGCCCTCGTATATATTGTTTCTATATCTGACATTGACCTTCATACCGACTGCGAACTTATCCGCTTTGCTGATCTCCTTTGATACAAGCAGGATACCGCTTTTATCTGTCACAACTGCGATCACGTCCCTCGTGCTGACCTGCCCGCCGATGGGTATCGTACTGATTGATGTTACAACACCTTTATTTTCTGCCCTTAGAACTGACTTCCCGATTTCCTCTTCAAGATCCCTTACATCAAGCTCGGCTATTTCCAGCTCAATTGCAGCTGATTCCAGCTGATACTTGTTTCCGCCTCCATTGAGTTCATTCTCCAAGCTGATCTGCTCATAATCCAGTTTTGCACGCTTCAGGACCATCCGGGCTTTTTCAAGCTGGCCCCGGAGATTGTCCGTATCCAGCTCAGCCAGAACATCACCGGGTTTTATCTCCTGAAAATAGGACAGATCCATGGTCTTCAATATTCCGGAAGTCCTGAAATAATACTGTTTTGAAATTGTTGACAGGAATACGCCCCAGTTATCTGTACGATTTTCGATATCCCCTCTTCGTACCGCATAGGTATTGACGGCAGTCTTTTTGGGTTCCTCCAGCCTGATCACAGGCTGCAGAGCTTCATTCCGGCTGGTTTCCGGCAATAAAATACAGCCTCCCAGCTGAAACATTATAATGACAGGTATCAATATACAAAATAACCTGTTAGTCATTTTACCGAGAGATACAGGCCTTTTCATTATTACCTCCGGAAAATATCATAAAGTGTCCATCTCTGTAAAAACTATCACTTTTTCAGAGAATTATCAATAAGATTAATTATACTGCTTGCATAAAAATAAAACCGGCTTTATTTCGCCGGTTTTATTTTTGCAAGGCAATTAATTCGGATGTTATTTATTCTGGAGTGCTGCAACGCCGGGAAGTGTCTTTCCCTCGACAAGCTCGAGGGAAGCTCCTCCGCCTGTCGAAATATGAGACATTTTATCAGCAAGTCCGGCCTTATTTACGGCAGAAACACTGTCGCCTCCGCCGATAACGGTACATGCATCCCTTAATCCGGCAATGGTATTTGCCAATGCGAATGTGCCCTTCGCAAAATTAGGCATTTCAAAAACTCCGACCGGCCCGTTCCAGAAAACAGTTTTAGCAGGCGCAAGAGCCTTGTTGAACAGCTCGATGGACTTCGGTCCTATATCAAAGCCCTTCAGGCCATCAGGGATCTTCTCATCGGATGTGATCTCCGTTGCTGCATCAGGGCTCATTTCCTTTGCGACGACATGGTCAACGGGCAGGTATATTTCAGAACCCTTGGATGCCGCTTTAGCAATAATAGCCTTGGCCGTATCGAGCATATCATCTTCCACCAGTGAATCTCCGGTGGGGATACCTTTGGCCTTCAGGAAGGTGTAGGCCATAGAACCGCCGATTATCAGCGCGTCAGCCTTGTTCAAAAGGCTTTCAAGAACTGCCAGCTTGGATGAGACTTTTGCTCCGCCAATGATTGCAATGAAGGGTTTTGCCGCATCGTTGACCACTTTCTCCTGAAGATAAACAAGTTCTTTTTCCATCAGGAATCCCGCTACTGCAGGCAGATACTGTGCGATCGTCTCTGTTGATGCGTGAGCCCTGTGAGCAGTACCGAATGCATCATTTACATAGATTTCTGCATAGGATGCCAGTTCCTTAGCCATCTTTTCTCTGTCGGAAGCTTCCTTGCTGGTTTCCTCTTTATAGAAACGGGTATTCTCCAGCATGAGGATTTCTCCGTCTTTGAGTGCAGCTGCTTTAGTTTTGGCTTCTTCTCCCAGACAGCTGGATGCAAACTGGACAGGTTTTCCCAACAAATTGGATAGATAGTCTGCTACAGGAACCAATTTGTGTTTACCCGCCATGTATGCAGCCTCATCAAAGGGTTTGCCTGCAGCCTCAGCTTTATCCCTGGCTTTCTGTCCATCCTTTTTAGGATCTCCGAGATGACTCATCAGAATGAGTCCTGTAACATTCTGCTCCAAAACGTAATTGATAGTTGGCAGGGCTGCTCTGATCCTGGTATCGTCCTGTACAACACCATCTTTCATAGGTACGTTGAAGTCGACTCTCATAATGACTTTTTTTCCTGTCAAACTAATGTCTCTGACTGTTTTTTTAGATATGCCCATGTTTATCCCCCTATTTTTTAGTCCTCTAGAAACGCAAAACCGCTTTTGAGGCTATATTCAAAGTGTGATCCGCTTTTCGGCAGACCGATATTGATATAATTTTAACAGGAAATATGGCATACAACAAGAGCATACTCTTACTTAAACTATTTGCCCTCTAAATACTTCCACAGGTTGTTCCGTTGTCGAACATAATATAAACAGGGCGGGAATTGGTGGGCGCTGTATAACCGTCATTGTCTATGACAGCGAGAAATCAAATGTATCGCCCGGTTTGACCGATTTTTTGAGGACGCACTGACCAGACGCAGGCGATAGACGATTTTACGCATAAAACACTGATAAGTTGTTTCCGCCGGATCGTTCCCCGATGCAGGCTGTTTTGTGGTATACCAGGAATCAGGTATGCCCCGGGAGCCATTGTATTCAGTCATATTACCGGTGAAATCCGCCTGATGTGGGAAGGTCATTGACATATTGCAAGGCAGCTTTAATATGTACTGTGTAATCATAGTTTTAACCTTTGTTTTGTCCTGCCTTTAAAAGTCTGTCTGTGATTTCCACATTTTCCTAATCACCTGAGTTTCCATTATCTGTTTCATTACTGAACAGTTCAGGGTGTTCTTCCTTGAAGCTCTCCCATTGCCTGAGCTGCTGTTCAACCTTTTCATAATTATTAAATGGTTCGTACTTTGGTGCATTGGTGTAAGCCAGATAATCCAGCACACAAAATATCAGAAATGCGGCCAGTATCCCTATGACAGTCTTTTTAAATCTGTCATCCTGATTCTCCTTGCTGTCATAATATTCATAAAAGAATGAAAGAACAAACAGGATCAAAATGAATATCCCGGCCCCCAGCAGACACAAACCATAATAAAAAAAAGAATTCATAAGAATTGCCGGAAAGAACAAAAATGACCCCACCACCAATATGACAAACATAGTGCCAGGGCTCCAGCTTCTTCTTTTGCCTAACCACGTCTCCCTGTCCGGAAGTACAACCCCGTGGACAAAGACGGCCAGGCCCATTATGAGCAAGATAATACTGGCTGTCAGGCTTATAATAAAAATCCCATCATTGGCATCATAATCAGGCAGGAAAAAGAAACTGGCAATGGAACATAACAGGATCCCGATATTCGTAAGAGCATTGATTTTATGCAATATTTGCTTCATTTATGTCCCCCGCTGAATAAACGCGTTATTTTTTCGATCAGGGTCCAGTTGGTTTTTACTGCACCCTGGCTGCATATCTGTTCACATTTCATGCATTTGATACACTTCGTTCCTATCCGGATGGTGCCGCCGGCCTCGATATTTCCGACGGGACAGGCTTTGACACACGCCTGGCATTTAATGCACTTTTCTTCGTCAATTACGGGTTTGGGAACGATCCTGAACCATATCCCAAGCAGAACATTGATCAATTTGTTCCCCTCAAGTTTAACTGAAACATCATACATCGCCCTGTCTATCCTGCCCGATTTCCAATCCGCCAGAACACTGTCGATATATTTGTCAAAGCTGTCCAGATCGTCCCGGTTGGGCCTTCCCTTCCCATATCCCTGTTTTTTCAGGGGAGGCCAGGTATCCTCGCAGGTGATCCCGCAATAGGAGAGCAGCTTGAGTCCTTTTTTCCAAAAATAAAGCTTAAGGTTTTCGATCATGAACCTGTCCGGGCGTTTAGTCCCTTCCGCCGCATAGGTCGAAAAGATAAAGCCCGGCTTTCCTGACATATCCGGAAGCTTGTTTATGTAATCCTTCCAGACAAGCGGCTCCCTCCCGTAATATAGCGGGGTCCCGATAAAGACAAGCCGGTAATCCGAAAGATCCGCAGGTCTCTCCCATGGAACTGCCATAATGTCACTGGGTACCCCATTCTCACTGAGCTTTTCTGCTAACCTGGCCGCAAGCTCTTTAGTATGACCACCCTGTGAGAAAAATAGAATCAACGCTTTTGCCATCAGCAACCGCCTTTCTTTTCCACCTAATTACATTTTACTGAGTTTAATTGCTTTTCGCAATGCTCGTTTTATCGTACAGTGATTTGGAGATCGCAGCCTACACTTCCATGCTATCCTCTTTAAATATATGAAAAAGCCATGACTTTTAAAGCAGAATATGATGTTTCGGTGTATTCGGGACTCTATGATCAAAGAACGACTTTAAAGGGCGAGGCAGAAATCGAGGTCTGGTACGATCCGGTATTCAATGAACGCAGCTCGGATGAGTATGGCTTTGTCAATTATATTGCCAAAGAATTGTTCAAGGATCATCTGTACGAATCAGGCGGCTATCTGTTCGAAGTGCCCTTTCAAAACAAGAATGCGATCATAGGCAAAGAAAACTTCACGAAGACGGGATCGCTCTCCTATCCGGAGGAAGGAAACGCTACCGGCGGCATAACATATAATATTGAGAGGTGCTGGTATTGCTGAAAAACCCATAAAATGCAAAGAGGGTTTCAATATGACTTGAAACCCTCCGTTGGAGCTGAAGAATCTTAATCCACAGGATGATTATCGCTGCCGTCCGTCTTCATGCTGTATAATGTAATTGTTCCACCATCGTTAAAGCTGTAATAAATCCTGTCCTCTATAACATTCTGGAGACTTGAGTTAACATCATTGAGCTTCTTCTTGCTGCTGCCATCTATTTTCATGGAATATATTTTGTTGTCATCATCCGTATTAGTAAAATATATTTGGTCCCCTGCCACAATGACATTAAATGACTTAATATCATTGAACACTTCCTTTCCGCTGCCATCCGAATTCATGATATATGCGGTTTCTTCTTTTCTGGAGATAAAAATGATCCGGTCACCTATAACTTTAATAGACGCTGTCATCATTCCATCAGATACCTCTTGGTTATCACTGCCGTCCGTTTTCATACAATATATTTTACCGCCGCTGGCAGCGTTAATGTAAAATATCTTATCATCTACTATATTGATGCTTGTTGAAAGGTCCTCGTTCAGCTTTTTCCTGTCGGTACCATCAGTCTTTATGGAATATATATTGCCTCCATCACTGTTATTGCTATAATAGATCCGGTCGCCCTCCACATTTATTTCAAATGCAACATCATCACTCAGCATTTTCATGTCAGTTCCATCGGTTTTTACAGTGTATATTTTATTATCATCGTCCGGGTTGTAAAAATAAATCTGATTGCCTGCTACACTGATATAATAGAAAGTCCCATCAATTACTTTTTGTTTGTCAGTGCCATCTGGGTTCATACTAAATATGCCCCTCTCGCCGCTGCTTCTGACATAATAAATTCGATTATCCTGAGAAGCTACCTTTACATTATTGTTATATTTCTTGTTTCCCAACGAGCTGTCAGGCGTCTGAATATCGGCACTTTCGCTATTATCGGCAACAGTGCTGTTATTGACGCTTTCGTTATTATTAATGCTTTCGCTGTTAGGTGCAACGGTGATATTATCTTCTTTTTTACCACAGCTGGCCAAACCTAAAATTGCAATTATCACTATTGTGATTAAAGAATCTTTCTTTTCATAGAGTTTGAAAATCTCCTTTTTGTTTATTGGTTAATTATATTTTTATATCATCTTTATGGTATAATTGCAATAATGATCAGAAGCAACCATTTCCGTATCTGATAAGGAAAGTGGCGATTATTTCATCTATCATGAGTTAACTGATGATTTATCGATCCCATTGCTGAAAAATGCAATAAAGTCAAATCGTTTGAAATGGGGATCAGGGACATAAAAGGGGCAATGTTATAATAACAGTGGAACATCACAATTAATCACTCATTCCAGGGCATGAAGGCAGTTTCCCCTTCATACGATGATATTCTTGTGAGAGTATACATCTCTTGAAATATGTATCACCCACCTTTTCGCGATGAACCGAATTTCAAGTAGAGTCCTACTCAAATAAGCTGAGTGGTCCAAATCTCAAGTAGAGTCCTACTTTGTTGACATAACCCGGCGCTGTTTGTGATTATTGGACAAAAAAGCCGATTTTGTTAGAAAAACCAGGACTGTACTTGAGAAATGGACCAGCTTACTTTAATCATAAAATTTGTCCACACTCCCTACATTCAAAATGCTATAGTTCTTATTTTCCAAGACCGCGGTGTGCAAAAATCGGGACTTCTGGGCACTTTATTATATTCTGGAGTCTACATAACTCAATAATCACGCTCAAAATGGCCATAATCATTGAGTATTCTCAATGAAATCAACAAAACTGTGCCCAGATGACATGGTTTTTGCACACTCCCCCTGTATTTCCCAATAGTTATTCCCCGGTTTTGGCTGCCTGTTGCCCTGCCCTCCTCATACTGGCAGCACAAACTCCTTTTTGCTCAGCCAAGCATTTTATTGAGTTGGTCTTTCGGAAACCATTCCCCTTTTGCCATAACACCGGCGATTTTCGTCGTGTTCTCAATATTTTCAAGCGGGTTGCCTTCCACCAATACCAAATCGGCTCTTTTCCCTGCTGAAACCGTACCAATGGTATCCAACGCATTCATGTATATTGCGGGATTCACCGTAGCCGTCCTTATTGCTTCATAAAGTGTCAATCCGGCCTCAACCAGCAGCTTGAGCTCTTCATGCGCAGCAAACCCCGGTACTACAAAAGCATCCATGGAATCTGTGCCCAAGATCAGCCCCGCACCTGCATCATGCAGCTTTTTCACAATCTTCTTTCTAGCATCGACTGTATCACACAAATAACACCACTTGTTTTTCAGAAACGTTTCATTTGTTACAGTACCCTAATATGTTATGGTTTGGGATTATGTAAGGTTGGTTGTCCCATCAAGTGATTTTGGGACCACTTTTTTGATTTTATCCTCCCCGGACAAAAAAGAAAAACTTCGGGATAAACCCGAAGTTTTTGGTCGGAGTGACAGGATTCGAACCTGCGGCATCTTGGTCCCAAACCAAGCGCGCTACCAGCTGCGCTACACCCCGATATAAAATTTTGCAGACGCAAAGTATATTCTACTACACACTTGTTAATTAATCAATGGGTAACTGTTGCTAATATAAACAAATATTTTAACCGTTTTGAAAGACTTTTGTAACAGTATAATAACTTGCTACGCCTGTCCCCGTGCCTTATAATTGAATTATAGGATAAAAGGTATAAATTTTTCAGATCGGACATTTCCCGGTTTCAAGAAATAATTGATTCTGACAGACAGCAACAAAATTTATATAAAAGCAGGTTTACAGTGATACACGATAAAAGAATACTCGGTCAGACAAGAAAGGCGATCCAGGACTACGACATGATCCGGGAGGGCGACCGGATAGCGGTAGGCGTTTCCGGCGGCAAGGATTCCCTGACAATGCTGGTGGCATTGAGAAAGCTGATGGACTTCTACCCTGCCAGATTCTCTCTCAAAGCAATAACGCTGGCGATGGGGATCGGCGAGCCGGATTATTCGCCGGTCAGGGAGCTTTGCAGGGAAATCGGCGTTGAGTACATAGTTGAAGATACATACATAGGAAAGATAGTTTTTGAAGCAAGACAGGAGCAAAATCCCTGCTCACTTTGTGCAAATCTCCGACGGGGCGCGCTGAACAACACAGCGTTGAAGCATGGCTGCAACAAGGTAGCGCTGGCCCACAACCGTGATGATGTCATAGAGACCCTGCTTTTAAGCACATTTTATGAAGGCCGCATACACTCATTCTCTCCGGTAACATATCTGGACAGGAAAGGCATTTACGTCATAAGGCCGCTGATATACGTGGAAGAGAAACAGATCAGGTCCTTCATAAAGGCAAACAACATACAGGTCGTTCACAATCCCTGTACTGCAAACGGACATACAAAGCGGCAATACATAAAGGAATTGATTTCGGATCTGTCGTCGGACAACAGGGAGATAAAAAGCAACATATTCGGTGCCATAAAACGTTCGGGTCTGGATGGCTGGCACGAATAGAAGGCACAAATAATGGAGGTCAAAATGTTCGGAAACAAAGGAAAAAGCAAATATGCGGCGGCTGCTTTATCTGCAGCACTGCTGTTGACATCGGTCATATCATCGGATGTGTATGCCGCCGACCCTACAGCTGCAAATGTCATACATGAGGAAAGAACCACACAGACAGTTACCCAGGGTGTCACGCTTGAAAATCTCATAAGGTTTACAAAAGACGGATGGTACAACTTCCATATACTCAAAGTGGATTTGTCCAATAAATACATTAGCGTTGACACATTAACAGATATCGAATCCTTCTCCAAGCGGGCTTCTACCAAGAAGCTCGCTGAACAAAACGGAGCCGTGGCTGCAGTGAACGGAAGCTTCTTCACACCTGCAGGCACCGGCATTGGCTATCCTATAGGAGTTATAGTACAATCCTCGGATATCCAAAGCGCCTCCGATAACATAAACAGATACAGCAACTCGATGGCATCGCTGTCGATCACAAACGACAATCAGACACTGCTGGGTTTTTGGAAGGCAGACCTGATACTGGCATCGGAAACCGGTGCATCGGTACCCTTCCAGCACTACAACAAAGCTACCGGCAACGGCTACACCGACATATATGTATATGACAGGAAATGGGGAAAAACCGCTGTCGGTGCAACTGATGAAATGCCGGACCTGTTCCAGATGGTAGTGGATAACGGCACAGTGAACCAGCAAATCACCGGTCAGCCTGCTGCGGCAATACCTGAAAACGGCTTTGTCGTGGTAACCAGGACAGCTGGTGCCAACAAGCTTAAGAGCGCATTCATGCTGGGTGACAAAATATCAATGAATATAGCTTCAACACCCAACTGGAAAGACATAAAAATGTCAGTATCCGGCAGTGCTATTCTGGTCGAGAACGGCGTCATCCCTGCCAAATTCTCATTTACAGCTACAGATACCGTTGTAAAGAGTCCTAAAACAGCACTTGGTTTTTCAAAGGACGGCAAGACCATGTTTCTTGTTACCGTGGATGGCAGACAGACCTCAAGTGTAGGCCTGACGCTGAAGGACATGGCGCTGTTCATGCAGAGCATCGGAGCATCCAATGCGCTGAACATGGACGGCGGCGGTTCAACTACGATGGTCGCAAGGCCGCTTGGTGAAACAAGCGTCAAAGTCATGAACAAGCCCTCCGATGGAGTCACCAGATCAGTTATCAACGGCGTAGGCGTATTCACATCAGCTCCCAAGTCAGAGCTGGCAGGTCTGATCATTGAAACCAATGACAGATATATGTTTACCCATGCCACGAGGGTGTTCACAGTCAAGGGCTATGATAAATTCAACAATCCAGTGGATGTGGATCCTTCAGCAATAAAATGGAGTGTATCCGGAGTCAAGGGCGAGTTCCAGGGAAATGTTTTCCGTCCCAGTACATACGGCGAAGGCGTAGTGAAGGCCAGCATCGGCAAGATAACCGCATCCAAGAGCATCAGTGTTCTTTCAAAGCCGGCTGCAATAAAAATAAGCAGTTCGGAATTGAAGCTGCCGGTCGGCAAATCCAAGAGCTTTACTATCACCGGTATCAATCCGAGAGGCTACATAGCCGCAATAGAGCCAAACGATTTGAAATGGGTCGTCACAAGCGGACTTGGCACTGTTAAAAACGGTGTGTTTACCGCAGCAAAAGGAGGAGCGGGCTATATCGATGTATCCTTTGGAGATGCCCATGCCTACTGCACTGTATCCATCTCCTCCGACGTGTCCAAGGTAGTTGATGATTTCGAAGAGCTGAAAGGCTCATTCCAGTCATATCCGATAACAGTGGAAGGCTACTACAACATATCGGACGAGCAAAAAATATCGGGTAAAAGTTCCGGCAAGCTGGAGTATGATTTCACGACAAATAACGATGTATCCCGTGCAGCATACTATGCTCTGGCCGACGAGGGACTCCTGATCGAAAAGGGTATTTCCAGGATAGGCCTCCAGGTCAACAACGACCATGAAAACTCAAGCTGGCTGCGTGCAGAGCTGATCGATGCAGACGGTAAAAAGCAGGTGGTGGATCTGGCAAACCCGATGAATTGGACCGGCTGGAAGTATATAGACGCCTCTGTCGAGCATATCAAAATGCCTGCCAGACTTGCAAGGATCTATATAGTACAGACTAACCCCGATCTTGATGCGGGCTGCCTGTACCTTGACGACCTGACACTCACAGTGAGCGGATACCCGACATTGGAGGACCTGGATATCCCGGAGGATACACCCTTCAAGGATGAACAGAATACGGCAGTCAGCTTTAAAAAGGCTACATCCGACTCCTTCCGATTTGGTGTCATGGGACAGTCCTCCGCTCCCGGAAATGATATCGAAAAGAAGCTGGCCAAGCTGTTTGCAGACAAGGTGACAAAATATCTGGAGGTCGGCGCCATAGTCGGCAGCGGCTCCCATGAATCGATAACAGACAAGATCAGTAAAAAAACCGTGGTGGCAACGCACACTGTTGATCTCAAGAGCACTAAAGCCGTTGATTATCAATACTCTGTCACCGACTTTAAAAACAGCAGGTTCATCAAGCTGGACACAAGGAAAAAGAGCCTCAGACTCAGCGACCCCGACCAGTGGGACAAACTGCTGAAGGATCTTGATTCCTTCAAGGGCAAAAACGTGTTTATCTTTATGGACACTGCGCCCGACTCCTTCACTGACAAGCTGGAGCTGGAGCTGTTCAAGGAAACGCTTAAGGACTACAGATACAATACGCTCAGAAATGTATGCGTTTTCTATAACGGCAAGAACAACGAATGTAATGTCGAAAATGGAGTAAGGTATTTTGAAACTGCAGGCTATGCAGTACCGGGAATAGACTCGAAAAATATCAATGCTGCACAGTATGTGCTTGTAACTGTAAAGGGGAATTCCGTAACTTACGTTTATAAGCCCATAAACTCCTGATTATCCTTTGAATTAAAAGGGTAAACTTTAAAAAAGCTTCTTCTTACAGAGCGCAAAATGTATAATACTTATAGCTGAAAGCGTAAGTATATACCTTTTGCGCCTTGACTTTGTTTTCAACACTTTAAAGGAGGATTCATGACCAATGGCAGAAAATATTTTATTTGCATCGGTGGAGTATGATAGATACGATTCGGACGACACGCTTCCGGCCAGGTTCGGACGATTGATCGATCAAATGGGCATGCAGGATGTTGTGAAAGGAAAATGGACAGTTATCAAGATGCATTTGGGCAGGTATATCGGCTACTCAACAATACCGCCTCTTTTCGTTAAAATTCTGGTAGACAAGCTCAAAAGCTATGGCGCAAAGGTATACATAACCGACCAGATCGTATCCGAAGCCATCCCCCGCGGATACAGCGAGGAATATCTGGGCGCACCGATAGTTGCCGCAGCAGGTGTCACAGGAAGATATTTTTACGAAAAGCATGTGGACTTCAGAAGCTTTAAAAACGTTGATATAGCAGGGAACATATTTGACGCTGATGTCATGATCGACCTTTCCCACGTAAAAGGTCACGGTGTATGCGGTTACGGAGGCGCCTGCAAGAATATCGCCATGGGCTGTGTCACTGACAGGACCCGCCAGCAGCTCCACGGCCTTGAGGGCGGCATCGAGTGGGATGAGGACATCTGCACCCACTGTGAGCTGTGTATAAACAGCTGCAACCATTATGCCAACCGCTTCGAGGATGGAAAATACAAGGTCAACTATCACCATTGCACGCTTTGCCAGCACTGTGTGAAGGTCTGCCCCGTCTCTGCCATGAAAATGCTGGCAAAACAATATGAGGATTTTCAAAAGGGAATGGCTCTTTGTACCCAGGAAGTCCTGAAGACCTTTGCTCCCGGGAATGTGTTCTACATAAATTTCCTTATCAACATAACAGCATTGTGTGACTGCTGGGGCCTTACTACACCTTCTCTTGTCCCCGATATAGGAGTCATGGCTTCAAAAGACATCGTCGCAATAGAAAAAGCCTGTCTGGATGCAATAAAGAACGAGAACCTTATTCCGGCAGGGGTGCCGAAGGGCCATGAAATGGGCAGCGAGGGACATCTGTTTGAAAGGCTCCACGGCAAGAACCCCTTCATTCAGCTGCAGGAGCTTGAAAAGCTGGGCCTTGGCTCTATGGAATATAGTATAAAAGAGATAAAATAAATTCATAGCTTATTTATGACTAAATGCCCACAGAAAAGCCTGATACAGATAAAACATCCGTATCAGGCTTTTGCATTTTCAGTCTTAAATCATTATTCGTACAGAGTTTCAAGGCTGTTGATCTGTGACTGCAGCTGTTCATAATTTTCACCGATCTGCCTGATCCTCTCATCCTGCTGGTTCACACTTGCCAGGACCTCTTCCACCGATGCCGTATTCTCCTGTGTGATACTGGATATAGATTCGATCTCATGCATAACATTGCCGGTAACGCCTGCATAGGTTTGGATCAATCCACTCACCTTTTTCGACTGCTCTAATACATTTTGTGCGTTACTGTTGATCTTGCCGAATAAATCGGCCAGCTGTGTAGAAGTAACAAAATTAACAAGCAGATCTTTTGTAAGGTCTGTAGCCCCTACAGCCTTTCTTGTATTCTCCTGGATCTCCTTAATTATTTTAGAAATATCTTTTACAGACTCAACCGAGCTGTTTGCCAGGTTCTTGATCTCGTTTGCCACCACCGCGAATCCCTTTCCCGCTTCCCCTGCCCTGGCTGCTTCAATAGATGCATTGAGTGAAAGCATATTTGTTTGCTCTGCGATGTTATTGATGATTTTAAGGATCTCCTCGATTTTTGTTGAGCTTACAGTCAACTGGTTCATAGCATCATTGGTATCTGTCACGATACTGCTTATTTTTCCTGCACTGTTCTGCAGCTGCGATACATATGCGTTGCCCTCATTTGTAGAATCCATTGTAGATGTAGATACATCATTCATATCTTCAGCAGCAGCTAATATTTCCTCCAGGCTTCTATCAGTATTCATCGACGAGGCTATGCTGTTTACGCTGTTAGCCTGTGCCTCGATACTTTTGGAGACCTCATTGAATACTGTCGTCAGCTCCCCGGATATGGTTCGGACGTGATTCACATCCTCCCTTAGGCTGTACCCTAATTCAGTCGTTTTCTTTATGGATTCCTTAATGCGATCCAATATTTTCTCGATGCTGCTCCTGCTTGAAAAAGCTTCATTCCTGGCATTTTCAGTCTCTCTGAGCATTTTCCTGCCGATCAGGGCCTGATAAGCCAGAACGCCGGTCACGAGGATCAGCAGAAGATTCAGATTGTTGTTGACCTGAGACATACCGCCGAAGGTACTGTCCTTGAACTTGAAAAACATCATATTGGAAATGATGATATCACAAATGCCGGCATATATGATGGCTATGTAATCGTGATATATTGTCGTTATCGCAAGTACGAAGTATATCATGACATAATTACCGAAGTTGGGTCTGGAATTGAATATCAGAAAAATTATCGCTGCCAGGCCGGCAACCAAAATATACCTTACGACCTTTTCCGCAATGCGGAAGTATGTCAACAGGCTTGTAATTATTCCACAGACCCCTCCGATAATGAGTCTGAAAACAACCTCATTTAAAGAGTTTTTGTTGAGTAAACTCCCCAGTACCAAAAAAATGACCGCGCACCAGAACATTATTACTGCGATCTTGTTTCTTTGATGGACAACCTTCATTTGATCATTCATACTAACCCCCCAAGAAGAGTGTATTTAATGCTATTATGTAATTCTGCAATAAATCGTTTTCTCCTTCATAAAAAATTAATAATTTCTACTATAAAAACCTTCTTTCTACATTTATCCCATATTCGGAATATCACTATCAAATAACGTCTCTGTTCCCTGTAATTTTCTGCAATTTATCACCTTAAGTTATCAGCGTATAAGTGCCTATTTCTATCAAGTATCTCTTCCAGCACCTCGACATCAGACGGAGCAAGCCTTTCCGCAGCATATTCCCGCAAGGCAGAAATTTCATCAGCAGTTATACCATCCTGTGAAATATCGGATAAAATTGTCATATCATCCTTACCGATCCTTGAAACTATTTGTGCCAGAGTAATTTTGTCCCTCAGACTCAATTCATTAATCAGATTCATAGGATCGCCTCGATCAGGCAGGCTTCTGATGCAATAATTACTTTCGGCTGATACGTCATCTGCCACAGGACTGTCCCCCACTAAAAACAACAAATCGAATAAACGGACATTAAAATACACACGCAGCACAATGAGGTTCGCAATGAACATCAAAATGAATATAAACGTCAGCTTCAATATAAGGCCGCGGATCCATATTTTTCGCATAAATAATACCTGTAATTTCTTTTACAGGTATTATTTGCATTCCAGCTGCATTACTATTCATTTTTGTCGGAGAAACTTAAAGAGTTTTTACTATATTCTTCAGATAGGCTGCAAATTCGTCCTTTAATTCATTCCGCTTCAGTGCGAATTCGATGGTCGCCTCCAGGAAGCCCAGCTTATTGCCCACGTCATACCTCTTCCCGATAAAATCATACGCATAAACAGAATTCGATGACAGCAGAGCCTTCAGAGCGTCCGTCAGCTGTATTTCCCCGCCTTTTCCCGGAGTCGCCCTTTCGAGATATGAAAATATTTCTGGAGTGATTATATATCTGCCGAGTATGGCTACATTAGATGGAGCCTTTTCCCTCTCCGGCTTCTCCACCATGTCCTCTACCCTGTAGATCCGATCCCCGATCGCAGAGCCTTTGATTATGCCGTACTTTGAAACGTCGCTTTCAGGTACATGCTGCACACCCAGGATAGTGGTATTATACTGCTCATAGACACTTATCATCTGCTTTAGGCACGGTACCTCGGAGTCCACGATATCGTCTCCGAGCAAGACTGCAAAGGGTTCGTTGTCAATGAAGGAACGGGCACAATGTATTGCATGCCCGAGGCCTCTGGGCTCCTTCTGTCTGATATAGTTCACATTGGCCAGATTCGAGATCTCCTGAACAAGAGCCAGCAGCTCTTCTTCTCCCTTTCTCGTGAGCATATCCTCGAGCTCATAGGATTTGTCGAAATGGTCTTCGATAGCTCTCTTTCCTCGCCCTGTCACTATCAGGATGTCCTCTATGCCCGATGCGACAGCTTCCTCTATGATATACTGGATGGTAGGCTTGTCGACTATGGGAAGCATTTCTTTAGGCTGAGCCTTGGTGGCCGGCAGAAATCTGGTTCCCATCCCGGCTGCAGGAATAACGGCCTTGCGTATCTTCAACTCAATCTCCCCCCCGACATCTCATTTACATTATTATACACTATTGCTCAACGGGAGTGATAAGAAATATTTCAAAAATTTGTTACTAACTTGACACATCTGCAAATTTGATAATATGATTCTATTATAAGGTAATTTTTGCAATTGGTGCACCAAAGGCGGAGATACATATGATACATTTCGAGTTCAAGGCATATGCGGTTCTCAATGAGATCGATCTCAACAAAATAGCAGTCAGCTGCGGCATCCCGAAAAAATACACCTGGGAGGAGCCTCTCATACTGCATGACGAGCTTTTGCAGAAGATACTCGGCAGAGACTATGAGGAAGGCTGCAGGGTGTTCGTATTCTCCTTCGGCTGTATCGTGCTGGTTAATGTGCCGGAGAGCGAGATGCCTCCCCTGTTGAAATACATCAGGCAATTCGAGCCGGAGCTCGACCTGAACAACTGGAGCAGATACAGCGACGAGTACGAATTGCGTGCAGAGCCGGAGGGGCGCCTTAAGATCACGGACGCATACGCCATTGTCCCGAAGTATGAATTCTTCTATACGGAGATCGCCGCAACGATCATCGCGAAATCAGTAGCCATGGAAAAAACCGAATATGAGCTGGGGAAAATATTCGACAGACTGGAAAACATGATAGACCGTCTGGAACACGGGCAGCTGCACGTGGGCAACAGAGAGCTGGCAAGGACGACCGCCAGAGTGACGAGGCACCAGTACAATACCGTCAGCTATATAATGATCCTTGATAAACCCGATATTACCTGGAGCAACAGCGACGCATCACTGTTTTATGAAAAAATGTCCGACTTTTTCGAGCTGAATGACAGGTACACCATACTGACAAAGAAAGCAGACATCCTGAATAACATCATCAACGGTTTTTCATCCATCAGCCATTCTATCAGAGGGCTGTTCGTAGAATGGATAATCGTTGCTTTGATCGTCGTCGAAGTAATACTGATGATAATGGATCTGGTTCTGTGAAACATCATTTTAAAGAAAAATCCGGCGGAGACATGCAATGAATAAGAAACATTTTATATGCTATAAAGCCTACAACTCAATAGATCTGAAAAACACCGCCTCACTGTTTGGCCTCCCGGCTCCCGAAAGCAGGGACAGGTTTATCATACTCGGAGGCAGACAGCTGTCTGAAGTATATAAGTATAATATGGAGGAAAAAAGGATCTTCATATTCACCATTGGCTGCATTGTCTTTGAAGATTTCAATATAGATGAAACAGATAATTTCTTTGAAACTCTGGGGCAAACCATCGGCGAGCCTGATTACAGGATGCTCGCTGTATACAGGGAAAGCCATACGATATCAATAAACGATCAGGGCAATTTATTTCTCTGGAAAGAGAGTTCGGAGGAGTACCCCTCCATAGATGGACTCTTCGATATCATCGCAATAATACTGGCTAAATCTACAGCTCTTTCAAAGGAAGAGTCAGATATCGACCAGCTGTTGGATGAAGCTGACATCCATATATCCGGATTCCAGAAGGGTATCGTCGGCAGCGGGACCCGCCGGTTCACATCGACCATGGCGCATATAATCAAGTTCGAGCAGCAAAGCACCGCCGGTATCATGATATTTGACAGGCCCGCCGCCACTACCGGAAGTATCCAGCTAAAAGAGGCCTATGACAAGCTTTCAGCATACTATGAGCTTGAGGACAGATATGAAGTCCTTGAAAATAAGGTCTCCGAGCTTCGTAACATCGTTCGGACATATTCGACTCTCAGATACAGGAATCAGGAAAACCGCCTGCTGCTTTTTGAAATATTTCTGCTCATGCTCTTTCCTTTGTTCCGGTTAGCTGAGCACATAATTGGAAATCAGTCTGTAGAAAGCCTTGTCCGCATGATTTTTCCACATTTGTTACAGAAATTTAATATTTTTTATTAGCAAATCATGGTACAATATAATTGCCACAGCCAATAATACTAATTTTTCATTTTTGTTCCTCCTTTTAATATAGACTATGGCTAATTTTATTTGATCTGGTAAAGCACTTATTATTATTCGGTATTATTTATAAATATTTACCAAGTGCTTTATTTTTTTGCCCTTTTTCAGGGCCTGCCGCCGGGCTGATGACAGTACGGCAGAGGTGCGGCCATCGAGGCCGATCCCGGGCTGGTATAAAATACTTTATGTACATGCTGTGAAATGTGTTGATAAGAAAAGGCATATTGAGTATAATAGGTAAGTGACGCTTTAAAAATTACACTTGTTTAAACTTTGGCTGTGCTAGACGGGGAGGTAGCGGTGCCCTGAACCTGCAATCCGCTGCAGCAGGGTTGAATTCCTGTTCGAGGCTTTGCTTTTGTAGGGTCTGTTCCATGCAAGTGGCGATGACGACTGGGTCTTGCGCAACGTAAGTCTGTGAACCCCGCCAGGTCCGGAAGGAAGCAACGGTAAGCGGATACTTGCGTGTGCCGCAGGGTTGCCTGGTTAGAGCCAACTATATGGAGTACGCTTGTAGAAGTAAGTCGACAACAGGTGCACAGCCTTCAATTATAAAACGGGGTCAGGCTTGAATAATTGCATTATTCAAGCCTGACCCTTTTACTTACCCTTCCATTTTGATATACTATTTTCATAAATACGGATCACAAGAAAGGCTGTTGATAATGTCTTACATTGCTTTATACAGAGAATGGAGACCGGCCCGGTTCAAGGATGTAGTCGAGCAGGAGCATGTTGTAAAGGCTCTCCGATACAGCGTCAGTACCGGCAGGATCGCCCATGCATATCTTTTCTGCGGCACCAGGGGCACCGGAAAAACGACCATGGCACATATATTGTCCAGAGCCGTCAACTGTCTGGATCCGCATGACGGCGAGCCCTGCAACCAGTGTGAAATCTGCCGCGAGATACTCTCCGGCAGCAGCGTCGATGTGCTGGAAATAGACGCAGCCTCCAACAACAGTGTCGACAATGTCCGCTCAATCAGGGACGAAGTAATATATGCACCGACAAAAGCAAAACGCAAGGTTTATATCATAGACGAAGTCCATATGTTGTCCACAGGAGCCTTCAACGCACTGCTTAAAACACTGGAGGAGCCTCCTGAGCATGTCATATTCATACTTGCTACGACCGAACCGCACAAGCTGCCTGCAACCATACTCTCACGCTGCCAGCGGTTTGATTTTAGACGCATATCCCAGGATAGTATTGTTGATCATCTGAATAAAATAGCATCATCTGACGGTATAACGTTGGACACCGATGCGGCCAGACTAATAGCTCGTATGGCGGACGGCGCCATGAGAGATGCCATAAGCCTGTTGGACCAGTGTATGTCGCTGGGCCGTAAAAGCATCAGCTATGATGATGTACTGTCTGTCGTCGGAATTGTGAATGATGAATTTATGACGGGATTCATTGGTGATATGCTTGACAAAAATGTGGTAAAGCTGCTGCAGAATATTAGCCGCCTTGTCTCGGACGGACGCGATGCGGCACATTTCGTATCTGATCTGGTCATGTACTTCAGAAACCTTATGATCTGCAAGTCCACCGGCGGAAAGTGTGATGACCTGATAGAGGTCCCGTCTGCTGTTCTATCTATAATGAAGAAACAGACACAATCCATATCTCTCGATGAGATAATGAGGTATATCAAAGAACTTTCTGCATTGGAAAATGGCCTTAAGTATGCCATAAATCCGAGGGTATTACTGGAGGTCACACTCATCAAGGTTTGCGGCAGCAACAGCAGTAATGCAGGCGATGGCAGTGCCGACAGCACTGGCAGCGGAAATATTAGTGCTGATCTTGAAGCAAGGCTGGCTGCCATCGAAAGAAGGCTCAACAGCGCTGATTTTTTGACAACCGCGCAGAATGTTCAGAATGGTGACATTCCTCGGCCAGTACTGTCGGAACCACCGGCTCAATACGGCAGAGACACAGGCGCAGTTCGGCAGACTGCTGAAAGTGATACTAATGCAGCAGCCAGTGGCAAAAAAGAAGTGACAGCACAGGTCCCCACCGAGTCTGTGATATCAACAAAGGAAGCTGCTGAATACGACAAATGGCCGGCTGTTATGAAACACCTAAGAAGTCTTGGCAAGATGGCCATATACACCATATTGCTCAATGTCAAAGCTGTCCTGATAGATAGCACCACTGTCGGTCTAGTTTCCTCGGATGCCTCGATCAGGACAATGGTATCAAAGATAGAGCATATAAAAATAATCGAAGAGGCGGTTGAAAAAATAGCCGGCTGTGAAATGAAAATAAAATGTGTAGATGAGGATGTCCTGAAAAAGGCGATCCCGGCTGAAAAGCCCCGGGAAAGCAGCGATATGCTGAAGCGTGCCCGGCTAATAGCCGAGAAGGCCGGGCTTCCCCTTGAAATAATCGATGAATAGGCGTCTGCAGGCAGAAATATTCAAATCGTTGGACCGAGACCCTTGTATGACACAAGCAAGTTTTATATAATTAGAAAAGATAAATAACTACGGAGGTGCCATTATGGCAAAAGGCGGATTTCCAGGCGGCTTTGGCGGCGGCGGAAACATGAACAATCTCATGAGACAGGCTCAGAAAATGCAGAAGGATATGGAAAAAATGCAGGCCGAGCTGCAGGAAAAAGAAGTTGAAGCAACTGCCGGGGGCGGTGCGATAAAGGTTATCGCCACAGGCAAAAAGGAAATCAAGGAAATAACCATAAGCCGTGACGTCGTTGACCCTGATGATGTCGAAATGCTTCAGGATCTGATATTGGCAGCAGTTAACGAAGCTATACGTATGGCTGATGAAATGGTCAATAGCCAGATGTCCAAAATAACAGGCGGCATGGGCGGACTCGGCGGGCTGTTCTGATATGAGCTACTTTTACGCACCGCCGGTCGCAAGACTTATAGAAGAATTTGAAAAGCTTCCGGGCATCGGTCATAAGACCGCCCAGAGGCTTGCATTCCATGTGCTCAATTTACCTGTTGAAAAATCAGAAGCGCTGGCTAACGCAATCAAAGAAGCAAAGCTCAAAACACGATACTGTTCCATATGCAGCAATCTTACCGAAGCAGATCCGTGTAATATATGCAGCAACACTAAGCGGGACCATGGCATCATCTGTATTGTCGAGGACCCCAGAGATGTGGTCGCCATGGAGAGGATACGTGAATTCAACGGCATATACCATGTTCTCCAGGGAGTCATCTCCCCTATGGAGGGCATAGGCCCGGAGGACATAAAAATAAAGGAACTCCTTCAGAGGATACGCGAGGGCGATATCCGTGAAGTCATACTCGCAACCGATCCCGATGTTGAAGGCGAAGCCACAGCCATGTACATATCCAAGCTCCTGAAGCCTGTCGGCATAAGGACCACAAGGATCGCCCACGGCATTCCGGTCGGCGGCGATCTGGAATATGCAGATGAGGTCACCCTGGCCAAGGCGCTGGAGGGCCGAAGAGAAATATAACTGAAACCCGACTCATAACAAAGGCTGTATTGCTCAAAAGCAATACAGTTTTTTTATTGCTGAAAAAAATTCAAAAAATTTTGAGACATTAAATCGCCTTCTGCGTATAATTAATTGAGACATTAAAAATTTTAATATTCCAATTAATATTTTTAATATTTCTCGCAAATGTATATTGACAAGTAAATACAACAATAATAGTATATATTATGATGAATTAAAATAATTGATATAGACCTTGATTATTTTAATATGAAGCATAATATATCTTTAAAATAAAGGAGTCCATTATGGCAAGAGAAGCATTGGGAAAATGTCCAGTATGCGGACAGAACACTGAAGTCACGACAATATACTGTGACAGCTGTGAGACCAGGATCGAAGGGCATTTCACACTTTGCAGGTTTTGCAGGCTGACAGAAGAACAGAAATCATTCATTGAAACTTTCATCAAGTGCAGAGGAAATATCAAGGAGGTGGAAAGGGAACTCGGCATATCATACCCCACAGTGAAAAACAGGCTCGAGGATGCCGCAAATGCTCTTGGCTACGCAAGCTCACAGGGTTATGGCACTCCGGAGAGCGAGAAGAGACTCGAGATACTTGACAAATTGGAAAACGGCATGATTTCAGTAGAGGAAGCATTGGATCTGCTGAAATCCTAGATCGGAATCATAAAATATAATTTTTAGGAGGATTTTTATTATGTCAATCAGTGAAGAAAGAATGATGATACTCAAGATGCTGCAGGAAGGCAGGATCAACAGCGACGAAGCAGCAAAGCTTCTCGAGGCCCTCGAAGCAAAACAGGGTCCCCAGAATGCAGGCTTCAAAGGCTTCAATATCCCGAAGCCCCCGCCGCACAACTATTACGATGAAGTCACCAGAGTCAGGGAAAGGATCAATGATTGGAGAAAAGACCTTTCAAAGAATTATAACCAGAATGACTTTGACAAAATGGTGGACGAATTCAGCGCAAAGGCTGAGAAATTCGGAAAGAACGTTGCCACAGCAGCCTTCGGTGTTGCCGACAAGGTAGTGGATTTTGTGGGAAGTATCGTTGACACAGGCGCTTTCAATATCTTCGGAAGCTGCGTGACAGTCGAAAAGGATTTTGAAGCTGTTGCTGCAGAGGGATTGAACCTTCATCTCCAGGCAACAAACGGCCAGATCACTGTTAAAAAGCATCAGGAAGAAAGAATCCTTATTAAGGCAAAGATCCGCACACCGCAAGCTAACGCTGAGAGTGCAATAATTTTCACAAATGATAATGGAACAGTAGCAGTCAAGCTCGCAAAGCCTGATACCTACAATCTCAGTGTCGCATATGAAGTACTCGTACCGGTAGTGAAGTTCAACCAGATAGTTCTTGAAACAAAGAACAGCAAAATATATGTTGAAGATACTCTTTCCGAAGAGTTTGTCAGCGCAACAAGGAACGCTGCCATCGATCTGACAGGCGTCAACAGCAGCAAGATATCTGTTGATACAAAGAATGCCAAGGTCGCTGTCAATTATATGATAGGCAAGGATATCAGCCTCGGCACAACAAACGCTGTGATAGACATCAAGAATCTCAAGGCAGAGAAGCTCAATGCAGGCACCATGAACGGAAAGATCCTTCTCGATAATATACAGGGCTATGATGACACAAGCGCAGTCGAACTCAACCTCAAGACCGGAAACGCCGACATCAAGGTAAACATGAACGATACCGAAGACAAGGGCTACAAGGTCAAGGCACAGACCACAAACGGAGGAATAAACCTGCTGATACCCAACCTTCTGTACCGCAGCGCACCGAGATACGAGAGCATGAACAAGCAGGCTGAAGCCGAGACCGACAACTACGCATCCGCAGCTCAGAAGATCAACATAAACGTAGAGACCACAAACGGTTACATCGAAGTGATCAAATAATTTCATTGGAACACATCCCCTCCATAAAAGCTGTTTGATCATATAATATATATTAAAAAACGGGCTGGAGCAGCGAAAACTGCCCCGGCCTGTTTTTTTCCCACCTAGATTATAGCTTTTATCTATGCTATAATTAAACACCGATAATTCTAGTAATGAGGTGCTATATGTTTGATAAACTCGAAGCTGCGGACAACAGGTATGAGGAAATCAGCCTCAGACTCAGCGATCCACAGGTGATCGCCGATCAGGACGAGTACCGCAGGCTTATGAAGGAATATTCCGAGCTCGAAGAGATAGTGGCAAAATATCGTGAATATAAAAACGTAAAATCAGATGCGGCCGAGGCCAAGGAATTGCTTGACGGCACTCTGGACAAGGACTTCCGCGAGCTGGTCCAGCTGGAGTTCGATGAAGCAAGGGAAAAGCTTGAAGTAATAGAAAACGAACTGAAGATACTGATAATGCCAAAGGACCCTAACGACAACAGAAGCGTCATCGTTGAGATCAGAGGCGGTGCAGGCGGAGAAGAAGCCGCTCTGTTTGCCGGCGACCTTTTCAGGATGTATACGCGATATGGCGAAAGACACCGCTGGAAGTCCGAGATACTTGATATCAACGAAACGGAAATAGGCGGCATAAAGGAAGTCGTGTTTTCAATAGAAGCCCGGGGCGCTTACAGCAGATTGAAATATGAGAGCGGCGTACACCGTGTCCAGCGTGTACCCTCCACCGAGTCAAGCGGCAGGATCCACACATCCACTGTCACAGTGGCGGTCCTCCCGGAGGTGGACGAGGTTGATGTGGATATAAATCCGAACGATCTGCAGATAGACACATACCGCGCGTCAGGCGCAGGAGGCCAGCATATAAATAAAACCGACTCCGCCATCAGAATTACCCATATGCCCACAGGTATCGTAGTGACCTGTCAGGACCAGCGTTCACAGCATAAAAACAAGGACAAGGCGATGAAGATACTGCGGTCCAAGCTTTATGAAATGGCTCAGCAACAGCAGTCTTCCGAAATAGCTGCAGCCCGGAAGAGCCAGGTCGGCACAGGCGACAGAAGCGAGCGCATCCGAACCTACAATTTCCCGCAGGGCAGGGTATCCGACCATAGGATAGGCCTTACACTTTATAAGATAGAAGAGATAATGGATGGCGACCTTGATGATATCCTGGATGCACTGATCACGGCAGACCAGTCGGAAAGACTTGGAAGTGCAGCATACGACGAGGATTGAGAAATTACGATAAGCAACTGCCATGATCCCGGAAAAATACTAATCAAAGCCCTCCCCGAATATACTTGTTAGTGTCATCAAATGTATTTTTGGCACATGGAGGGCTTTATGGGACACCTGCTGCGAATAACCCTTGTGGGATTGGTATCAGGCCTTGCCGGGACAGGTCTGGGCGGATTGTCGGCTTTTTTGATATCAAAGACAAACAATCGGATAATGAGTTCGATACTGGAATTCTCCGCCGGCCTTATGACTGCCGTGGTATGCTTTGAGCTGCTGCCTGAAGCGTTCAAGCTCGGCGGCACCTTCTACACCTTTGTCGGGATCCTTGCAGGCATCCTTATTGTTGTCCTGATAGAAAACCTTTTGAAAAAATCCCAATCCATCGGAAAAGGCGAAAACACCGGACTCCTCAAAGCAGGTATCCTTATGGCTATCGCTATAGCAATGCACAACTTCCCCGAGGGCTTCGCAGTAGGCTCGGGTTTTGAAGCCTCATCGAGCCTTGGATTTACTATAACCGCAGTAATAATCATACACGATATACCCGAGGGCATAGCCATGGCGGTTCCAATGCGTGCAGGCGGATTTTCGAGGCTGAAGGCCTTCGGATATACACTGCTTTCAGGCGTCCCGATGGGCTTTGGCGCACTTCTTGGTGCGATGCTGGGCACGATCTCCGACCGGCTTACCGCCGCCTGTCTCGGATTTGCAGGCGGAGCTATGCTTTATATCATATATGGCGAGCTGGTGCCGGAATCAAAACGTCTTTATCTGGGAAGATTATCTTCTTTGGCGAATGTATGGGGAATATTATGTGGTATAATAGTATCAGTCTTAAACTAAATGACATACGAAAAAGGGAGTACATATCTTGAAGACAGAAATAATCAAAGTAGACACGGCTGCTCAGGATTGGGACAAGCAGCTTGACTACGCAGCTCAGGTATTAAGATCCGGAGGGCTGGTGGCCTTTCCGACTGAAACCGTATACGGTCTGGGAGCCAATGCGCTGGATCAGACGGCTGTCGAAGGCATTTACAAGGCAAAGGGCCGCCCTTCTGATAACCCGCTGATAGTTCATATAGCAAACACTGATTCTGTAAAGGAACTGACAGACAGTATCCCTTTTGTTGCGCCTGTGCTCATGGAAGCCTTCTGGCCGGGACCGCTGACGCTGGTGATGCCAAGATCAAAGAATGTTCCTGATATTATTACGGCAGGCCTTGATACGGTAGCGGTCAGGATGCCCTCACATCCTATTGCAGCTGCATTGATACAAAAGGCAGGCGTACCTGTCGCTGCCCCTAGCGCCAACAGCTCAGGCAGACCAAGCCCGACTCTGGCCAAGCATGTGATCGAGGACCTTAAAGGCAAGGTCAATGTGATCATCGACGGAGGCATCTCAAAGGTCGGCGTGGAATCGACGGTACTTGATATAACGGTCACTCCCCCAATGATATTAAGGCCCGGAGGAGTAACTCTGGAACAACTGCGCAGCGTTCTGGGTGCGGTCACCTGGGACCATTCTTCCCCTGGATCTGAAGCGTCCCATACCCCTCCGAGATCGCCGGGCATGAAATACAAGCACTACTCCCCTAAAGCCGCTCTTCTTCTGCTCCAGGGCAGTCCCGAACGGGTGGCCGCCGAGATAAGCAAAAGAGCAGAGCTCTACCACAAGGAAGGCACTGCTATCGGGATACTAAATACCGACGAGACAGCCTCCCTCTATGAGCCCTCTCTGCACACCTACTGCAAGATCATATCCCTTGGGAGCAGGGAGAGCCCGGAGACACTGGCGTCAAATCTCTTCCGCTGCCTGAGGGAATTCGACGAAAAGGCTGTAGAGATGATAATGGCAGAGACACCTGATGCAGGCGGCATTGGACAAGCAGTAATGAACCGGCTGCTGAAAGCGGCCGGAGGAAATATCATAAAGCTATGAGGAGATAAAATGAAACGGATACTGTTCGTATGTACAGGCAATACCTGCAGAAGCCCCATGGCAGCAGCCCTGTTCAACCGTCTGGCGGCCCTTGAGCTGCAAGGTCATGGATATGAAGCAGTTTCTGCCGGACTTTCTGCAATGGACGGTATCCCGGCAAGCGGAAATGCAGTCAAAGCAATGGACAGCTATCCCGGCGCAGACCTGTCGCGCCATCGTTCAAGGCTGCTGAGGCGTGATGATATCGAAAACGCATTCCTTGTGCTTACAATGTGCCGCAGCCACAAGCAGCACATACTTTCGATGTATCCCGAAGCGTATCAAAAGGTTCACACATTGAAAGAATATGCTTATGGTATGGCATCCGATATAAATGACCCATTTGGAGGCAGTGAATCGGTATACAGGCAGAGCGCAGAAGAAATAGCACAGGCAGTCGAAAAACTTGTAGAAAAACTCAAATTTATCTGATACGGCTTTGACTTTAGTATACCAATAATATAAAATTGTAACGGAGGCTTAAAACAATGTTGGCAATCGCAAGCGATCATGCAGGCTTCGACCTGAAAACCGAATTAATCAAGTATTTAGAGGAAATCAACGTCCCGTTCGAGGACCTTGGTACATGTGACTGCACCACTTCCGTCGATTACAACGACTACGGGCAGAAGGTAGCAGAAGCAGTAGCTGCAGGAACACACGAACGCGGCATAATAATTTGCGGAACAGGTATCGGTATTTCTATCACGGCAAATAAGGTACCCGGTATACGTGCCGCTCTTTGCACAGATCCTTACATGGCCAGAATGAGCCGGGAGCACAATGACGCAAATGTACTGGCGCTGGGTGCCAGGGTACTGGGCGTCGGCCTTGCGATCGACATAGTCGATACGTGGCTGAACGCTTCTTTTTTAGGCGGTCGTCACCAGAGAAGAGTAGACAAGTTCGGGGCTGTTGAGAAAAAGTATTCAATAAAAAATACATAAATCGGAGGTACAACATATGGATAAAGTTTTTATATTTGATCACCCGCTGATACAGCACAAGATTTCCTTATTAAGGGACAAGAACACAAGCACCAAGGAGTTCAGGGAACTGGTATCAGAGATAGCAATGCTCATGGGCTATGAAGTCACCAGGAACATGCCCTTAAAAGAAGTAGAGATAGAGACACCTGTGGCTGTTGCCAAAACAAAGGTCATATCGGGCAAAAAGCTCGGCATAGTACCGATACTCAGAGCCGGTCTTGGAATGGTGGATGGCATGCTGAACCTGCTGCCAATGGCTAAGGTCGGACATATCGGCCTCTACCGCGATCCGGAAACGCTGGAGCCCGTCGAATATTACTGCAAGCTGCCTGTTGACGCCGAAGAACGCGAGATCGTAGTTCTCGATCCAATGCTTGCTACAGGCGGATCCGCATCAGCAGCAATAAGATTCATAAAGGAAAGAGGCGTCACAAGCATAAAGCTTATGTGCCTTATAGCCGCTAAATCGGGAATAGAAAGAATAAATAAGGACCATCCCGATGTTAATATCTACTGTGCAGCAGTCGATGAAAAGCTCAACGACCACGGTTATATAGTTCCGGGTCTGGGCGACGCCGGCGACCGTCTTTTCGGCACAAAGTAGAAGCAAGGTATAATCAATGGGACGGTTCATCCGCTTCCGTCAGGAGCGGAGGGACAGTCCCTCCCATATACCTGGGGATCAGGATAGAATAAGTTTGGGAGGCATCACTATGAGACCGTCGTGGGATGAATATTTCATGGAGATCGTTGAGTTGATCAAAACAAGATCGACCTGTCTCAGACGTCAGGTAGGCGCATTGATCGTGAAGGAAAAGCGAATTCTCGCCACCGGCTACAACGGAGCTCCAACAGGCTGCAAGCATTGCTCCGAGCTCGGCTGCCTCCGGGAAGAGCTGAAAATACCATCGGGTCAGCGCCACGAGCTCTGCAGGGCTATACATGCCGAGCAGAACGCCCTTGTTCAGGCCGCATATTCGGGGACAAGTGTAAAGGAAGGCACACTTTATGTAACACATCAGCCTTGTGTACTGTGTGCCAAGATGGCCATCAATGCAGGAATCAAAAAAATCGTATTCAGAGGAGAGTACCCTGATGAACTGGCCATGGAGCTGCTTAAGGAAGCCGGAGTAAGGGTAGTCAAAATATAGGCAGGTGTGTCCGATTGTCATACATTTATGAGTATATAATAACATTTGCACTGGCATTCATAGTAGCATTTTCAGCAACACCGATAGTCAGGAAGCTCGCCTTCAAGGTGGGTGGCGTTGACATACCCAAGGACAACCGCAGGATGCACAAAAAGCCTATCGCACTGTTAGGCGGATTGGCAATCATCTGCGGCTTTGTTGTTTCACTGGCATTTGATCTGCTGACCACTTCGAACATAATCACGCCGGGCAAAGAGATCGCCGGGCTGATGACAGGCATAGCCGTGATCATGCTGATGGGTGTCCTGGATGATACAAGGACCCTGAATGCCTGGGTCAAGCTGGCCTTTCAGATACTAGCCGCAGTATGTGTAGTGGCGATCTCAGGTACGCGTATATCGGTACTGACCAATCCATTTGGAGCGGATCCATATATGGAGCTTAGTCCGTATATATCTATTCCGCTGACCATAATGTGGATAGTGGGCATAACTAATGCAATAAACCTTATTGACGGGCTGGACGGGCTGGCTGCAGGTGTATCCTCCATATCCTCCCTGTCGCTGTTCTTTGTCTCCATACTCAGAGCAGATCTCGCCCCGTCAATAACAGTATATACCGCGCTGGTCACAGCGGCGCTGGCCGGCTCCACGCTGGGCTTCCTGCCGTTCAACTTCAACCCGGCGAAGATATTTATGGGAGAAACAGGTGCGGCATTCCTCGGATTCACACTCGGGGTCATATCGATACAGGGCGCAATGAAATCATATACCGCCATATCGATAGCAATACCTCTGCTGGTATTGGGATTGCCGTTGTTTGATACGTTATTTGCCATAACCAGACGAGTCCTGTCACGCAAATCGATAATGCAGGCAGACAGAGGACATCTGCATCATAGACTCATTGACATGGGCCTTAGCCAAAGACAGTCGGTCCTGATAATGTACATCGCCAGCGCATCTCTCGGTCTATGTGCCATCGTACTGGCTGACCGCGGCGCACTGAGTGCAATAATACTGCTGTTAGCAGTAGCGGTATTTGTAGTAGGCGGCACAAAGTTCATGAATGACCATGGGCCGGAGGATATTGACATGACGGACAACGATACACCTGAACACCCGTCTCTGCCGGAAAATGAAATAGAAAAACCAACTGATGGAGTAATAAAATGAAGAAGTTGAAAGTAATGCCGATTTTCGGCACCAGACCCGATGCGGTTAAAATGGCGCCGCTGGTAAAGGAGCTTCAAAGCTGCCGCGAAATCGACACTGTAGTGTGTACAACTGCACAACACAGACAAATGCTGGACCAGGTCCTGGATGTATTCCAGATATGGCCTGAGCATGATCTTGATATAATGCTTCAAAGGCAGACACTGGAGCAGATCACCTCAAGGACTCTCAACAGGCTCTCAGAGGTATTCGAGAGTGAAAACCCGGATATAGTGCTGGTCCATGGCGATACCTCCACCTGCTTCGTCGCTTCACTGGCAGCCTTCTATAAAAAAATATCAGTAGGCCATGTAGAAGCCGGCCTCAGAACCTTTGACAAATACTCGCCCTATCCGGAGGAGATGAACAGAAAGCTCACCGGAGCACTTGCGGATCTGCATTTTGCTCCAACCGCGACAAACAGGACAAATCTTCTCAACGAGGGAATAAAACCGAAAAAAATATATGTCACCGGAAACACAGTCATAGATGCAATGAAGACAACAGTACAAAAGAATTATGTTTTTCAGAGTGAAGCCCTCAGACGCATCGATATAAAGGGCAAACGCGTTATTTCCATGACGGCTCACAGGCGTGAAAACCTCGGAGCGCCGCTTGAACAGATATGTATGGCTGTGAAGGACATCGCAGACAGCTATGACGATGTAAGCATAATTTATGCGGTACATCTGAATCCTGCTGTGAGAGAAACAGCCTACAATATACTTGGAACCCACACCCGCATACATCTCATCGACCCTTTGGATGTACAGGATATGCACAATCTGATGAATATCTCATATATAGTGATGACAGATTCCGGAGGCCTTCAGGAGGAAGCTCCGTCACTGGGCAAGCCGGTACTGGTCCTGCGAAAGGAAACAGAGCGTCCGGAGGCAGTGGCAGCCGGAACAGTGAAGCTGGCAGGTGTTGAACGAGACGATATCAGGCAGCTTGCAGCCCAGCTGCTGGATGATCCGCAGGAATACAACAAAATGGCCAAAGCCGTTAACCCGTATGGCGATGGCAAAGCCTCGGAGCGAATAGTAAAAGCGCTGCTATATGAATATGGAATATCAAAAGAAAAACCGGCTGAGTTTTAGCCGGTTTTATTTACTCTCATCTGTGATATCCGAACTATCTGCATCAGGCTGCCCCATCTTGACATGCTCATGATTGTAAAGATGATCCATACAGTATTCGTAGTCCCCCTCACAATCCACACAGTATCTGAAATCCATTTTCCTGTCCTCGACATCAGTTTTGCCGCATACCGTACAACGATGCATCACATGTATCTTGGGGATCTTAGCTTTGAATTCCTGCCTGTTCTTCTGTGACTTCTGTTTGAATCTCAGCTTATAATATACATCCCTCCAGAAAAACAACAGGAAGTTCAGGGCCGAGCCCAGGATCGTTATCAGTCCGTAGATCGGCGAGAGGCCAAAGTTGAACACAAGGAACGCTGCATAGACTATAGCCAGGTATTTGATCTTTACCGGCACGAAGAAAAACAGCATCAGCTCATAGTTCGGGAAAAGGAATGCAAATGCAAATATCAGCGAAAGATTAAGATACTCTGCCGTTCCCGCGCCTCCTAAGAAGGCTCCTGCTATAGTTCCAAGCACACCTACAAGGTAATATACGTTGAACTTGAAGGAACCCCACTCATTCTCCAATGACGAACCTATCATATAGTAAAAATAGAGCGTGAACAAAATCCAGATAGGTGAGAAATTCATGGGTATGAACAGGAAGGTCAGAAGTCTCCAGACCTCGCCCTCCAAAACAAGTGATGGTATAAGCGCCAGCTTGTACAATATATTCAACTCAGGAGCCAAAAATGAAAGAAGGAACACGGCGCCATTCAGCGTGGTTATATAAAGCATCAGATTCTTGATACTGTATTTGCCTATCTTTCTTTCAAGCCTGTCAAGCCACAACTGTACCACCCTCCATCAAACATCATCATTAGTTTATCATACGTCTAATTAGAAATTATACTCCTCCTGACCGGGATTATAAAGGTTTAATTCTGAAAGACTGCACATTCCGTTTTCGATGGCATTCTGCCGCAGTGTCAGGTACAGTTCGGCATGTGTGGCATCATCGTAAGGACGCACGAACAAAACTCCCAATCCCAGACATAATGCGCCGAGAAGATACCATCCAATGAATGATAAATCGAGCACCCACATATCAAACTTATGCCCGCGGGTCATATTGTTGCTGAGTTCTATAGCCCTGTTTGCACCTATATTGGGATTATCGGCAAGAATATAAGGAACCATGCTGTACGCATACGATTTGACAATACCGGGTATTATCAACAGCAATGACCACAGAAAAATAAACAGATTCTTAAGAAACATCGTACCCACGATGCCCTTCCAATTGTAACTTTCAAACGCATATCTGAAGCATTCCCTGTTATCAAAGTACTGTGCCGACTGGATAAAATACCTCCTGCCTCCTACCTGCAGCGGATTCAGAAGCAATATCTGTACTGCTATTGCGACTATAAACGCAACTGAGAATGCTCCCAAAATAAGCAGTATTATACCGGCTATTTCAGAAGAATCAAGATATGAGCTGGTGTAATTCGAGAAATTAGAAGACCCCGATCTTCCACCGCCGCCGCCCGATCCTCCCGTTGTAAATCCAATGACCAAGCTTATAAGAAACGCCTTCCAATAGTTTCCTCTCAGGACATTCTTGGCTCTTTCCTTTAATTCCGCCCGTGTCCACATAGTTTAACCCCCGCTTTCAAAAAAATAACGATCAAATAACATCATATATCCGATTATACAAAAGTATACCGAATAAATAAAGGATTTGTCTGCGGGGGTTATAATTCTAGCCCTTGGGCTGTATATAAGTCAAATCATATACATTTCCTGTAACATCGATATCATCCACAACATAAGTGGCAGCATTGCTCCCTTTATATGCCGTGACGGTCATGCGGTACTGCGCCCTCAGCCTGTTATTGTTCCAGTCCTTGCTGGATGGCGCCAGCGGCAAGTGATACTCCCAGTGGGCATGGTTGCCGACAACTGTCATAGTCGCATCCTCGGGAAACTTCACCTCATAACCCATGAAGTCAGCACTGTAACTGTATGTATGCCCATTAGGATCGGTATAGTTCATTGACTCAAGCTCCGGACTGAATCGTACAGTCAACTTATCGGGACTTCCAATAGTAGTAATATCTATATTGACGCATTCCAATGATAAGAACCTGTGCGGCTCTACAGTCATCTGCTTTCCAAAAATATCGGTCTGCCCTCTCCAATGGTTCCAGTAACCACTTATTTCAACATCCGTTATGGCCAGATTGACAAGTTTGAATGAGACATCCCTGCTTTGGGTAGTACCATTAGGCGCAGCAGCAATAAATCTGGCAACATATTCTCCGTCCGGTATGCCTGTGGGTATGGACAGACTTCCTTTCCATTCCTTGCTCCCCCCATTGACTCCGCCATTATTCGTCAGATTGTATGATCTTGAGTATGAAGTGCCCTGGAACAGTATCACATTGACAGTATGAGCATATACCGAAGTGTTCGCAGCCACTTCGGAAACCACTCCGCCTGATACTTCCGAAGGCATGTCGGGCACCAATCCAAGCGGTGTAGTAACTCTCACAGAGAAACTTCTCACAGTGCTCCTGCCGTCATCACCTGCAGCAGATATTCTGATTTCATAGGACTTGTCCGCCAATGTTTCAGGTATCTGGTAAGTTATGTTCTTCCATACGATATCATTGCCAGTCCTGGTTCCTGTCTCATCACTGAAATTGACGCTCTTCACCGGCGAAACTCTGGTGGCTCCGTTATATAAAGCCATCTCCAGCTTGACATCACCCGGGTAACGAGTCCACAGATCATATGCCTCAAGCTTTTCTGACGCCGGGATGCCTGCAAGGGTGAATCGACTGTCCAATGCCCGAAGTGAAGCATTGAACTGAATCGGAGGCGCCTCCTCAAGCGTAAAGTTCAATAGCATAGGTTTGGACCAGGTATTCTCCATATCCTTCACATAATATTGAAGCTCGTATGTGCCGGGACTCAGCTTGTCCGGAATAGTATATATCCACTCTCCTCCTGTCACCCTGTACATAATCTTTCTCTCGGTAATACCTTTATCTTCTCTGCTGTACTGGTGGTCAGGGTCATATGAATTGTCCACCCATGTTGTGCGGTATACCTTCTCCGTCTGATCGTAATCCCAGTCCAGAGTTGCGCTCGCCAGCGGCCTCCTGTGGGCATAGATCTCTATGAATGGCGTCCCGGAGTAGCGAGAGAAGCTGTCGAATGCAGGGTCGTCTGAAGGATTGTCCTTTACTCTTCTATAAATAGTATATTTGCCCGGTTTATCAAGCTTATCGACAAGTGTATCCACCCAGCCTACATTTTCAGAGTAACTGCTTACAGCAAATGATTCCAGCCCGCTTCCGTTATCAAAATAATCAGCATCATGGACATACAGCATCTTTTTTTCTGCTATCCCATCGTTTTCCTCATCAAAATCCGCAACACTGAGCCCCAAAGAATCCTCTCCCGCCAGAATTGTATATTTTTCTGTTTCACCTGTATCGGCTATAATGTCCAGAGCTTCCTGCATCAATATGCTCACATCCCGGTTGTTCTCTATGAAATACTCATGGCCTACATGTTGCCTGATGTCTCCCGGACCAACAAGTATTAGTTTTGCGCCGCTTCTGTTCAATGCCGTGCTAAGGTCATTCATATCATTCAATTTTTCATCGGTGATATAGATTATATATTTGTTTGACGTAGGCCTGAATGGATCTGTGTAAGGCTGTTTTACTTCTTTTCGAATGGTCCCTTCATAAAAGCCCGTGTAATCATCATGCCAAACAAGATTAGGCACCCACAACTGTATGGTCCTTGATACTTCGCCACTATAATAGCCCGTGAATATTCTTGTTCGGGTATAGGTCTGTCCGATAACTCCCTTTCCAGATGGCACACCACTATCGGAATCAGTGCTGTAGGACACCTTATACAGTGTCCCTGTGAACCCATCACTGTTGTAGCTCATACTCGGCTGGTCGGAAGCACTTGATGAAGTCAGCTGCCATCCTCCAGAGGTATAGGTATAGTTCGCAGTTGCCCATCCACTTAATGTCCCTGTAACCGTCTTTTTTTCTACCCTGCTTGTGTAGGAGCCCTCATCGGTCTGATACCGGTTATTGGAAACACTTTTTCTGTTCAGTATTCCATAATAGCCGTTGCTTGTATATTCTGTGGTTTCGGGCGGAGTACTGCTGCCTGTTCGTACGGAACAGCTTGCCGGTTGAGTGTACTCATATGTGTGAAGATCCCATGTGTCCACATTTGAATGAATATTGGAAGACCTCAGATAATTATTGAACTCCAGTCTGTTATCCTTTATATACTTTACTTTCTCGTTGTCAAGAGATGAGTCCATCATTATGAAGGTATCGACCTGAGTCCTGTTCAACGGTATCTGTACATACAACCCCGCCATGGGCTGTATATTGTCTACCAGTACCTCACGTTCCACAGTCCTGCTTACGCGGTCAGCATCAGTAATAAATTCCTGTATAGTGTCCTCTCCAAAGCTCTCTTCCACCGTATTGATGAATTTATATCTGCCAAGTCCTACAGGATGGAATTCAGGGAAACCTTTACTGCCATCATAGGTTTCTAACAGCTTGTCATATTTGCCATCATTATTGCTGTCGTACCAAAGCTCGATAGAATTTTTACTCACCGAATCATTATCTGTACTGCAGGCATTGTAATTCCAGGCACTTATTGTTTCAAGCCTTGAGATGACAGAATTGTCAAGATCTATTTCAAGTGCGGGTTCGTAATCAGGAAAGATTTCAAACCTCACTATATATGGGTCGGACACCCGTCCCAGCGAGTTTTTTACAATCAGCTCCGCCTCATAGGAACCGGGAGTTTTGAACAATAGATCCTTTTGAGTGACACTGATATCCTTCTTTTTGATTGATTCCTCACTTCCGCTGACAGCCCTGAATTTCCATGTGTATGAGCTGATCGGATATGCGCTGTTGACGATATCGCATCCTCCGATGCTCGATATGTCAGAAACAGTCAGCTTTCTGTTCTGTTTATAAGTACCTGAAAGCCTGAACTGTGCTGTCGGCTTTGTGTCATATATGTATGTCCATGCTGTATGGTACGCAGTCTTCCCTTCGTTATCGGTATAAAAAACATCGATTTTCTTCAAACCATCCTGACCCATACCGAATACATAACCGCCGCTGAAAAACTTTTCATCATCGACCTCTGTGCCATTCACTAAAACCCTGCGTTCCTGTATGCCGCTCATATCCGTATTGTCACTTGCATCAAATTTTACAATATCAAAGCCCTTCTGAGGTATCACACATTTAGGCTCCATCAGAAAGGGCACCTCTTTCTCGATCACACATTCATTAATGGTAAAATCCGCATTCCCAGAGCTGCTCCCCTCATCATACCTTTCATCAAAGTAAATACAGCGGGCTGTTGCTCTGAAATTTATGCTATCTCCGTTCAAAGCTTTGATTTGGCCTTTTGTCATCGGGATCGTGAATATAGTTTTCGCATAGTTGTCATATATCTGAGTATCATCTTCCCGGGCCTGTTCACCGTTCAAAGTGATCTCCCACCGGTCCCTGTCCGCTCTTGTATAATAAACAGCCCTCGCCAGTTGGTCCTGCATGTGCTCCTCATCCTTGAGCCTTGCCAATACTTCTACCTTGACATCAATGGTCTGTTTCTCAAACCCAGCCGGGTTATCCTCTCCATAATCAATAAACTCAAGCTCGCTTTCATTTTGAATATTAACAGAAACCTCTATCGGCGTATGCTCCTTTTGATACTTCTTGATAGTGAAGCCCATATAGAAAAGCTTGCCCGCCTTATCAAACCTGAACATCCTGCCTTCCCCGTTGAACTTCGCCGATGGTGCAGACTGTACATTGATAAAGTTATGAAAATCCCACGTCCCATCAGCCTTGCGCTCAGGTGCTGGATCTTTGAGTCCAGTGTCCATTACTCCGTTTCTAATCTTGAACTCAGTCATACCATTGTTGATCCAATCGCGAGTTTTTTTGTCGATGGCTGTAATATTATGAATAGCTGCTTTAGTATACATACTAACTTTTGCTGATGGTTCACCCTTAAACTTTTTATCTATATAATCACTTTCCCAATAACGATATATCCAAGCGATATCTTCCAATGGTGTAGTTCTTTCAACATCTAAAGGGAAATTTATGTTAGCGTATAAATTACCTTCAAGCGTGTATCCATCGTATCTATACTCCCCTCGTTTATATCCGTCCTTTTTATAGAACCCAACTCCATTATCATTAAGTGTCCCCTCTTTATAATTTTTCCTGTAGCTGTCATCTGAGTTCGCTTGCTCCGGTGTACCATACACAACGATTCCCTTACCGAACCATATTCTATAATTAAAGGGTCTCCCTTTAGCAGTAGGTGTAGCACCATAGGGGAGTCCTGAAAGATTTTCGAATAAATCAGGATTATCAAAGTATGTCTCCCATTTACAACTACTCTCATAATATCTTGTATCATTCTTTGCTGTGGTAATATTTGGAAGCAGCAAAGAAAAAACTAGTATACAGATGAAAAATTTCTTTTTCATAATTTCACTGACCTTTCAATTTGTTTGATGGAGTAATTATTCCAGACTATGAATAGAAAGTGTAAATCCCTCATCGCCGGCTAACTTATGAAAGAACATAAGACGATTGTTATACGTGATCTCAGTAATACGATTATCTTGATCATTAGTTGTCGCATATTGCAGATATTTATCAAACTCTCCCATAGCTTTATTTGCATCTTGTTCAAACCAAAACTCAAACATTTTAAGTATTGCATCTCTATGAATCCGCTTAACAGCATCTGCATCATATATTGTTATTTGATATGGATTACGTAATACGTCAACAAAATTCATAGTATTTATATCAACCACTAATTGCATGTTGAGTATGCTATTCTGTTTATACATTTCTTCGTTTTCATAGAAAATATAAACTACAAGATGGCTATCACTATAGCCTGTTGAAACATATCCTTTACTCTTTGGCCAGGCTGTCTTAAATGCATTCGCAGCATCAATAACTTCCTTCTTCATAGGCGGCCATATTGTATCGGATGTCCCGTCATCATATACACAGGTAAAGACCTCATCAGCTGCCGGGGTGAAAGGTACACGCGAGCTGTCATTCAGGTATCTGATCATGATAGTTGCCGCTTCAGCTCTGGTCAGAGTGCCGGCAGGCCTGAAGCAGCCCTCCGATCCCCAGATGAGGCCGATTTCGTAGGACTGCAGAACAAACTGCTTGTTTGTATCCTTTATCGCCGTGTAATCTTTGATTTTTGACCGCACCAGATTGTCAGGTGTATTATATGGATCATTGTAAGGGAACTCTTCTTTCAGCAGCGCCGCCTTTACAATGATCCTTGCAGCCTCTTCTCTTGTGATAGGCCGTTTATAGTCTGGGAATTCATTTGATGAAATCAGCTTCTGCTCAACTGCGATATCAATATAATTCTGAGCCCAGTACTTCGTATTCTCTCCCGGTGCGTATCCCATAGATCTGACAACCATCTTGATATACTGATCGACTTGTACAGGATCATTGGGATGAAAATTGCCCCCATAGCCCGAGATTATATAGATATATGAGAGCATTCCGACCTCTTTGCGGCTCCAGTGTGAATCCATATCTCCATATAGTGAAAGCATATTTTCAATATCAGCATCTTCCAGCACAGCCAGCTTCTCCTGCAGCGGCTTTACTCTGTATGCGGCCTCACTTTCTTCAGCGGCGAAAGTCTCTGCTGATGCAAAAAATACGAATAAGGCAAGGAATGCCGTTACCAGAATAAATTCAAGGCACTTCCTGACTGCTGTTTTTTCATACCATGCATATTTCCTGTCCGGCATAGCAAGCCCTCCTTAATTGAAATCATTTATACAGTTGGCTAACTGCATAAATAAACGAATTCACTGTTTGCAAACTGAAGGCTGTCGTTATTCTTAAGCTCAACTTCCTTATTGCTTTCGATCCGCACTTCGTTAACGAATGTTCCATTGATAGAATTCAAATCCTTTACGAAACAGGATCCATTCCTGCATATCAGCTCCGCATGCAGCTTCCCTACTGCATTGTTGAGCAGTACATGATCCACATGGCCCTGAAGCCTGCCTATTATGATCTCATCACGATCTATTACGATATCCCGGTCATTGGCGAATCTGCCTCTGCTCTTGAGCATATGAACTTTTTTAGTGTTATTTCCGAGTATCTCTGTCTTCTGTATATACCTCAAAGCAATATCATCCGGGACTTCTCCATCCATGTGGTCAATATTTCCCGCATCTGTACCAGCATCTGCTCCTCGAGGCAGATCCCTGTCGATTGCTGTTGTGATTCCCTCATGGCGGCACACAGGCTCATTACTCAGTACAGCATTTGTATCAAATGTACTATTTACATACTGTATATTACGATCAAATTCTTTGTTCTTTTCTGGCAAAGCACTGTCTGTTAATTTCTTCAGCCGCTGATATGCCTTCGATGCAGAAGTCTCATTACGGGACAGCTGCCGGTCGGTCACCATCTGCTCCGGCTTATCCTCTGGTACTGATTGCTGAGAACCACTGTCGCTGCTGGTCTTAAGCAGCTTTAATGCCTGAAGCCTTTTGAATATAAGCACATCGACAGCTACTATGATCATGAGTACTGCAGCATAGGTCGCTGTCCGATTTTCTCCGACATTATCAAGGAATCCGCGGCACATAAAGACAATACCGCCCATAATTAGTTGTAAAAGCACCGCAGGTACAACTAATCTCGGAAATACGTCCGCATTTATATTCTCTTTATTCTCTTTATTCTCCTTATATTCCTGTTTTTCCTCTATTTTATCTTTTTTACAACTATTTTCAAGTATTTTTTCACAAGAGTCCTGCTCCGGAGGCCGGGCGGGCACTCCCCCGGCTTCATCTCCGTACAGCAGCTCATTGACCAATATCATGAAGCTCTTAAGACTGAACGTTTCACTCTTTATCTCTGACAAAATCCGCTGTACGAGATTTCCTCCAAAGCCTGCTTCATTAATATGCTGCATGAGCACATCGGAAACCAAAGTCTGAAGAGTCCCTCCGCAATGATCTTCTGATTCAGCCGGTATATAGATCAGCCTGGCTTCCATCGTATCAGGTTCAATATAAACATACTCCGGGTCGAACAGGAAGTTGGACGAAGACAGCAGATACCCTGCAGAATTAATGATGCTGGAGGACAGACTCAAAAACAGTCTGAGAAACTCCACACGGTTGAGCTTATATCTTTTCAGATACATCAGCAGGGGGATCCTTGAAGTTATATTGTAGTAAAGATGACAAGTGCCTTCTGACTTTACTGCTTCTACAGGCACAACATACCGTATATCATTGTTTTCAAGCATTCTCGCCTGAAACTCCAGGATCCTGGCCCTGCAATCAATGACAAGGAAGCTCGATGTCGAGCTGCTTTCATATCGAAATTCCAATTCCTTCGTATTTCCACTGCTACCGGACATATTCCCTACTCCTCTGGCATATTTCGATATCCCACTGACAGCTGCACTCCACTGCCTTTTGCTGAGTAATCGAAATACTAATTGATGATCTTGTTATTTGCTCTGATACTGCTGCTGTCGATATCATTAATGATCGAATCATCAGCGAAGACACTTTGCATGATATTCGTAACAAATTTGATGATAGCATCTCTAAAAATCAATGCTATACCGACAAGCACGGCAATTATTACGACGATCTCCACTGTTCCCATACCATCTTCCTCACTCAGAAAGCTCTTGATAAAACGTTTCACAAAATCACCTCCATCTCCCTATATATTCCGTAATGTAAGCACAGCCGGCATTCCAACGATGAGCAGTATCGCTGCGAACATCAGCATCATAGGCAAAAGCAGCTTAGTAGAGGCTTCTTCTCCAAACTTTTTAGCTGTGGATTTTCTAAGCTCCCAGCATTCATTGGCAAAAAGCCTCAAAACAGGTACAAGCTCATCGTTGCCCTTTCTCATATTCTGCAGGACTACAGACACGAACCGGGTTATGACCGGTACATGACATCGTTGTGCGAACTCCTCAAACGCTTTGTATTCAGGCATCCCCGATCTTATATCCTGTACTGCAGCTCCAAGCTCGATATATAGCGGAGTCTGCCTTGAGGTATCAGAAACCGTTTTCTCCCACGCCCTGGATACCGTCATTCCCGCATTGACAAGGAGTGTAAGCTTGTTGACGAAATCGGGAAAGTCCAGCTGTATGGATTGCCTTCTTTTTTTCACCTTCTCAAACAGCTCCCTGTCGCTGAATACGAAAATGCCAGTTTGGAGTAATAGACAAAACACTATATATCCGGCATCGGGCTTTGTCATTGTTCCGATAAACAGGACGAAAACCAGTGATAAAAGCATCAGCGATATCTTGCCTCCCCAATGAATGCGCAGCATCATCAAGGCCTTCTTATGGCCGTACAGCTCCGCTGCCGCCATCAGCAGCTTCCTGTCATAGCCTGTGTTATAGCCATATTTGAAGGTATCAAGAATACACAACCCGATTGGAAGTATCCCTCTCATCGGAAACTCTTTTTTACCCAGTCCTGCAATGCTTTCCGAGTACTTCCTATATGAGACAAGATACAGTAGGGCAAGGATTATGGTATATACCGCCAGAACCATGATCATAGCTAACTCTCCTTAAAAATTCCCCGCTAGAGCTTAATATCAGTTACTTTTGATGAAATGAACCAAGCAGCGGCAATCAAAATGATCGATATGCTCATCGTCAGCCTTCCCGCAACAGTGCTGAAAACAGGGTATATGTACTCCGGCGCACTCACGGAAAGAAGCACTATCATCAGTATTGGCACCGCATTGAGCACCTTCTGCTCAAACTTCCGTTCCGCCAGCATCATATCGACTTCCTGTCCCACCTCTATCCTGTCGCTTATGATAGCCGATGTATTCCTAATTATCTCTGCTATGTTTCCGCCGGACCTTTTGCTGATGTTCATGACGCTTACGAAATTATCCACATCCTCAAGGCAAGCCCGGTCGGCAAAATCGGATAAAGCATGCTCAATCGTCTCATTCATCTCCAGCCTGCTTATGATCCTTTTTATCTCTATCAGAATAAATGTTGAGGTCTCAGGGTACAGCACCGACAGATCCTTCAGAGCATCCTTGAACGCGTACTCTATCGTTTTTCCGGCAGATACTGATGACGCCAGTGAATACAGCATATCCTTGAACTGAATGTTCAACTCCTTTTTGCGCCTCTTGATGATTTCCTTCTTTTTTATTCCCGGATACAAGAGCGCCAATGGTGTCAAAATCACAGAAAAGACCACATTCCTGTAAAATACATAGGCAAGTGCGAAAATGAATAAACCTGCAATTGCCGTATAGAATAGCCTCTCTCTGTAATTCATGTCATAGGTATCATAATTCTGTGTCATCATGCACCACACAATCCGCAGCTAATACCTGCCATCCTGAGCTTCACTGTATTGATGAGCATATTGTCGGTCCTCTTGAGACATCCGTCTACTCGTCTTTCATCGATCTGTCCGCCCTCACTGTGCCCGCTCTCATCTTGCCCGCTCTCCTCAAATAAATAAAGGGGGTTCAGATGTATCACTCCGTCTGCATATCCTGATATTTCACTTATCTCGAGGACCCGTCTGGTCTTGTCCCTCAATCTCGAAAGGTGGATAACGATGTCTATGGCTGAAGCTATCTGCTGACGTACTGCCTCCAGAGGCAGCGGCGCCGCTGATATGACCATTGTTTCCAGACGTTTGAGCATGTCGGCGGCGGAGTTCGCATGGCCCGTCGACAATGATCCATCATGGCCGGTGTTCATTGCCTGCAGCATATCAAGAGCCTCTTCGCCCCTCACCTCGCCGACTATTATCCTCTCCGGCCTCATCCTGAGTGACGTTTTGATGAGGTCCCGTATGGATATCCTGCCCTTTCCCTCGCTGTTGGCATTCCTGGCTTCCAGCCGGACTATGTTTTCAACTCCTTTTATCTGCAGCTCCGCCGAGTCCTCTATGGTAATGATCCTCTCGTCAGAAGGGATCCTTGCAGAAAGGGCATTAAGGAAAGTCGTCTTGCCGCTTCCGGTGCCCCCGCAGATAAATATGTTGTATTTTGCCCTGACCAGACAGCTTAGGGCTTCTTCGGCATCAGCGCTCAAGGAACCCAGTTCGACAAGCTGCTTTAAAGTCATGGGGCTGTCCGGAAACTTTCTGATCGTCATTATCGGTCCATTCAATGCCACAGGCTTCAGAACAACATTTACCCTTGAGCCGTCCGGCAACCCGAAGTCAACTATGGGTGATGCCTCATTGACGATCCTGTTTGTACGGGACACAATATTGTGTATCACATCCTCAAGCCTCTCATAGCTGTCAAATGTCTTCTCAAGCCTGTATACATGTCCTCCCCGTTCTATGAAGAGCTTGTCCGGTCCATTGATCATGACTTCTGTTATACTTTTGTCCTCAATGACAGGCTGCAGTATATCGAGTCTCCGCATGGAGTTGAATACAAGGTCGGCCAGTTCACGCTTTTCGGCAATATTCAGATATGCTCCTGACGATTTGCGAAAAACCGCTTCGGCGATGGTGTCCATCAGTTCCTCATCAGATACCTCCCTTGATCTGTCCAGGCCCTGTGTTATCTCCGTTCTGATATCTTCGGCAAGCACCCTGCAGTCAGGATCATGCACTGTACCCACCTCCATCCCACAAAGGCACAGCTTCGACCCCCGAAGCAAATGTCGCCCCACTGTAGGCCGTCCATTCCCCTAATGATGCTGCCGGACTCTTCTCGGGCAGGATATGATTGACGACCCTGTTCAGTTCGGCAAGGAATGCCGGATTTTCAACAGGCTTCATGAAAGTCCTGCTGTCAGATGATACTGAATGGTCCGATATCTCAGCAACAGGCCTGTAGCCAAAAATACTTCCGCCGGTCTTTTGTCTCTTTGAAAAATTCAACACAGGCACGATCCTGGCAATAAGATCAGCCCTCAGCTTGTTCTCGATCATCTCCAGACCCTTGCTGAATCTTTCGATGCTGCTTTCCAGCTTGAAATCCGGTGTCAGGACCAGCAGTACTGCGTCGGAATACTTCAGCACAGAGGAGTTTCTTTCATTCAGTCCGGTCGGCAGATCGATAAAAACAACATTATATGCCGAGCTTTTCCTGAACTCATAAATCAATCTTGATATATCCTGATCTGTGAGCTCATTCATATCCAGTATGTTCTCCGCCGGCCTGAAGAAATGCACGCCGGTCCCTGTATCGGTACATCCGGCTGCCTCCAGCTTGAGCCAAAGGTTCGGGGCGCTGCCCTTGAGCTGATATATCACATTTGAAAAGCTTTGCCTGGAGTCTCCGTGAAAGAACATTCCTGTAGACGGTATATCTTCAAGATTCAAATAAAACGCTCTCATTCCCCTGCCGGCGCACAATATACTGCAGCCTGCTGCTATGCTGCTTTTGCCTGTCCCTCCTGCCGGGGATACGATACTTATGACGCGGGTGCCTTCATTGCAGGATACCCGGCAGTCCTTCCTGCTCCTTAAGGTATAGAGCCTGAGCACCTCAGATATCAGCCTGTCCATATGCTGATATTTATTGACAGCTTCAGCTCCTGTCTGGGCAATTGATTCATTCTCGGACAGTATCAGGACTATTTCCGGGTTCCCTGTGCCGATCATTTCCTTGTACATTTTGCTGCCGACGAGAAGTATATCGATCTTATGAAATTCGCCAAGATAGGCATTTAGATGATCTGCGGATGAAAAAGAAGTTAATTCGAACCGCTTTGGATGATATGTAATCAAATATTTCTCAAAATTCTGTAAATATTCCGCATCATAATCTGCTATAACAAGACTTAGCCTCCCCAAAACTGCTCCCCCCCGCACTTACATTTACAACAATGCCCATAGAATAATGTAAGAATATGGTTGTGCAATTATTATATGGAAAAGCAAGCTTTCTGTCAATTCCTATTTTTCAATTATTTTCCAGTTTAATCAGAGATACTTACAGCATACTACAGCAAGCACTACCTTTCATACTTGCCGATAAGCTCATCCTGCTGCTTTTTAACAAAGTTTTTGATATGATTAAAGACGATAGGTCCGTTATGCTTTATCTTCAGGCCATATTCATAATAGCCGTCATGCTCGACCATCCTTACTATCTCACCTGTAAGCGAGAGGACATCCCTTGTCAGGTATATGTCCATTATCAGTGTCAGCCCTTTGAAATGCGATTCCTTGGAGTATATCAAAAGACCATGATCACTTATGTCCTTTACAAAAGCAAGGTGCTTTTTATTTCCCATTGCTTCAGCTATCCGGTAGTCAGCATAAAATGAAACGGGAAATCGCTCATATGACCTCATTCTGCTGCCTTCGTCAGGTTCATCCTCGGAATATACCAATATCTCGTCCCTCATTTTGAATTCCAGGATCCTGCCTCCCCTGACAAATACTCTTGAGTCCCATTCATAGGCCGTAACAATGGGGTCGCCAGCAAGAAATACGGTTTTCATGGATTCCTTCGGCAGCCTGACCTCTATAGCCCGTCCCTTGACATTGTTTACAACAGCGCTGAACAGATTGATCATGGAATAGTGTCTTATCTTTACAACGGCGCCTTCTGTCAGTTCCATACCACACCCCCGCAAACTAGCATTTATATAATTATACAATATCTGTGTATCACATAAAAGATTTCTGTCATCATTATATCGCATCATTCTCTTTCGCCGATTTGCTGTCACCGACTTGCAGAGGTATTAATATAATGTATTGACAGCTGTATGTGAGTAACACTTTTTACCTTGGAAGAATAAATTGAATTAGCGATGAAAATTTATGTTAACTCAATGGTTGAAAGGAGGCCTCGACAATGTCGGAAAGAGGATGCGGTAATTTTTTAGATGACAATTGCACGATTTTGTTCTTTATTATTCTGTTCCTGCTGCTGTTCTTCGATAACAGGCATTTCTGCTGAGCAGCGGTATTGAAGAAAAACCTGCAATTAGTGAGTATTTCGTAGAAACCACCCTTTACGGGTGGTTTTGCTTTTCGGTAACACATATTCTCCGGTATGAATATGATATAGAAGGCAGCATGGTCAAACATGCAGATAAAGGAGGTAAAGCAAATGTCAAATGGATTCATCGGCGGAGCATTCAACGATTGCGCGCTTTTGTTCTTCATTATCCTGTTTCTCCTGTTATTCACAGATCACAGGCGTTTCGTCAGGGCTGATGCAAATGTAGTCGAATAGCATATTTATGTATATGAAGGGAGTGTATGGCATGGCAGATAATGAAAGAGGCGGGCTGCTGGGGTGCGGCTTCGGTTTTAACTGGATCTGGATCATCATAATAATACTGGTCATCATCCTGCTGTTCCCCGCAATTTTCGGCAGAGAAGATGAAGGCTATTATAAGGAATAACGAATTACCGGTACTTATGCCTCAGAGGACGGCTATCCCACCCGGAAACGGGCTGATCATGCCGTCCTCTTTGTTTTGCACAAATTATGTATCATTCCGCAATATCCATTCTTTATTACCAAATTGTCCCTCCAAATCAAGTCGAAAACTTGTATAATTTCCCTATTGATGATATAATATCGTCGGGTTTGTATACATAAAAGTAGAAAGGTAGTTGGGGTCGATTCTTCACCCTGTTTTTTTAACTTCCTTATACGAATAGATATTACGATGATATAACATATAGGTCATGGGGTTACAAAAAATGAGGTCGATTTCAGTTAAATTATCAGTTTTGATAATACTGATTATTTCAATAATTGTTGTTCCGGTACAGGCAAGCGCTGCTGCGCTGCCTTCTTCCGGCGCGTCGACAAACAACTATGAAAAAGCAATCGATCTGAAGGTACTGGGACTGTTCGCAAACAAGCCTGATAACTTTGAACTTGACCGAGCTGCTACAAGGGCAGAAGGCGCCGTCATGCTTGTCCGCCTGCTGGGGATGGAGTACCAGGTAAAGCAGGCTCATTTTACACATCCATTCACCGACGTACCGGCCTGGGCCGACAATTATGTGGGCTATATCTATCAGAACGGCATTGCCAACGGGATCAGTGACAGCTTGTTCGGATCCTCCAATCTGGTGTCGGCAGCACAATATATCACGTTTGTGCTCCGCTCAATGGGCTATGAAGACAATGTTGACTTCACCTATGCCAAGGCTTTGGACAAGGCTTTGGAGCTGCGGCTCATAAATGCAGCTGAATCGGCACGCCTTAAAGGCAGTTCCAGGTTTCTGAGAAATGACATGGTTGCAGTATCACATAATGCACTTAAAGTCAAAATGAAGGGCTCCAGTCAGACTCTGGTCGAAAAGCTGGTAGATAATGATAAGGCAATATTTAAACCGGCTGCACAATTGCTCGGGCTATACCCCTCCGACTTAAAAAGATACTATGGAAATGTCGAATCATATAATCCTTCATCGACAAAAAACGGCCTCGTTATAAAAAACAGAACTGAATTGACAAAATTAGTTACAAAAACTTTAGTGAACTTTGATACTATCGTAAATATCAATACATCCGATTACAATGGCAGTATCGTAGACGAGTTCGAATCTGTTTTCGACACTGCAAAAGTCGCAGCAGAGGAAATCGTCAGTATTGACGGCTTTGTTCAGAAATGGAGCTATGCCTGCGACTCCCGCCAAATGAAGCTGGAATTCACCTACAGGTATGATAAAAAGGAATATGAAAACAGGAGAAGCAAGGTCAATGCTGCTCTCAATAAAGCACGCCATATTGTAGCAGAAAACATTAGTATGGATATGACAGAGTTTGATAAGGAAAAAATACTGCATGATTACATAGTAAACAACACAAGGTATGATTACGGGAATTTTTCAAACGATACACTCTCTGAGGATGCTTTTGAGGAGTATGGCAGCCTTCTTTCGGGGTATGCGGTCTGCGAGGGATATGCCGAGACAATGAAGCTGCTCTGCGATCTGTCCGGTATCGAGTGTATTATCGCAACAGGAACGAGAGCAGTCGACGGCATTGTACAGGGACATGCCTGGAATATAGTAAAAATCGAAAATGAATATTATCATGTCGATTGTACAAATGATGATCCTGTGACTAAGGACGGCTCACAGATCCTCACATACTGCTATTTCAATCTGACCGATGAGGAAATGATGAAGGCAGCTTCGTGGGACAGGTCTTTATATCCCGTATGTGCCAGCACGAAGAACAGTTATTACCACAAATACAACAAGGTCGCAGACTGCAGGGAGGCTTTTGACCGGGCGCTGGCCCAGGAGCTTGAGAAAAGAAGCTCGGTCATTGAGCTGAAGGTGACGGATTACTCCAAAAGCGCCTATTCCAATATCTCAGAGCTTATTTTCAGTACAAAATCCGTTTTAAAATACTACTACACTGTAAATGACGATTTCGGAATTATAAGAATATTCAATATCAAGTATTCCTGACAATCCGATTGCCGATACCGGCCGGTCGGATTATCTGCGGCAAAATGAGGGGCGAAAATAAAAAAACTGGTTTACATAAACCAGTTGTGTTTCGAATCTTCACCGTCTTCATTTTTTCATTCTTTCTGATTATATTGTGACATCAAAGTCTCACATTGTCAAGATAATGCGGGAAAAAATACGAAAAACAGATATCAGAGACTGTATTTCCATTGACAGGTGTGGGAGCTGATAATTTATTTAATAAAGGCCCTTTATTTTATTCACTGTATTTAGTAAAATTTAATTCCGCGCTTCAAAATACTGTCTTTAAACAGGACACATCTTCGGAGGTGATGAACAATGCCTGCAATAAACCACCCGGATTATAAGGAAGAGCTGGAAAGGTGCAAAAAAACGCTTGGGTATGTCAATAAGAGTCTTGAGGTCACTCTGTCTAAAAAGAGCAGTGTGGACAACTCACTTGAACGGGCCAGAAGGCATTTCAATGCCGAAAACAGCCAGGACTATATCGACATAATTGTCAACTCACTGCTGCAGGGAAGCATGGATGTCAAGCTGAGAAATCTGATGGCTGCAAAAAACAAGCCGTATTTTGCTCGTATTGATTTTGTCGAAAATGGAAAACCCGCTCCGGAAAAGCTCTACATCGGGAAAATGTCGCTGATCCGCGATGAAGACCAGAAGCTCATCATCGTTGACTGGCGCGCTCCCGTGGCAAACCTCTATTACGAAGGAAGACTGGGCGATGCAGCCTATGATTGTCCTGACGGAAAAATCGAAGGCACGCTGGAGCTGAAACGGCAGTTCTCAATAGAAAAAGGCAAGCTGAATGAAATATTCGACATAGATATCACAACAAATGACGAATTTCTTCAGAGCAGCCTGGGAGCAAATGCCGATAACAGGCTCAAGGACATAGTCACAACGATACAGGCCGAACAGAACGCGATCATCCGCGCCGATATGTGGCGGCCCCTGATAGTGCAGGGAGCGGCCGGAAGCGGCAAGACCACCATCGCGCTCCATCGTATCGCTTACCTGATCTACAATTACGAGAAGTCCTTCTCTCCGGAAAACTTTATGATCATAGCTCCAAACAAGCTTTTCCTGAACTACATATCCGACGTATTGCCGGAATTGGGTGTTGAGAAGGTGCGCCAGACTACCTTCGAGGAATTTGCACAGGATCTGGTTGGAAAGCGGTTCAAGCTGAGGGATGCAAACGAGAAGCTGCTGGAATTTGTCGATTATACCAATACTGCAGAAGAAAAACAGCGGCTCGCACTGGTCAGAAGGACCTCCGAGTTCAAGGCCTCCATGCATTTCAAGGAAGCCCTGGACAGCTATCTGAAGGTGATCGAGGAAAACTTCATACCAAAGGAGAATTTCATATTTGGTTCTACATTGATTTTTACATATGAAGAGCTGAATGAACTGTTCATCAATCAATATAAAATGTGGCCCATAGCCCGCAGGGTCGACGAGATAAAGAAAAACCTCAAAACCAGGATCAAGGTCAAGAAGCAGATCATCATCAACCAGCTTTACGAAAGCTGCGACAAGAGAGTGGCGTTTTTGAAGCTGACCGTTCCTGATGAGGATGAACGCCAAAAGCTTGTCACACAGGCGATCGACAAAAGGGACCACGACCTGGGCAATCTGGAAAGCGAATCGAAAACGGCTGTACAGGACTATATAAAGAAAATATCGCGTCTGAGCCCATATGAGTATTACAAGGATCTGGTCAATGATGCCCCGATGTTCAAAAGGGTTGTCAGTCCATGGCTCGATGAGGAAATGTCACAGTTTGCCCGCAGCTATACTGCCGATATGCTTAAATCAGGCTGGCTCGAGATCGAAGACCTGGCTCCGATAATATATCTGAAATTCTGCATATACGGAATAGATGAAAAGATACCGGTCAGGCATGTTGTCATCGACGAAGCACAGGACTTCAGCGCGTTTCAGATTTTTGTCCTGAAGCGTATCATCAAGGACAGCTCCTTCACGATACTCGGGGACATCAACCAGGGCATCCATTCCTACAGAGGCATACAGGACTGGAATGAGATAACCGAGCATGTGTTCAGCGACAGGAAAAACGAATTTCTGACTCTGGAGCAAAGCTACAGAACGACTGTAGAGATCATGAATGCCGCAAACATCGTTATCGACAAGATCAAGAGTCGCGAGGTCAACAAGGGAAGACCTGTCATCCGCCATGGCGAGGAGGTCAGGATAAAGGCGATGCCAGAGAAAAAGGATATAATATCGGAGATCCTGAAGAACCTGGACGAATTCAAAACTCTCTCCTACAAATCTGTAGCCATTATATGCAAGACACTGAAGGAATGCAAAGAGGTGCATGCTCTTCTGTCAAAGCAAACAAATGATATCACGCTTATCACGGGCAAGGAGGAGGTCTATAAAAGCGGAATAGTCGTTCTCCCGTCATGCCTGGCCAAAGGCCTCGAATTCGATGCCGTCATAATATTCAATGCAGATGCCGTCGGATATACAGAGGATGAACTGGATATAAAGCTCCTCTATGTCGCCATGACCAGACCGCTTCACAAACTCTATATCTACCATACTGGCGAAGTGACTCCTCTTCTCAAACCATAAAATAAAAATGCTGTATACCTGATTAAAAATCCCGGTAAATGTTGTATAATAATATGATATGGATTTTATCCATACTATTATGAGACATTTATCAGGAGTAAATAATGTTCGATCTATCCATGGAATCTATATTGGCAAAAACACAGCAGGCGGAGTACGAAGCAGGCCAGGAACACTACAGGAGCGGCAGGATAAAATCCGTGCAGTACAATCAGGACCGCCGTACTTTCACGTCAACTGTGTTTGACACAAAACTGCAAACACAGCATATGAAATTCGATACTGCAGGCAAGCTGACAGAAGCGGATTGCTCCTGCCCTGTAGGAAATGACGGCTGGGGTCTTTGCAGGCATATGGTCGCCGTATTGCTGCTCATACAGGATAAGGACAGCAAGGGCTTTTTCCGCGAGCTCCGCTTCCGCCAGGCAGCAAAGGATATATTCAATTTTTTCACGGACAGACAGATCGCCATCCGGTCCGCCGTGACCCTCGAGCCTGTTTTCGAGCTGAACAGGGCCGCAGGCATCGACAATGCCCTGCTTCCCTCATTAAAGTTCCGTATTGGACAGGAAAGACTGTACATAGTCAAGGATGTCAAGAAGCTGCTCTTCCATATGGAAAACAATATGGATCTGAATTACGGAAAGCGTTTCACCTATTCGCCTCACAGACATGAATTCAAGGGGAGGGATCTGGAGCTGGCAGAAATGCTCCGGGAACTCTACGATACCGAAAAGCTCATGGAGGGATTGGGCCGCGGCAGGATGGATGCGAGTATTTTCTCGGACGGAAAGGTCTATCTGACAGACAGGTACTTAAAGCGGTTTTTTGAGATATATGAGTCCACTCCCTTTAAAGGATATATTCTTGGAAATGAACACGAGGGACTGACAATAAAAAAGGAGGACATACCCGTCAACTTCCTTTTGACCAATGACGGACGGGATCTTGTGCTGAATATTGATTTCGAGGGCACAATGCTGCCTTTGACAGCGGACGGAGAGTACTTCTACTTCGGCGGCGGGATACACCATGTCTCGAAGCAGCAAAGCGAATACCTGAAGCCGTTTTACATGGCCATGATGTACCAGAAGGGCCGCAAGCTCAGGTTCATAGAAGAAGATAAGCAGCGGTTCGTGTCTGAAATACTGCCTTTTGCAGAGAAGGCCGGCAACCTCATAATCAGCGAACAGGTACAGTCAACCATAGAGAAGCTGCCGTTGTCAGCTGAAATATATCTGGACAGGGACGGCTCCGACATTACGGCCGACGTCCGGTTCATATACGGTGACAATCAGATCAATCCATTCCTGCCCGTGATCAAATCCACCTCCGCATCGGATAAGCTGCTGATCCGGGAGATAAAGAATGAGGAGGCAATACTCGATATACTTGGCATGGCGGAATTCAGGGTAAAGGAAGGCAGGATCAACCTGACCGGCGATGATAACATCTACGATTTTGTGTTCAGACTGGTACCGCTGCTGCAGGATTATGCCATCGTATATTATTCTGAAAGCCTTAGAAACATGAAGCTGAAGCAGGCCCTGTCGTTCTCGGCCAAATTCAGGCTGAACAGCGATACGAACTTGCTGGAATTCACATTCGGCGCCGAGGGTATCGACCGGTCAGAGCTGGCTGAGATATTCATGTCCATCCGCAGGAAGAAAAAATACTTCCAGCTGAAGAACGGAAGCTTTATAAACCTTGATGCAAATGAGCTTACAAGAGTAAACGACTTCATGGAGAAGCTGGATGTGGATCCCGCGGAAATAGAAAGGGACTTTATCGAAATGCCGGTGTTCCGTGCATCATATCTGGATCAAAGCATCCGGGAGTCCGGTATCCATAACGTGGAGCGGGATACGCTGTTCAAGGAGTTCGTACGGAACATCAAAGAACCCGAGGATATGTCCTTCCATTTACCCGATGGCTTGAAGGGTTCGCTGAGAGATTATCAAAAATTCGGCTTCAAATGGCTGAAAACCTTGAAGCATTATGAGCTGGGCGGAATACTCGCCGATGATATGGGACTTGGAAAGACATTGCAGATATTGGCTCTGATCTTGTCGGACAAACAGGAGCACGGGCCGTCTCCCTCACTTGTAATAGTTCCCACATCTCTCGTGTTCAACTGGTGCGCGGAGATCGAGAAATTTGCACCGGGGCTGAAGTATACTGCGATAATCGGGAATAAGGAAGACAGGCATAAGCTGATCGAAGGCATATCGGAATGTGATGTGGCAATAACCTCCTATCCACTTATCAGAAGGGATATAGAGCTCTACAGGCCGTTTTCCTTCAGATACTGCATATTGGATGAGGCCCAACACATCAAAAACGGTGCGTCCAGAAACGCACGATCGGTCAAGCTTATTAATGCGAAAACCCGCTTCGCCCTGACCGGTACACCGATTGAAAATAATCTATATGAGCTGTGGTCTATTTTTGACTTTGTCCTTCCCGGATACCTCTATTCGTACAACAGGTTCGATGAGAAATATGTACGCCAGGATTCGGGTGAGGACGCAGGCGATTCCCTCGCTGACCTGAACAGACAGATCAGGCCGTTCGTGCTGAGGCGTCTGAAAAAGGACGTCCTCAACGAGCTGCCTGAAAAGATTGAAAACACAATGACTGCCGAGCTGACAGATGAGCAGAAGAAGATTTATCTGGCCTATCTGTCGGATATACGAGGAGAAATAAAGCAGGAAATAGAAGCGGCGGGCTTTGAAAAGAGCAGGATCAGGATATTGGCGGCGCTGACGCGTCTCAGGCAGCTGTGCTGCCATCCTTCGCTCTTTGTGGAGAATTATAATGGCGGCAGCGGCAAGCTGCAGATGCTTGAGGAAATCATGCAGGAGTCCATCGAGGGCGGACACAGGATACTGCTTTTCTCCCAGTTCACAGCTATGCTTCAGATAGTACGCAAAAGGCTCGATGAGCTTGGTATACCATATCTCTATCTGGACGGTGCAACACCGGTTTCAGAGAGAGGCTTCCTGGTAAACTCCTTCAATGAGGGAGCGGGCAAGATCTTCCTGATCTCGCTGAAGGCCGGCGGAACCGGCCTGAATCTGACGGGCGCAGATACAGTGATACATTACGACCCCTGGTGGAACCCGGCTGTTGAAGACCAGGCCACCGACAGGTCATACCGCATCGGCCAGAAGAAATCCGTTTATGTGATAAAGCTGGTCACCAGAGGAACTATCGAAGAAAAAATACTGGCGCTCCAGGAGAGAAAGCGCAGTCTCATAGACGCTGTCATCCAACCCGGCGAAACGCTGCTGTCCAAGATGACCTCAGAAGAAATCCAGGCTCTGTTCGAATAGAAAAAGCAGGGGGAAGGTTCATCTGCCTCCACCCCCTGCCTCTCATTTTTTATACAAATTTTCGTACATTATCGGTTCTGGAAAATTTATATATCGCCATAAGTGTCAGAGCCAGCGCAAAAGCCGCAAGGACAAGCAGGTTCAGGGATATATCAGCGATATTGCCGCTGGTCTGCATTTTGGTAACAGCCTCGATGGTCCACCTCTGAGGCACAAAATAGCTGATCTTCTGCATAAACTCAGGCATAAAGGTTATTTCCCAGAAACAGCCGCCCAGCATACAGGTCGGTGTCAATATAAGTGTGCTCAGTGTGCCGGCCATATATGAGGAGCTTGTGAATGCAGTTATTACAAGGCCCAGACCTATTGCTACCAGTGCAAACATCAAAAGTATGATAAACATATAAATATCGCCGACCCCTGTATCGATCCTGAAAACATAACGCATGGCAATAAGTATAAGGATGATTTGTATGATGCTTATCAGCAGACTGGTAATCGAATTTGCCAGAATGTACTGTCTCGCGCTGACCGGAGCAGAGCAGATCCTGTGATAGGTCCGATTCCTCTTATCCTTCAGGATCATCATAGATGTGAATCCTGTCCCAATCATAATGAACATTATCAGGAAACCGACAGAGGTGAGAGTCATTGTTTGGCCGACTGTTTTATCATCGACAGCCTGGACCTTCAACTCGACCGCATTACTATTCACCTGTTCCAGCATACTTTCAAAAACACCTCTATCACCGCCGGCTGCAGCAGATAATTGAAGCATTGCAGCTGTATAGGTATTGATCTTTTGCTCTATCCATACAGTCGTTTCCTGACCTTTCAGCGATATGACCTCAATGTCAGCTGCATTCCCGCTGTAAATACTGTCCGTATAATCTTCAGGCACGACAATTACGGCATCCAGTTCAAAGGCCAGCAGCTTGTCACTGATTTCCTCCTCACTGACATCAGATACTGCAAAGCCATCCACAGATACAAACTCATCCTTGAGCTCTGATGCCAGAAGCTTCCGGTCGTGATCCACAAAACCTATTTTCAGCTCAGAGACGGTCGGCTTGCCATATAACAGCAGTGAAAGCAGCACACCCGCCAAAGGGAGGAAAACGAATATTATTATGTTCCCCTTTTTACTGAATGTGACCTTCAAATTGATCAATATAAGAAGCAATAAGTTACGCATATGCTCTGTTCCCCCTCTTTGAGAATATTGCCGAGAACGTTATAGTCAGTATCGCAATGCCAAGATTAATTCCGATAGAAGCTGCCACCTTGGTGTAGTCACCATCAAAAATAATGCCAAGGAGAGCTGAATTGATCCACTTGACCGGTGATAGATCAGAGAATCTGGATATGCTTAAACCCATTACACTTAAAGGAACGTAGCCTCCACCAAGAAAAACCAGTATCGGAATGATCGTATTCAATATGCCGTTGGCTGACTCGCCGTTTTTTATCAGATATGCCAAAGCAACACCTATGCTTACCGCCATGATCGAGTATGAAATGATGAGGACCGCAACGGTAAACATATCCTCCCCCCAATACGCCTTCAGAACAAACTTGCTGAACAGTACTACCACAAGCCCCTGTAATATCGTTATTAAAATGTCGCCGAGGACCTTGCCCGCCAACAGCTGATAATTAGTAGTCGGGGCACACAATATCCTTGCCGCCGTTTTTTCCTCAATTTCGCCTCTTATGTTCCAGAATCCTGTGAGTGACGAATACAGCAGTATCAGCGTCAGCATCGTTATCGCATAATAATCCGTCGAACCCGGCTGCCTTTTCCTGTCGAGGGATCGTAAGCTAACATGGCTTTCGTCTGCTGAATCCAATTGTGACGAATGCGCTGCCGGATCATGTTGGGCTATGACACTCATGGTCGTATAGGTATCGAGAAAGCTTTTCATTGCATTTTCGACAATGCTTGCCGAGAAGCCTCTTCTCTCATTCTTGTACATATCTACCCGGACAGGCTCGCCGGTTATATGAAAATAAGCATTATACCGGTTGTTTTCAATTCCGGTCATACCTGCGGAAAAGTCCTTTGTTTCTTCAAACTTTATACCGGTCTCCTCCGACATCCCTTCGCAAAAGCTGTTGAATGCAGTCTCAAAAACCGGGCCTCCGGCCTTTTCGTCGATAGTGTAAAGCACACTGACTTCGCCAAGATCGATGGTATTATCAAACATTCCGCTGAATGATGCACCTAATATAATTATCAGTACTATCGGGAAAAGCACCATCATTGCATTAGACTTGAAGTTGCGGACATTTTGTTTGATTTCCTTCAGAATTATCAATAATATTTTCATGGTCCATCCCCCCTAATCCCTGAGCTTTCTTCCGGTCATCGACAGGAATACCGACTCCAGATCCGGCGTTTTGCTTTCAACACTTTTTATTGAGATGTTGTTTTTTACAAAGTACTGTATGATCTTGTCAAGGTTTGCCACTTCTTTGACACTTGTTATCTTAACAGTGTTCTCACCTGTTTCCACATTCTCGACACCGGATATTTCTCTGATTTTCTCTTCACTGACCTTTGATATCGGATCACTGACAGTTACTACAACAATATCCTTGTCATTGATAAGATTCTTGAGCTCCGCGTTAGTACCGAGTGCTATTACCTTTCCGTGATCCATGATCGCTATGCGGGTGCAGATCTCATCGACCTCCTCCATATAGTGACTGGTGTAAATAATTGTGCTGCCCAGTTCGTTGAGCTTCTTAACGGACTGCAGGATGTGGTTCCTCGACTGAGGGTCTATACCGACTGTCGGCTCATCCATTATAATGAGCTTTGGCTTGTGGGCTATCGCACATGCAATATTGAGACGTCTTTTCATACCGCCGGAAAAGTTTTTAGGGAAATCCTTCTTCTTGTCCGACAGGCCTGTGAATTCCAATGCTTCCAAGGCAGCATCCTCAAGCTTCTTTCCCTTAAGCCCGTAGAGGCTTGCAAAAAACCTAACATTTTCCAGACTCGTAAGATCCTCATAAATGGCAATATCCTGAGGTACTATTCCGATATTGGACTTGGCAGCCATCTTGTATTTCTTAATGTCCTTGCCGAGTATACTGATGCTCCCTTTATCGACCAAAAGAAGTCCGGTTATCATATTGATCGCAGTGCTTTTGCCTGCGCCGTTGGGCCCCAGCAGTCCGAATATCTCGCCTTCTTCTATTTCCAGAGACATTTTATCTACGGCCGTGACTTCCCCGAATTTTTTTGTCAACTCATCCAATTTGACTATACTCATTTTCAACACTCCTTGATTCATAAACAAAGTTCGCTAATAACATCACAGCCTAATTATAAAAAAACCGGCTCCCTTTCGATAGTACAAAAGGTCACCGGTTTTATATGACTAAAGTAATATGCTTGATTTCAACTATTTTCCCTTCCCTGCCTGCAGGCCCTTCTCATAATCCTCCCGGACAAGGCCATATATCGAGTAATCACAGATTCCTTGATTGTTCCAGTCTCCATGCTTTACAGTTCCTTCATATTTCAGCCCGCACTTCATCATGACCCTGCCCGAATTCGGGTTCTTGGGATCATGTCTGGATTCGATACGGTTCACACCTGCCTCGTCAAAGAAGAACCTGACAAGCTCCGCCATCGCCTCGGAGGTTATTCCCTGGTGCCACCATTTCCGACCGATACAGTATCCGATATGGACCATTTCCAGTCTGTCATCCATATCAACTACACTGATACAGCCGACAGGCTCGTTCACATCAGGCTTGAGAGTTATAGCCCACTGATAGTATTTCTTATCGTCATACTTTGGGATCCATTCCTTTAAAATATTCTCTGACACGCTTATATTTTTATGTGTCGGCCACATCAAAAACCTGGTCACTTCGTCATCACTCGCCCAATTCCTGAACATGGCCTCCGCATCGGACAGCTCAAACCTCCTGAGTACCAGACGCTGTGTCTCCAGCCGCTTTGTTCCAAGATGATTCATACAAGATCCCCCTGATTCAACAGTTTGTAATAACATAAAAAATCATGTCCATACCTGAAAACCTCTCCTGTTTTCATGAATCCGAACTTATTATAAAGAGCTAATGCACTGCCATTGGTTTTGCTCACCAGAAATCTCATCCCATTGTACCCCCGGCTTTTACAATCCTCAATCACAGCGCTTAATAATCCTGATGCGATGCCCTTCTTCTGAAACGAAGGTGAAACACCTATTCTTGCTAGTTCACAGGGTTTAGTCATAGCCTGATCCCATTCCAGATCCGAAAGCTCGTCCAGCGGCCCGGCAGCTGCAGCAGCTATAATTTGACCATCGCCATCAGTCATACAGTATAGAGACCTCATCGCTGTATCGTTGATAATCTCTTCCATGTCGGGATAATCCTCGGTCCATGTACACCCCGGTGTCCCGATAATACTCCTGTACAGCCTCAGTATCTCCTCGCTGTCCTTCGGTTCGGCCAGCCTGAAAATGTATTCATTCATGTCCCTGCACCTCTTCATTAGGCCAAGCAAGGCCTTCTGCTCACTTGTTGCAGCCATCGGTACCTCTATTTTTCCTGCCCCTTCTCGCCCGTCAGATAATATATGGCAAGTTGGGTCCGATGCTCCAGGCCTGTCTTTCCAAGAATGGCGGATATGTAGTTCTTGACCGTCCCTTCCGACATGAAAAGCTTGGAGGCAATATCTTTATTTGATAAACCTTTGGCTATCAGCGAGACGATCTCTGTTTCCCTTTCAGTCAGCAATCCCTCAGGGATGCCGCCCTTCCTACCTGATGACAATTCCCCTTTTATTATATCCATCGCCACGTCCTGCATCACGGTACCGCCCTCATGTACGATCCTGATGGCATCCATGATCCTGGCCGGCGGACTCCCTTTGAGCAGATAGCCTCTGGCGCCGTACTTAACAGCATTCAAAATAAAGTTGTCATCGTCAAAGGTGGTCAGTATAAGGGGCCTTGTATTTGTTTTCAACGATATCTCTCTGGCAGCCTCGAGTCCGTCCATCACAGGCATCCTGACGTCCAGCAGAGCTACATCCACCTGCTGCCTGCTGCAGTATTCCAAAGCTCTGGCGCCATTGTCCACACAGTCCAGCACTTCAAACCGGTCATCTGTCTGCAATATGATTCTTAAGCCCTCCCTGATAAGCGCATCATCATCAGCTATCAATACTTTTATTGTCATCTTGGACCTCCTGCAACCAGTTTACCCTGAAAGACCTGCTTATGTCTGAAACACTGTATATTAATCGATCAAATATCCCCTGTCGCGTCCTCTACCGGCAGCAGCGTTATAACAGAAAAACCGGCTGTGCCGTCAACGATCAGCTTGCCGCCGGCATAACCGGTCCTTTCCTCCATGCCGGACAGGCCCATACCATTGACTATCGCCTTCGCACCTTTTCCGTTGTCCTTCACTTCCAGTTTTATCAGCTTGCTCATTACCTCAAGCCGAACATCTACCATGGTAGCCGACGAATATTTCAGTGCATTTGTCAACGCCTCTTTGACATTATCGGTCAATATTCTCCACTGGATATGAGTAACGGCATCCAGCTTCCCATCGAAAGAAAGGGCTGTATCGATATTATTATTGAGCGAGAATTCCTCAAGGATAAGCTTGAGCCTATTGATGCCCAATTGCTCAGAGGCCGGCTTTATAGTCCTGAGAGTGGAACGGATGCTTTCCATCCCCTCTTTCAGATTCCCGGTCACATTCCTGACCAGCTCACCGGCCTTTACACTGTCCTTGTCAATGATCATTCCGGCTGCTTCCAGTTGAATGATGCTTCCTGCCAGTGTGTGACCTATTTTGTCATGGATACTCTGTGCGATGCTGTTTCTTTCTTCTATCTGTGACAGATATCGAAGCTGGGCTTCATATTCACTGCCCGCATTCAATTTCCGAGCCAGATCCTCCACCCTGTCATGAAGGTCATCATTTACTTTTTTCAATTTATCCACATTCGTCGTATTCTTGTGGGCAATCAAAAAAATCAGCAGCGACAGCAGGCTGACAACTATATATTCTATCACCGGCCCCCGGTCAGCGAAAATGAAACCCGGCAATGCTGCAAACACGGACAGGGCCTTCCAGTCAGCTGTAAAATCTGCCGTCAGCTCATATATGTCCGGCGAAATCAATAAAATGAAGGGCTGCTGCGTATAAACCGTCGAGTATATCAAAACAGCAATGGTCAAAATACGAAAGCACCTTTTGAATACAGGTTTTCTGAATATATAGGCAGTAGTGACGGCTGATATATACATCAGTATAAACAATACGACCATTGTCGTATTCTCCATATTGCCCTGGAAATAACGCAGAACGCAATACAACAGTATTATCAGCCTTGTACCGATCATCCAGTTTTCCATAAGACCTCACTGAAGCACAGGAGTGGCCCACTTGTCTGTGCATCTTATTTAGCTGGTTTCCAGACTAGATCAGATTCTCCGGATTCAGCGGCTCCAGTTCTTTGAGTACAAAGACCCCGTCCTTCCTAATAAGTACATCGTCGAACCATATTTCTCCGCCACCGTACTCGGGTCTTTGGATGCAAACCAGGTCCCAATGGACCGCGGATTTGTTTCCATTGTTGCAAACATCGTAGCAGCTGCCCGGTGTAAAGTGGAAGCTGCCCCTGATTTTTTCGTCAAACAGCGTATCCTTCATCGGCTTTTCAATGTAAGGATTGAATCCTAATGAAAATTCGCCGATGTATCTGGAACCCTCATCCGTGTCAAATACCTTGTTTATTTTCACGGTATCGTTCGCTGTGGCGTTTACTATCTTGCCATCCTTAAATTCCAATGTCACATTTTCATATGTGAAGCCCTGGTACTTGGAAGGAGTGTTATAGCTGATCCTTCCGTTGACAGAGTCCTTCACCGGAGCAGTGTATACTTCACCGTCGGGTATGTTCCTTTGACCGTCGCATTTGATCGCCGGCAGGCCCTTGATGGAGAACAACAGATCAGTGCCGTTCCCAACTATCCTGACCCGTTCAGTCTTATTCATCAATTCAACAAGTCCGTCCATTGCCCTGGACATTTTTGAGTAGTCCAGATTGCACACATTAAAATAAAGATCCTCAAAAGCTTCCGTGGACATCTCGGCCATTTGAGCCATCGCACTGTTGGGATATCTCAGGATGACCCATTTGGTATGCTCCACCCGCTGCTCGGAATGTACGGGTTTGTTGAACAGAGTGCTGTAAAGCTTCATCTTATCCTCGGGAACATCTCCGAGCTCGTTGGAATTATCGGCATACCTTATTCCGATATAGGCATCCATTTCTTTCATCCTGTCAAGCTCGAACCGGGCCATGAGTTTGATCTGCTCTTCGGTACAGCCCATAAGCTGTGCCCGCAGTATCTCATCATTTTTAACTGTGACAAACGGCAGTCCTCCGGCATTATATACTTCCTTTACCAATGCCTTCGTCAGAGGCAGCTCATACCCTTTTGCCTCTATAAGTACCTTTTCTCCCGGTTTTACTTCGCAGGAGTAATTGACTAAGTTTTTCGCTAATGTTACTATTCTTGGATCGACCATCGTTATCATCCTTTCTTCATCTAGTATCACTTTTGGTGGGACATTCCCCAGCCTGCCGGAGCATATCATCTGCGGTACGTATCCCGTCCTCCGCAGCACGTCCCCCTGCAGCGGAACGTCACTTACATCTTCAATAGGGGACATCCCTCGTCCTTCGTAACACGTCCCCCTGTAGAGGAGTGTCCCATTCCTTATTCACTTTTCCTCTTATTCCCCTATTAACTCTTCCAGTTCATCCAATATTCTTCCGAAGGTTTTCAGCGCATCCTCAACAGGCTCGGGCCTCGTAAGGTCTACGCCTGCCTTTTTCAACAGCTCCAGCGGATAATCGGAGCCGCCGCTTCTGAGGAACTCGGTATAACGATCCACCGCAGGGACCCCTTCTTTGAGGATCTGCTGCGATAAGGATGCAGCCGCCGAAATACCGGTGGCATATTTGTAAACATAAAAACTGGAATAGAAATGCGGTATCCTCGCCCATTCCATGTCGATGTCCTGATCCACCACGACCTCGGGCTGGAAATACTTCTCGTTGAGTCCGCGGTAGATCTTGCAGAACTCCTGTGCGTTCAGCGCTTCACCACTCTCGATCATACTGTGGGTGATCTTTTCGAACTCTGCGAACATCGTCTGCCTGAACAGTGTTCCCCTGAATTCCTCAAGGTAATGATTCAGCAGATAGGCTCGTTCTTTCTTGTCCTGTGTGACAGAAAGAAGATAATCTATCAGCAGTGACTCATTGACTGTTGAAGCCACTTCGGCAACAAATATCTTGTATTCGGAGTAAATATACGGCTGTGTATGATTAGTGTAGTAGGAATGCAAGGCATGTCCCATTTCATGAGCAATAGTGAACACATCATTTATAGTGCCCTGGTAGTTCAGCAATACATAAGGATGTGTCAGGTGTGTCCCCCATGAATAAGCTCCGCTGGTCTTGCCCTGGTTTTCGAAAACATCGATCCAACCCGAGGCAAATGCGTTTTCAAGGTCGGTGATATAACAGCAGCCAAGGGGAGCAAGACCCTTTTTGACCATGTCAAGGGCCTGTTCGTAGCCGATTTGCCTTGGAGGCTCCTCAACAATAGGCACATACAGATCATACATATGCAGCTCATCGAGTTTGAGAGCTTTTTTGCGGAGCCTCAGATACCTTTGCAGCAGCGGCAGGTTCCTGTTCACTGTATCGATCAGGTTGTCATATACACTGACATTTACATTGTCATTGTCAAGCGATGCACTAAGGCTCGAATCATATTTTCTGACAGTTGCATAGAACCTGTTCTTTTTAATATTGTTGCCCAGCGACGATGCCAGCGTATTTTTCATCGCACTGTAGGATTGGTAAATGGTATGGAATGCATCTTCTCTGACTCTTCTGTCCCTGGACTCCAGGAATTTTATATAGCGGCCCTTTGTGACTTCGACTTCCCCGCCGTTCTCATCCTTGATCGTTCCGAATTTTATGTCGGCATTGTTGAACATGGTAAAAATATCTGAGGGTGCTTCGGCGATCTCGGCAGAAAGCGCCAGCAGCTCTTCTTCTCTGTCTGAAAGGATGTGCTGCTTCTGTCTCAATATCTCATTGAAGTAATGCCTGTATAGGGACAGCCCCTCCACTTCATCCATGCCCTTATTCAAAATCGCCTCATCTATCGATATTATCTCAGGCACGATAAATGATACCGAAGCATATACCTCTGTGCTCAGAGCCATTGACCTGTCAGTCAGCGCCTGATATTTTGATTCGGCATTATTCTCATCACGCCTCATCCTTGCGTATACAAAGACCTTGTCATTTAAAGCCAGCATTTCATCGCTAAGCTTCATGCATTCCAGAAGCGTCTGCATATTTCCGGACAGCTTGCCTTTGTAACCGGCCATTCTGCCGGACAGCTCGCGCACCTTCCTGAAATCCTCTTCCCAGGCGGCATCGCTTGCATAGATATCTTCAAGCTTCCATTTGTATTTAACATCGATCTCATCTCTTGCCGGAAGTTTATTTTCTGCCATAAAATCACCTTTCCTTGTTTATCTCTGTGCTTGAGTGCAGGCAAACATCTGTCGGCCGCAAAAGCCGTTTTTCTCTTTATCTATTATACCCTCCGGCAATTGATATTACCAGTATTTATCTGTTATACATGGCTGAAACATGTCCGGAAAAAGCGAACCGGCTTCTTTGCGGAGGAATTCCATATGCTTCATGTGACAATGGGATTTCATCACCATCAAGTGCCTGTTGGAAAACAGCAGTGGTCCAAAATTCAAGTTTAGGCTGTTTTTCGGGAAATAATCATGAGTTTTCTCCATAAATAGTCTACATAAAATTACTGATTATTAGGTTATGTCTACTTGTAGTTGGGAAATACAGGACTAAACTTGAAATTCGGTGCACTGGCCTTTTTGAAAAACCTATTTCGGTGATTCCAGCCTAAACTTGAAATTCGGTGCACTGGCCTTTTTGAAAAACCTATTACGACGCTCCCGGAGCTGTCCGGCAGGATCCAGGAAGGATCAGGCCGCGATGTTCTTCTAAAATCTCGGTTTGCCAGCGGGGAAAATCCCTCAATACAGCATCCATGCAGCTTTACTTGCAGCGCTCAACTGTCCCGCAGGCCTTGATTTCTGCGGGTAGTAAATTTTCTTGACATTTGCGGGCATTAGTACATAAAATATCTTTAGACTGTCATGCAATTTTTATTGCAAGGAGGAATATTATGGATATCATTATAAGAGAAAATTATAATGAGGTAAGCAAATATGCCGCCGGTATCATTGCCGAGCTGGTCAGGTCAAAGCCTGATTGTGTTCTTGGACTGGCGACAGGCGGCACACCTATAGGAACCTATAAGGAGCTAATCAGGATGCACAGGGATGAGGGGCTGGACTTTTCCAATGTCAGGACCTTCAACCTGGATGAGTATCTCGGCATAGGACTGGAGCTGTCGAAGCCTTATAACGAGGATCAAAGCTATGCCAGATTCATGTATGAGGAGCTTTTCAAAAACATAAACATCAAGTTGGAGAACACGCACGTTCCCGACGGCAAAACCAAGGATCCGAGGAATTTCTGCAAATGGTACGAGTATGAGATCAAAAAGGCAGGCGGCATAGACCTGCAGCTGCTGGGCATAGGCGGCGACGGCCACTGGGCCTTTAATGAACCCGGTTCCTCACTGGCGTCCAGAACAAGGATCCAGGCGTTGACAAAGCAGACCCTGGATGACAATTATGAGCTGTTTTACAAGAACGCCGGTGTTTCAAGAGAGGATATGCCTCACTTCGCACTCACTATGGGCATAGGTACGATCCTCGAAGCCAGAAGCATCATGATGCTGGCAAATGGCGCGAAAAAGGCCGGTGTAGTGGCAAAGGCTCTCGAAGGGCCGGTCACCTCACAGATCACCTCCTCCGCTATCCAGCTTCACAGCGGCGGGATAATCGTCGTCCTGGACAAGGCCGCAGCATCAGGGCTCTCCCATGCAGATCACCATGTACATGTGGAAAATCTCAAGAAGCAATACTCCATCTAATTGAAGTAATACATCAGGCAGATGGCAGCAAATATATAGTATCGGTTAATCCGCCGGTGTATAGATAAAATAGCAAACAAATAAAAAAGGCTTCATACAAATGCAATCCTGTATGAGGCCTTTATTTTACGATTTACTTGTGCCGCTCGATCCCGCTAAGCCGCTCCATCCCGCTAAGCCGCCTGATCCGCCTGATCCGCCCGATCACTGTTCATCCATCGGCTCGCTCTTTGTCAGCGCCCTGTACACAAACACCGCTGCCTGGGCCCTTGTCGCGGCATATTTGGGTCCGACGGCATTGCCCTGCAGTCCCTCGATAATGCCCTCGCCCACCAGTGTTGCCATGCTTGATACCGCATATGGCGATATTTGATCCTTGTCTATGAATTTTTCCAGCACCGAGTTGTCGTGTACAGTATATTTCCTTCCCGCAGCCTCCAATGCCTTGAAAATCATCAATGATATATCCTCTCTTGTAATAGGAGAATCAGGATAGAACCTGTTACTGGCATCCCCTGATATGACGCCAAGGTTTTCGGCGATCATGACCTCCTTGTAATACCATTTGTTCGATTTCACATCTGCCAGACTGCCTACTGGTGCTGTCTCAAGCTTGAATGCTCTCACGACAACGGCGGTGAACTCCGCTCTGGTTATGACATTGCCGGGTTTGAACAAGGTATCCGTGCTTCCCTTCAGAATGCCCATTCCTGCCATATTTTCTATCGCTTCTACAGCCCATGGTACGCCCGTAGTATCTGTAAAACGCACTCTGGTATTTGTCGTTACGCTGGCCTCCGCGCTGGACTCGGAATTGCCGACCGAGTTGACAGCCTGCACCTTGTAATAGTAACTGGTTCCTGCCTTCACAGTATTATCCAGATAGGTAACCTTGTTTTTATCCACCTCAGCAATTGATGTATATGTTCCGCCTGACCTATCACTGCGTAATATCCTGAATCTCTCCTCGTTATCGGAGTTATCCTTCCACGATAATTTCACCTGGGTATTTGACATTGAAACGGCTGTAAGATTAGTCGGCTTCTGAGGCAATGCTACCGAGACCAGAATATCTTCACTGACAGAATCGGCGCCCAGATTGCTGCTGTACGCCCTTACTCTGAAGTAATAGCTGGTATAGGGGTTCAGCCCGGTAATAGAATATGATTTCTGATCTTTTGAAACCCAGTACAAGACACTCCACACACCATCTGCGCCGATTTTGCGTTCTACCTTGAAACCGTCCTCATTATCGGAGGTGTCGGTCCACTCAAGCAATATCTGCGTGCCTGAGATGTATTTATAGCTGAGGCCGACAGGAGGACTTACCAGACCGACTCCCGTTGACACGGAATTTGTATAGGATGAATAGAGTCCGCCTGATGATACATATGCCCTTACCATGTATATATACCTGGCGCCCTTTTCCACATTTGCATCCTTGAAGGTCGTGACGTTTTGTCCCACAACTGCGTATAGAGAATATGCGTTTTTGCCGTATGTATATCTCCATATCTCAAAGCCGGTCTCATCGGCTGAGTTATCCTTCCAGCTGAGATTGACGCTCTGATCGGATTCTACCGAGATAGTAAGATCCGTGGGTGACTCCAGATAGTAATTACGCACTGTCAGCTCCGCCGAATACAATGATTCATTGGTCACTGTCCTTGCCTTGATCCTGTATGTATAGGTCGCTCCCGGTACAAGACCGGTCGTATCGCTCCAGCTGTTGGAGTCAGGTCCTACGGTGGACAGCGCGCTGAAGCTCCCATTTGCCATTTTTCTTTCAACAATGATATCCGCTCTGTTACTATTGCCCGTCCAGTTCAGTCGTATCGAATTGTTTGAATATGCCTCCCCGGATAAATAGATATCGCCCAGTAAGGTATAGGCTCCGATGCCTATTTCATTATTGGGATAGGGCATACCGGCCGAGCCTGTACCAAGTGATTTTCTGACTCTGTAAAAATACCTTGTATTTGATGTCAGGCCTGTATCGCTGTATTTTACGACCCCGCCTGCCGTCGTGGCTATGGGCTCCCATTTGCCCTCGGCTCCTGTCTTTCTCTCGATGATGGTGTTATAGTTCTCGGTTCCGGAGAAGCTCCAGGCCAGATCCAGCTTCGTGGAGGACACGGGAGTGACTCTGAGTATGGTCGGCGCCGCCGGATCCCAGGCATTTACGGTAACCTCACCGGTGTATGAGGAATTGCCCATGACATTATATGAACGGACCCGATAGATATAAGACCCTCCGGCAACGACACCGGTATCAGTATATGTAACTATATTCGTGCCGACAGATGCGATTTCGGAAAATACCATCGAGTTTTCATCAAACCTCTCGATTTTAAAGCCGGTCTCATTATTTGAATTATCTGTCCATGTAAGGGAAATGCCATCGGCTGAAGCAACATTTGCACGAAGCAGTGAAGGAGCCGACGGAATGGCAGCAGTTATACCGGTATAGGCAGATGATGAGTAGCCTCCCGAAGCATTGGCCGCATTTACCTTGTAATGGTAGGTGGTTCCCGTAACGAGATTGAACAGGTCGGTATATGAAGTTTCTGTATTCCCCAAAGTAGCCAGCAGCGTGTACGTGCCGCTGTCCTTATCTCCGCCGGCTTTGCGCCATACCTGCAAATCGCCTTCATTGCCGGAGGCATTTGTCCATGACAGATCTATACGTCCGTTCGTTACAATATTTGCGGTCAGGCTGGAGGGTGCAGCCAGGTTGCTGACGTACTCCGTAATATTACTCACACCTTTATAGCCGCTTCCATCTTTTGCAATAAGCCTGTATCTGTATTTGCCTCCTACAGTGACAGTGCTTGTCGCTTGATTGCCGGATAGTGTTGATAATATGGTCGTCCAGTTATCCCATGATGATGTAGCTGTGTTCCATCTGGAACTTTGCAGTTCAAACCTGCTGATATATCTGTTATCGTCCCATGAAACTCTTACAGTGCTTTGATTCATGTAAGCAGCTGATATGATAGGTGCTGAAACAGGCACTATCGTGATTTCATCAGAAGCCGCGGTAAATTCCTGAGATAGAGAAGATGATGAGGACCGTACCTTTATTCTTGCAGGGCCTGGGCCAGAAATACTTAGCTGCAATGAATCTGGAATAAGGCTACCGATCTCATATACAAGTCCGTCATCATTAACAAGAATTCTGCTGTAATGAGAAGCGTTGGAACAATTCCAGGTCAGGTCTGCGACCCATGAATTAATATCAAATACAGCCTTCAGTCCGTAGGGGCGTATCATTTCGGTGGTCCTGGCATATGCATTATCTGATCCATCCGCAATCAACTGTGTTGCATCTGTATCAGAATAAGAGCAGATCCAGTATGTATATTCTGTATTGGGGAGCAAATCACTATCAGTGTAGGATAACGGATCCAAAACATTGTTGACATTAATGGCTGCGATCTCTTCTGATGCATTGCTGCCGATAGCCCTCTGTAGTTTGTATACACTCGCATTGGGAACGGAAGACCACTCGAGCTTGACCTTTGTATCAGTATCAGGGCTCAGCGGATAGGCGATAAAGTCCATATCAAAAGCGCCATGGGCTACTCGGGAATATATCGTAAAAAGTATCATTATTACGAACAAAAAAATGAATATCTTGATAAAATTGTTTTTCTGCATTTTATTGGTATCAGTACTCTGCCTGGCCGACTTTAGTTTGTCCGGATCCTTGATGTACAGGTACTTCAACTCTGAACTGTCTCGTCTGCTTCCACGACTCATGATAACCCTCCAAAAGCATATTTCACAATGTTTATCGGCATATTGCCCCACTATGTTTAGAACACTTCGATCCAATGAAAATTTTTCGATTACAGGAAAAATTAAAGTGCCTGTTCAGCTCCGATAATTATCAATACTCAGCACCGCAAGCTACCGCTATATGCCATTTTTATAGGCTTGACATCCGAGCCAAATAATTGTACAATAATATTCCGTTGATACATGCGCCCGTAGCTCAGCAGGATAGAGCGTCGGTTTCCTAAACCGCAGGCCGGACGTTCGAATCGTCTCGGGCGCACCAGAGTAATCAGTGAAAATGACTTTCGGCAGCTTGCCGGAAGTCATTTTTTCATGTTCCTACATCAAACTGACACCAACCGAATTACTTATCAGTCCTATGGATCATATTCTCTTAGCAAATCATTAAGAATTTCTTTTGTCACATATTGACAGACAAGCCATGGTGAGAATATAATGTTATTGAACAATTGTTCATTGAGCACATGTTCATTATAATAGGACATATTACAGCAACACCGCTGTACACAAAAATAATGAAAGGAAAGTATGGCTGAGAATCTGCCATACGGGCATGGAAATGAAAAATAAGGTCATTATCATCGGAGCAGGACTCACGGGGTTGAGTGCCGGTATCCATTTACAGAAGAAGGGCATAAAAACAGAGATCTTCGAAATATCGGGTACGGCCGGCGGCGTGTGTATCGCCTGGGAACGTCAGGGTCACAGATTTGACAGCTGCATCCACTGGATGGTTGGAACGCAGCCGGGAGACTCCTTCAATGACTTGTACCGCGAAGTTGATGCACTGACCGCGGATACGCCGATCTTCAATGAGGAGTCATTAATATACGATATAGCTGGCAAAATGATTGAAATCCCATTGCGCTATCCCGCCTTCAAGGAATATCTGCTTAAGGTTTCTCCCCAGGACAGCAAACAAATCGATGAATTTTGCGGAGAACTCGAAAAGCTAATGGCATCGAAAATGCCCGCAGGCTCCCCTGGAAGCTTCTTCGGACTGCTTCGCATGCTGAAGGAGAACATGCCATTCATAAATATGGTAAGAAAATTTTCCGCGATAACTGTCGGAGAATATGTGGAACGCTTTAGTAATCCGGATCTGAAATCCATAATCTTTATGCTGATGTCCCCAAACTATTCCACAGCAGCATTGTTCATGATGCTTGGGACTCGATTGGCCGGAAATGCAGGGTACCCTCTTGGCGGAGCATATGAAGTCGTGGAACGGATGGTGAAGAAGTATGAGGCACTTGGAGGTGCGATCCATTACAATTCCAGGGTGGATGAAATCATAGTCGAGAATGGCAGGGCTGCCGGCGTTCGCTCCAAAGGATGCACACATGCGTCCGATGCGGTGATTGCCGCATGCGATATGTATGATACCTTGAATAAGATGTTAGGCAGCAAATATCCTCACAGTCAACTGAACAAAATGTTGGAATCCTCCGAGCTGTTCACCCCGATTTGTTATGTCTCGTATGGATTGGATCGCCGCCTCGGCATTCCTCCATCCGTCCTCGTACATTCTCCTGAGGGTGTCAGCGCCGCACCGGATTACAAAGAGCAAAACATCTTCGTCCGTTCACTTGAATTTGATCCCTCTTCTGCGCCGGAAGGCTGCAGCAGTATTATGGTTCTGATAAATTCCAGGCTGGATTCCTGGCAGACATTGCGAAACGAAAACATGGAACAGTACAAGGCCATGAAACATAAGCTTGCAGATGAAGTGACCAATATACTGGACATGAAATATCCCGGCTTCCGTGAATCCATCCGGGTGCTGGACATCTCCACTCCAGCGACCTACCTGCGCTATACGAATGTATATAAGGGGTCATATGAAGGTTTCGAACCGACTCCGGCTGCATTGAGGACCAATATCAGGAAGTCGGTCGACGGAGTTAAGGGACTTTACCTGGCCGGTCAGTGGACAACTCCGGGAGGAGGCCTGTGTACCGCCGTTCAAAGCGGAAAATCAGCTGCGGAAGCCATCACAAAGAGGCGATAGTCATCCTGCTCCTCCTGTAGCTTCCTGGCCTCCGGCCGGGTTGCACAGGCGGGGTGACAAACCGCAATAAGTATGATATAAAGGAATTCAGGAGGCTTATATGAACAAACGGAAGCAGCAATCTGAAGAACGCAGGCGTCAGATTCTCAACTGCAGTCTTGATATGATCATCAGCGGCGGATACGAGGCAATGAAGATCCGCGATATCGCCAGGAAGCTGAATATCAGCACAGGACTGTTTTTCAACTACTTCGAATCCAAGGAAAGTGTGTATGAGGAACTGATCAAAATAGGTATGAGCGGCCCGGAAGAAGTGTTTAAGATCTCCATAGGAGAGGGTACTCCTCTTGAGGTGCTGAAAACTATAACGGACACCATCCTGCGTTCACTGAAAACCGAAACCTTCACGGCAAAAATGTTCCTGCTGATGATGCAGTCAATCAACTCAGGTTCCCTTCCGGATAGCGTTAAAAAGCTTCTTGTCCAGTTTGATGCATTCAGCCCGCTGATCCCGCTTATTGAAAGGGGACAGTCACTCGGAGAGATCAGGCCCGGCAATCCCCTTGCACTCATAATGGTTTTCTGGGGCGCGATCCAGGGTGTAGCCGAGTACCTGGCGATCCAGCCTGACCTTCCGCTGCCGGAAAGCGATTGGATCATCGATATCCTCCGGGCAAGATGAATCAGCTGCAATAAATACAGAAAGGGATGAGATCGCGTATTGAACCAGGAGAAAATAGACAGGATCAATTGGTTGGCCAAAAAGTCAAAAACAGACGGTCTTACACAGCAGGAGAAGGAAGAACAGCAGCAATTGCGCCAAGAGTATATTCAGGCTTTTCGAGGCAATCTGCAGTCTACTTTGGACTCTGTCGTGGTCGTTGATAGAAACGGCAATCATCGTCCTCTAAAGCGAAAAATGTGATATATCATGTGGAGACAATACTAATCACCTGAATTGTTAATTACATCAAGAAACACTTTTCCATAGGCCTCCAGCTTTACTCTGCCTACACCTGACACCTGCAAAAACTCATCCTCGTTGGTGGGTATTCTGCTGCACATGTCATACAATGCCGCATCCGAGAAAATAACAAACGCAGGAACATTCTTTTCCCGAGCCAGTTTCAGCCGGAGTTCCTTCAGCCTTGTCATCAGCTCCGGATCCACTGCTGTTTTTTGTTTCTCCGTCTCTTTCACGGCCATATTCAGCTTATTTGCCGGATGCTTTCCAGCCTTTTTCCGGCTTTCTGCCGATGCGGCAGCCTTTCTTTCAATCTGAGGCTCCTTTACTGTTTTCATGGTCAATTCCGCACGATCAGCCAATACTTCCTTTGACCTGGGTGCAATTCTTACGACCGGAAATTCAGTATTTGTTAATAGCAGGTATTCATTGAGAACCAGATAATTGATGATTTCACGAACCCGCTTTTCATTGACCCCTGACATGATACCATAGGTTTTTATCCTGTCCAGACCAAATTTTAGAACCTTTTCTGATTTACTGCCTCTAAGGGTATCAATCACCATTTTTATACCAAAACGTCCATTCATTCTGGCAACACAGGACAGGATCATCTTCGAGTATTCAGTGATATCCGTTTCCTCGAAATTGGCATTGCAGTTGCTGCAATTACCGCAATAATTAGCCGTCCTCTCGCCAAAATACTTTAGAATGTATTCCCGCAGGCAATCTGATGTATGACAATAGAAGGTCATCTGCTTCAGGTGCTCCCGGTCTTTCTCCTTCACTCTTTCCAGTATTTCCGGATCCAGATCGTCCTTCTCAGCCGCACTTTCGATTAGCAATTGGTTTGTTATAACATCCTGTCCGCCATAAAGCAGGATGCACTCGGCGGGACTTCCATCACGGCCTGCTCTCCCTGCCTCCTGGTAATAGCTCTCCAGATTCTTTGGCATGTTGTAATGAATGACAAAGGAAACATTGCTCTTGTCAATCCCCATCCCAAATGCATTGGTCGCGACCATTATTGTCTTATTGTCATAGAGGAAATCATCCTGGTTTACCGTCCGTTCGCTTTCTGTCAGGCCGGCATGATAGCGGGCTGCATTAAAGCCATCGCTAATAAGTCTGTGGCAAACCTCTTCTACTGTTTTTCGAGTAGAACAATAGATGATTCCGCTCTTATTGGGATTGCCCTTCAGATAGCTGATAACCGTCCGGTATTTATCAACCGGTTTTTGTACCTCGAAATACAGGTTTTCACGATTGAAGCCTGTAATCATAGCAAGAGGTTCTCTCAGGCCTAAAAGCTGTATGATATCTTCCTTTACCCCGCTGGTTGCCGTTGCAGTAAACGCAGATATAACCGGCCGTTTGGGAAGCTTCTCAACAAAGGCACGTATTTTCAGATAGCTTGGTCTGAAATTCTGACCCCATTGTGATACGCAATGGGCTTCATCGACAGTAACCATCGAGATATCCGCTTCGCGTGAAAACTCCAGAAATTCGGGGATGTCAAGCCTCTCCGGGGCTACATATATTATTTTGTACCTGCCGTTTCTGGCATTTTCGATGGCCTTCACCGTTTGAACATATGACAGGGTCGAATTTATATAGGCCGCAGGAATTCCATTGGCAACAAGGGCTTGCACCTGGTCCTTCATAAGTGAGATCAGAGGAGACACCACAAGCGTAATTCCGGAAAACATCAGCGCAGGGACCTGGAAGCAAAGCGATTTACCGGCTCCTGTCGGCATGATGCCCAATACATCCCTGCCGTTCAGAATACTGTTGATTAAAGCCTCCTGCCCCTCCCGAAACGAGTCATATCCAAAATACTGCTTAAGAATCCGGCTTTTAAGCACGGTGTCGTCCTCCTGCCGTCACATTTCCTCCTTAATTCGGTACCCAGGCCAGAGAAAGGGCCCTGACCACACAGTCACGCTTCAGGGGTCTGATTTCATATGCTTTGACATCTTCGGCCTTTGCATTGAGTTTGGTTGTGATTTCATCGATTTCAGCCTGGAGCTGTTTCTCAAGCTCAGCCAGTTGTCCACGGTATGCATCGACTGTTTCCTTGGAACGTCCTACATCGCCATATTGCTTTGCCTGACGGCTCACTCCGCGGACCGTTGTCGCAGCTTTGCTCAAATTACTTGAACTGATCACCTTACGGCCGAACAATGCGCCAAGAACGGTGGAGCCCAGTGAGATCGCTGTTTGCAGAGATGCATCCTTCGCCTGATCCTTTTCGCGCTGGACCGCCTGTTCAGCTTTGCGTATGCGCTCCTGAAGAGTTACTATCTTTGCTCCATAGGTCTCACGCAATTTCTCAACAGCCTGATCCCGAGCTTCCCTTGATTCCTGCTGCAGACGCACTTTGAAGTCCCGCTCGGATTCGCCCGGACGTGATACCTTTTTAAGAAATTCATTTCGATAAAGCTGAAGGCTGGAATTCCTGAACATGTACTCTACAAGCTGTGATTGCCAGGCTGTATAGCTGGTTTTCTTATTGCAGGCGGCAGGAAGCGGCAAATAAGTTGCTCCTGGTGCGCCGGAAGCTTCAAGCTCGTCCACTGAAAGCTCAAGCACCTCGCTCTGATTCCAATCTACAGGAATCAGGCCGTCGCTGATAGGAGTCAGCCTCATCATTTCGACAGACTGTGAAATCCCATTCTTTTTATCATCATAATTAATAGTAACAAGACCTAAAAGAGACGCCTTGTAGACCACTCCGTCACCGCTTCCGCGGTATGGGAGGAAGGTCCGGGTAACGGTTTCCGGCAGCTGCGGCACGGTATCCTGACGTGAAACGCCGGAAGGCGTTGCTGTTTCCGGCGCCGCCGGTTCAGATGGCTGTGGCGGCACTGAAAAAGTCGGCGCTGCCACAACTGGCACTGTCACAGACGGCGCTGCTGGCGCTGCTGCCTCTGCTGTCTGCTGCCTGGACAGGAGTTGTATCTCCGGACGGCTCAGAGGCCCTCGCAGATAAGACAGACACCACCTGGTCTCAAATAAGATCGGCTGTTCCTCGTGGACATTGTTCATCAGGAAAACTCTGCTGCTCAAGCTGGAAAGCAGCTTGTCCATCGCCTGTCGATCAAATATATTGCCTGCACTGAGTGATGCGCCTTCAAGCCCATCCATCAAACGTTTCTTGTCACGGTCGGTCTGAAGTCGCCCGATAAACCAGGTGCCGATATTTGCAAGTCCTTTGTAGTCAAGGTCCATGGGGTTCTGTGTTGTAAGCATGATACCAAGGCCAAAAGCCCTCGCCTGCTTCAGAAGCGTCAGAAGAGGCTTCTTTGATGGAGGATTGGCAACGGGAGGGAAATAACCATATATCTCATCCATATAAAGCATTGCCCGCAGACTGGAGGTGCCCGGTTGAGTGCGGACCCAGCTGACTATCTGGTTAAGGACCAGAGAGACGAAAAACATCCTCTCACCTTCTGGAAGATGTGCTATTGAAAGGATGGATATCTTTGGCTTTCCGTTTTCCGTATACAGAAGGTTGTCTATGTCCAGTGGAATCCCCTGCATCCAGGATGCAAAGCTTGGGGATGCCAGAAGGTTATTGAACTGAAGCGCGAGAGACAATCTCTCTTTTTCGGGATAGAACGAATCCAGCGCCATGACTCCGATCTGGGTGAACTGCGGCTTCTGGATCAATCCGATCAGTCCTGCAAGATCGAGACTCTCCCCTTTTCCCCAGGCATTGATCAAAATATTGGAGATAAGGATATGCTCACGGCTCTGGATAGGGTCGGCGTCAATGCCGAGCAATCCGAGCAGGCTTGCAGCAGTACCGGATGCAAGTTCATTCAGGGTTTCTATATCATTTCTGACTGCAGCAGAAGGCAGAGCACACAAACGTACGATCGATAGTGGATTGCCTGCTGTGCTGCCGGGTGTGTAAACCACGAGGTCAGTTTTCTCACGCATAGCTTTGATCCGCTGGCCATCCTGCTCCCATTCAGCCAGTCCTTTGCGCCAGAGCTCAGCCTGAGCAGCGCCGTACTCTTCCTGGGAAAGTCCCTTCTTCTGAGCCTCCTCGATATTGACCCAGGGTGTGAAATCAGAGGGTGCAAGGTTTGGAAAAGACAGTAACAAGTTCGTCATATCACCCTTCGGATCGATGACCAGGGCTGGTATCCCATCGATTGCGGCTTCTTCCAGCATGCCTATACAGAGTCCGGTTTTACCGCTGCCGGTCATGCCAATGCATAGAGCATGTGTCGTGAGATCCTTGGAATCATACAGCAGATAATCATTTCCACGTTTTCCTGTATCCGCATCCAGTTCCTTACCAAGATAAAATGTCCCCAATTTTTCAAATTCCTGCATATTTCCTCCATTCCAATTCAGTCACCTAAATGCAGCTGATTTCGGCTTCCTGACATTGATAAAAAAATACTTGAACTAATTCTCTCATATTCTTTATTTTACCATGGAGCATATTTATATGCCACGATAAAATTACATTTGTCGCATGGTGGCAGAAAATACGAAAATACAATTCCAACCATTTTTTTGCTTGATAACTACTTCATCAAGTTTGAAGCATTCATGCAAATGTGAATTCCCGATGACAAGATACGGCGAGTATTCTCCATCCTCCACAATCTCATCCATGCCGATGAATAAAGGCACATTGGAAGATAACAAGAGCGCTCTGGCAATATTTCCTGACCTCTATGGGGAAAAGCATATCGGATCTTCAGAGAAAAGGATTTCTGGCATCTGGCTGAAGATAACCGTCACCAGGACCGATGGAACAAAGAAGGACATCATCTCTTTTTTTTCAAGCTCTCAATCATTTGAATGCCTGATTTGGTAATAGATACTTCAAATTTATTCTTACTAATGCTGATCAAATTCATATCCAGCAGTGATAACAGAACATTCATCGGATCAGGTATGCGAAGGACCTGCCCAAAATGCTCCAGAGACCCTTTATAGGATGCCGGTTCTCCCTTCATATAACTGCTGTAGAACCAGTGCAGTACAGTAATCTGTACGGTGTTGAGTGCTGCCATTCCCGAGTTCCTCCTATAGGTTAATTTATTCACTTGTTGCGTTATGAACAATTATACAACAAAAAGTGGGTTCATACTACCGGACTGCTTTGTCAGCAGATGCTGATCACAAAGGACCGCTTTGTCATGCATCAATGCTGCTTTTAATTACGACATTTTTATCGCGAAGCGGAATGACACACCGTATTGTAACTGCCGTGATTACGATGACTCCTCCTACCAGTGACCACAGGCCGGGAACCTCGCCAATAAACAGAAACACCCATACTGGGTTGAGCATAGGCTCTATAACTGGTATCAAACTGGCTTCAAGGGCAGTGACATATTTTATTGCCTTGGAGTACAGGACATAAGGAATACCCAGTTGAACCACACCTAATACCACAAGGTAAAGCCATCCCGAGGTACTGGGCATATCAGAAAAAATAAACGGCATACCAATCACTGCGGTAAAAATATTTCCCAGAAGCACTGACTCTATCGGTGAACCTTCCTTTTGCATGCGCATGAAGACTGCGAAGAACGCGAAACAGATACCGCTGGCTGCGGCGAATACATTTCCCAATACGCCCTCCAGGCTCAGTCCGTCCATGAAAAACAGGATCATTCCGCCCATAACAACGGCAATAGTCAACCAATCAAGCAGCTTCACCTTCTCCTTGAGAATCCATGCACTAAGAAGAGCAACATACACTGGGGCCGTATATTGGATCAGTATTGCATTTGCCGCTGTGGTATTTTTAGTAGCCGCCACAAAAAGCATTACCAGGCCAGTATAGGACAATGCCGCTCCTATCTGTGCAAGCGACCAATTCAGCTTGGGCTTTCCTGTCGCTGCCAGTATAATGACCGCGGATATGCCGCTTCGCACACCTGCTATGGCCAGCGGATTGGTATCTACAGACTTTATCAGCAGTCCTCCAAGGCTCCACATGGTTGCTGTTATTACGAGGAATATTATAGATTTCGTTCTATCGTTGGCAGTTGTTTTCATACTCTTTTACATCACCATTTCTCATAATATAGCCTTATTAGTATATATGAAAATCAAATAAAAATGAAGCAGATATGTGGGTGCACAATTTTTTGCGTTATGGGGAAATTCCGATGTATTTATTGAATGTATTATATAACAAGTGTACATAATACTGTTACCCATAATGTTATGGCTATTGCAAATGGCATTATTTCCCCACAACCTCAAATTCTGTGCACCCTGCTCCATTATTACCCGTTATAGCGCTTTGTTTATTGAAGATTTATATTTCAACTTGTTATGAATGTTAATTTTACTATATACATATATTCCAATATGGTATAATTTTATCATATACATAAAACAGTTATTCACAAACAGACATCCAGGTTTTTGCGAGTGCAGTTTTTCACAACTTAAGAGCAAACAGGAGTGATTACTGATGAAGAACACG